>CALSMK010000012.1 GCA_943787435.1 uncultured Flavobacteriales bacterium | reverse complement strand
TTGTACTTGGTGAAGTCCCTGATGAAAGGGGACTCTGAAGCCAGCCTGATGTACGGGGCCTACACGGCCTTGATTTATGCGGCCCCTGTTTTGGGTGGCCGTCTGGCGGACCAATACTTGGGTACCGCTATGCCATCTTGCTCGGTGCCTGTTTCATGGCTGTGGGGAGTTCTTGATTTTGGGCGGCAATGAGATGTTCCTGCTGATTGGCATGGGGGCGTTGATTGTTGGCAATGGGTATTTCAAGGCCAACATTTCGACCATCGTAGGCAAGCTCTACGAGGACAACGACCCCGCAGGGACTCGGGTTTACCATTTTCTATATCGGCATCAACGTGGGCGCATTGCTGGCCACGACGGTGGTGGCCTACGTGGGGAGACGTACGGCTTCCACTACGGCTTCGGCTTGGCGGGCATCGGCATGCTTCTCGGTCTGCTCATCTTTCTGGTTGGGCCGCGAGAATTATTCTGCCGCCCCTGGTTGGACATCCGCGAGGCCGGACTGGAGACCAAATGGGGCATGAAGATGTACCAGCTCATCACGGTGGGCTCTGTGCTCCTGTTGATTCCCGATTTGCTATGTCCTGATTCTCAAGAACACGTTTCAAATCGGCGAGGGCGAAGGTGCTTTCACTTTTCCGCTGATGACGGTGTTGCTGACCTTGCTCTTTGTCTATGTGGCCATGAGCCTGATCAAGGCTGGAAAGGCCGAAGGTGCCATGCACCGCGACCGCATGGTGGCGCTGGTGATCTTCATGGTGATCAACGTGATTTTCTGGGCGTGTTTCGAGCAGGCCGGCACATCATTGACGCTGTTTGCCGACCGCAATGTGGACCGCATGATCATGGGATGGGAAATGCCCGCGTCCATGACGCAGTTCTTCAATCCCTTCTTTATCGTGCTCTTCGGTTCCATCTTCACATGGATGTGGGTGCGGTTGGACGCCATTGGCAAGAACCCTTCGATTCCCATGAAGTTCTGCCCTGGGCATTCTGCAGTTGGGCTTGGGCTTCTTGGTGACCATCATCGGCCTGCAGTTTGTGGATGAATCCACCGCCATGGTGCCGCTGTTGACGCTGTTGTTCCTGTACATGCTGCACACCACGGGTGAGCTGTTTCTCTCACCCATTGGCTTGTCCATGGTGACGAAGCTGGCCCCAAAGAACATTGCAGGAACGGCCATGGGAGGTTGGTTCTTGAGTTTCGCCATTGCCAACTATGCGGGTGGTTTGATCGCCACCCTTACCGGGTGGTCACGGTGGCGGCGAAGTGGCCAGTGCAGACCTGTCTGAGTTGGAGATGAAGACAGCTGGACTGAGCCAATACGTGGATGTCTTCTCCACCCTGGGATTCGTCTTGGTTGGCTTTGCGGTTCTCATTGCCGTGCTTGAACAAGCCCCTGAACAAGTTGATGCACGGCGTGCGTGAGCGCTTGGCGATTTTTTCACCTCTTTTACCGCCCCAATGTGCCTTCGTGCCATTGGGGCGGTTGCTTTGTTGTGCGATATTTACAGCATGATGCGTCCCTCGTTTTAGTGTTCTCCTGCTTGCGTCCAGTGCTTCACTGTTCTCGCAAGGGCGCTGCCATCAATGGATTTCGGTCAACGACTTGAGGCTGCACAGGCCAAAGAGCCGCGAAAAGTCATGATTGATGTCTACACCAAATGGTGTGGTCCGTGCAAAATGATGATGCGCAACACCTTCACCAATGCGGATGTGATTTCATACATCAACGAGAACTTCTACGCGGTCAAGTTTGACGCCGAAGGCCCAGACCCTGTGGAGTTCAAGGGCAAGACCTTTAGCAACCCACGTATGTCCCCAACAAGCCGGGCGCAATGGTGTGCACGAGTTGAGCCGGGCATTCAAGGTGAGGGCCTACCCCACCATTGTTTACTTGGACGAAGAGTTGGAGATGATCGCGCCCATCAGTGGGTACAAAAGCCCCAGCAATTGAATTGTACCTCCGCTTCTTTCGATGACGCATGGCGTGCCGGGGACGTCTCAGGAAGAATGGGACGCCTTCCAGCGTCTCTTTCACCCCGACCTTTCAATAAGCGACCGGTAAATCCGGTGAAATCCACAAAGACTTCCGGCCCGCTCTCGCAAGAAGGCGGGCCGGCGTGTATTTTCGCGCCACGCAATGAACGTAGATACGATGAGCGATACCGCGCGCCTGACATTCGAAGACAAGGAAGTTGAACTGCCTGTGTGTCCGTGGAACGGAAGGTGAAGTGGCGCCTGGACATTTCAAAGCTTGCGGGGCCAGATCCGGTCTGATCACCTCTGGACAAAGGCTACAAGAACACAGGGGCCACGACCAGTGCCATCACGTTTTTGAATGGTGAAGAAGGCATCCTTGCGCTACCGCGGCTACTCCATTGAGGACCTGGCTGAGAACACCACTTTCATGGAGGTTGCCTACCTGTTGATTTATGGCGACTTGCCACAGCAAGAGCGGTTGGACTGGTTTCAGGAGCAGCGTTCGCATGCACACGCTGGTGCACGAAAACATGAAGCGGTTCTTTGATGCGTTCCCTTTGGGCGCGCACCCCATGGGCATGCTGAGCTGCCATGGCCTCTACCCTGTCCACGTTCTATCCCGACAGCCAGGATCCCAACCGTTCTGTAGAGGACATCGAGCATGACCATTCACCGGCTGATCGCCAAGCTTGCCAACCCTGGCTGCCCAGTGCTACAAGCACAACATGGGACACCCGACGGTGTATCCCGCCAACGACCTCTCGTACACGGAGAACTTCCTGTACATGATGTTCGGGCTGCCCACAGACGATTACGAGATCGACCCTGTGATCAATGACGCGATCAACAAGCTGCTGATTCTTCACGCAGACCACGAGCAGAACTGCAGCACGTCCACGGTGCGCATTGTGGGCAGCTCGCAGGCCAACCTCTACTCTTCGATCTCTGCAGGCATCTCTGCCTTGTGGGGTCCCGCTTCACGGTGGAGCCAACCAGGCGGTCATCGAAATGCTGGAGCAGATCAAGGCCGATGGTGGGGACCTTGCAAAAGTGGATTGACAAGGCCAAGGACAAAACGGACAGCTTCCGCTTGATGGGCTTTGGCCACCGAGTCTACAAGAATTTTGATCCCCGCGCGCGGATCATCAAGAAGTCTGCGGACGAGGTGCTCGCCAAGCTGGGCATCAACGACCCCGTCTTGGAAATTGCCAAAGAATTGGAAGCTGTGGCGTTGAAGGACGAATACTTCGTGAAGCGAGGCTTGTACCCCAATGTGGACTTCTACAGCGGCATCATTTACCGCGCTCTGGGATTCCCACCGAGATGTTCACCGTCATGTTTGCTCTGGGTCGTCTTCCCGGTTGGATCGCCCAATGGAAGGAGATGAACGAAAACGGAGAGCCCATCGGTCGACCTCGTCAGGTTTACACGGGTCACAATGAGCGTCCTGTCAAGCCCATCGCTGAGCGTTGATGCTGGACGCCGCTCTTTCTGAAGGCGTGGCTTGCTCCGTGGATGACCGCGGAGTGGCTTACGTGACCTTCGCACATCCGCGCTCCAACAGTCTTCCAGGTGCAGTTTTGGCCGAATTGGCTCAAACGATTTTGGAGTTGGGCAAACGGGAAGAGGTCCGGGTGTTGGTCTTGGGCTCTGCCGGTGACCGGGCGTTTTGCGCCGGAGCTTCATTTGATGAGTTGGTGGCCATTTCCACTCCTGATGAAGGCTTGGCCTTCTTCATGGGTTTTGCTAATGTGATCAACGCCATGCGCTCGATTCCACAGTTCATCATCGGACGCGTTCAAGGGAAGACGGTGGGTGGCGGAGTCGGATTGGCAGCAGCCACAGATTACTGTTTGGCCACACGCTATTCTTCGGTGAAGCTGAGTGAGCTCGCCATTGGCATCGGGCCATTCGTGGTTGGGCCTGCGGTTGAACGCAAACTGGGGGTGGCTGGAATGAGCGAATTGGCCATAGATGCCACATCGTGGCGCACGGCTGAATGGGCTGCCAATCGCGGCTTGTTTGCTGGGGTCTACGAAGACATTTCTTCTTGGATGAAGGTGTGGAAGCCTTGGCTGGAAAGTTGGCCGGATCCAACCCCGAAGCCATGATGGAGCTCAAGAAAAATGTTTGGGCCGGAACCGAGGGTTGGGATGCCCTGCTGAAGGAACGGGCAGGAATTTCTGGCCGCTTGGTGCTCTCTGATTTCACACGTCAAGCCATTGCCAAATTCAAAGCAGGCTGAAGGCCGAGCATGAATTGCACATTGTGGGGTTGACGAATGAAAACTGCTGATTGATAAGGGGCGATTTTCTCCACCAATTTGCCCGTCATGCAGAAAGGCACTCGCAAGCGACTTCGTTGGGACCGAATAGGTGCTGTTTCTGGTGTTTTAATGATGGGCTTGTTGGGTCTGGCCAACGTGGTTCCAGATGGAGAGGGCTACAATGACCAAAGCTCTGAGGGCTTGGTCTCGGTTTCTTTGGTCAACGATCAGCCTCAGCAGGATGCTGATGGAAGTGTGTCTGACTTGATTGAAGCGCCCACGGATGAAGCAACGACGCCTGTCGAAGCTGAAGAGAACGAAACGGTGACTTCGCCTGAACCCTCTTCGGTGTCCCCCGTCCCTATTGGCCCTTTGCCAAGACAAAACATCGCTCCTTGTTCTTGTTCCAAACACACCATGAAGTTGGCGCGGAACCCATATACCAGCCATCAAAAACGAGCGAGGACACTTCCGGGTAGCTTTTTTGTAAAGAGCCAAGCAGAATTGGTGGCGGGTACAGAACGCGGCGATTTGAAGCGTGTGCCCGCAGTGGGACGGGGCTACCATTTGGGCCGGCTTAACCACAGCGAGCCATTCCTTTTGGCCTCTGCCAAAAGAACCCTCGAGGAAATGGCCGGGCGTTTTGCCGATGCCATGGAAGGAACAGCAGACGAAGGTGCCAGCATCCGCATCACCAGCTTAACCCGCACGCAGAAACAGCAGAGTCGATTGAGAAGGCGCAATGCGAATGCGTACAATGGCCAAAGCACGCACAACTATGGAGCCAGCTTCGATGTGGCCTTCATTGATCGTCCAAGTGAGAAGGTCACCTGCGGAGGTCCCTCGTGGGCGCTGCAAACCATTTTGCAAGACATGCAGGAAAAAGGGAGAATCCTGGTGATTCCGGAAGGCAATTGCATGCACATTACCCCCAGATAGACCCATGCGACTTCAGTGGTTTCGATTTCTCAGTGGCTTAAACCGTTCGGTTCTCCCCAAGGTTTATCGCCGAGGTGATTTGACGAGGTTGTCCCCTTTGGACAAAGCGGTCGTGGGTTGGAAGCTCTGGGTCACCTATCGTTTTTTGGATGCCCAAAGTGCCCAGGCAGTGGCTGCAGCTGACAACAAGGCCAACAGGACTTTGGGAGCATAACCCCATCCAAGACCGCCTGCAAGAAGGACGGCGACGGGTACAAAGGCCAAGTCCACCACCCAAGCCAAGGCCAGTCCTCCCCTGCTCCATCCTCGGTTCCAAAGTTCGCCGACTGCTGCGAGTGCACTGAACACCCAAATCAAGGTGCAAGCGAGTTCAAGCGAGGAAATGACGTCTTTGTTTTCAAGAGCCAGGAGGGCAATGCCCAAGAGCATTCCCCATCTGCCGATCAACACCACTGCCAGTCGCCCGGACGGTCGCGGGTTGAACTTCTGTTCTTCGCCAACAATGGCAGGTGGACTTTGGGGACCTCCAATGCTGTCTGGAAACCATCCCGGTGGCGCCAACAAGAATCGAACCTTGTCCAAAAATCCGGGTATCGTGCGGAGGGTCTTCCACAAATCGGCCACAGGCTTCCATTGGGCGTAAACAGGATTGAATGAATCCGTGGGACAAGTGACCCCATACGTGGGCTTCACGTGTTCTTGTTGGAAGGTGCCAAACATCCGGTCCCAAATGATAAAGACCCCGGCGTGATTGCGGTCAATGTATTCTGGATTTCGCCCGTGGTGCACCCGGTGGTGAGATGGCGTGTTCAGCACCCATTCCAAGGGCCCCATTCGGTCAATCAATTCGGTGTGAATCCAGAATTGATAGAGCAAATTGGCTGCCATGCAGGTCAGGAAGATTTCTGGAGGGAAACCCAGGATGGCCAGCGGCCAATACACCCACATCAGCAGCACTTTTTGCAGCACACTTTGGCGCAAGGCCACCCCCAAATTGTAATCTTCACTTTGGTGGTGCACAGAATGGCCAATCCACAGCACATTCACTTGATGGCTCAATCGATGTGCCCAGTAGTAGGCCAAATCGCTCATGACAAAAGCTGTGGACCAAACGAGCAAGGTGCTTTCCATGCTCCAACTCGGATGTGTGCAGTGCTATGAAAAACAGCGGTGTACGCGCCCACAACAAGACCTTTGAGAACAATCCGCTGGATTGATCCATGATGCCACATCCGATGTTGGCCAGGGTGTCTCCCAGTCGATAAAGGCCCAATCCTTTCCATCGGTCCCAAGTGACCTCGAGGGCGATGAGGCTGAAAAACACCGGTATAGACAACACAATCAAATTCACCATGGCAAAATAATCATTGGTCATTCTTCAAGCTTGACAAAAGGCACGCTTGGCTTTCTTACATTTGCGCCTCCATTGGAGAGATGGCAGAGTGGTCGATTGCGGCGGTCTTGAAAACCGCTGTACCGCAAGGTACCGGGGGTTCGAATCCCTCTCTCTCCGCAGAAACCCAGGCTCAACAGCCTGGGTTTTTTCATTCCACCACATTTCCATGGAATTGCCGGGGTTTTTAGCGTTGCATGGCCGCATCGGCGGAGGTGCTTGGCATGCTCCTCTTGAGCACATCAGGGTGAGGGAAGTTGTGGCCGTGACGATGGAGGCTTCTTGGCATTGTAACTTCTGTGCCATGAATTCCCGTTCATTTTTGTTGAAGGTCTGCCTCCTGTTCTTTGGGCATTCTGTGTGGGCCCAGCCTGCTGGAAGGGTGCTGATGATTGGAATTGACGGGGTGCGACCCGATGCACTTGTGGAGGCACCCACACCCCATTTGGATGCCCTGATGGCCGAAGGCTTCTCCACCTTGGACGCATTGAACGACGACATCACGATGAGTGGTCCTGGATGGTCTTCCATTCATTGTGGGGTTCGGTCGGGCAAGCACAACGTGATCGACAACAGCTTTTCAAATCAGAATTACCTGCAATACCCTGGTTGGCTTGAACGCATCGAAGCATTGTACACTGAATGGAATACCGCTTCCATTTGTCAGTGGGGTCCAATCAATGACCAAATTGTTGGGGCCAGTGCCGATGTGACATTGAACACCTCCTCAGCAGAAGCGGCAGCGGCAGCGGCTGTTCAACAGATTGAGAATGGAGATCCCCATGCGATTTTTGTTCACTTGGACGATCCGGATTATGCGGGGCACAGCACGGGCTTTTCTCCCTCTTCAGCGCCCTACCTCACGGCAATTTCAGAGATGGATGAGCAAGTGGGTCTCATGGTGTCATCCTTGCAAAGCCGCGCCAATTATGTCGAAGAAAATTGGATGGTGTTGGTTACCACGGACCATGGTGGGGCCGGCACCTCTCATGGGGGGAACTCGGAAGGAGAAAGAAGGGTGTTCATCCTCGCCTCTTCCCCAACCCTGCCCGTGGAGGTGATCGAGAGGGACACCTTGTGGATTGGCCTTGAAAGCGAAGACTGCTTGGGGCTTGAGACGGTGTTGAGTTTTGCGGGTGACGACCGTGTCATTCTCGCCGATCATCCGGATTTTCTGGTGGGCGCTGACCAAGATTTCACTGTGGAAATGCGGCTGAGATCGACGGAGGCTGCGGATGTGGCCATGGTGGGAAACAAGGATTGGGACTCGGGTCTGAATCCAGGTTGGGTGTTTTCATTTGAGTATCCCAATGGCCCTGCTTGGAAGGTCAATGTGAGCGACGGCTCCAATCGGGTCGATGCCAATGGCGAGGCCGGTGTTGCCGACGGACAATGGCACACCTTAACTGCTTCTTTTGACCGTGACGGCATGATGCGCCTCTACACCGACGGCGCGTTCAATGCTGAAACGGACATCTCTTCTCTCGGGAGCTTGGATGTCGGTGGCGGAATGAGCTTTGGAGCGGATGTCCTCGGAGGATACGCCATGACTGGGCAGCTGGCCGAGGTTCGATTCTGGGGCAAGGTGTTGGAAGAGGATGCCATTTCTCAGTGGCATTGCAGCAGCCTCAGCGATGCGCATCCGGATTGGGCAGACCTTCGTGGGTACTGGGCTTTGAATGAAGGCCAAGGGTCCCTGGCCTTGGATGGTTCGGGAAACGGGCTCCAGGGCACCATCCAAGGGGCAACTTGGAGCGCGAATGAAGCCCCTGTCATTTGGGACTATGCGGGCACCCCACGCTTGGTGGATGTGCCCCTAACGGCTTTGGCGCACATGTGTGTTCCCATCGATCCGGCATGGAATCTGGATGGCGCCCCGCTCACAGGAACTTGCTACCCAGGAACGGCGGCTCCTTGTCCAGAGGATGTGAATGGAGACGGAATCATCAGTGTCGTGGACCTGTTGTTGGTTCTTGGGGTTTTTGGTCAGCCTTGCGGGTAACCCTGGGTCCATCTGCTCCGTACATTGCCAAAGCGTCATGACCTCCTTATGCTGAGATTGTTGTCTTTTTTTCTTGCCCTGAGCCTCACTTCAGTCTCTTTTGCCCAGACTTGGGATTTGTCTTGGAGCGATGAGTTCAATGGCACTTCCATTGACCCCAATAAGTGGGGATACGACATTGGAACAGGCGCTGCCCAGGGACTTTGGGGTTGGGGAAATGGTGAGTTGCAGTATTACACTGACGACACCGACAATGCTCGAGTGGAGAATGGTGAATTGATCATCACAGCCATCGAAGAGGAATTTGCTGGAAGCAGTTACACCTCCTCAAGAATGGTGACCAAAAACAAATTCAGCCAAACCCACGGAAAATGGGAAGCTCGAATTGATTTGCCAACTGGGCAGGGCATTTGGCCGGCGTTTTGGATGTTGAGGGAAAACAACCCTTGGCCAGGTGAGATCGACATCATGGAATTGGTGGGAAATGCCCCGGGAAGTTGTCACGGAACCGCCCATTGGGGTGCGGTGGACAATGTGCAATCCTTGGGAGGATCGATTTATTCTGACGATTGGACCACAGGGTACCACACCTATACCGTGGAATGGTGGCCAGACCACATTCAGTGGTCTGTGGATGGCCAAGTTTATTTCAATTTGGACCGGACTCAAGTCAGCCCCACCCCTTGGTTGTTTGCCGAGGACTATCACATGTTGCTGAATGTAGCTGTGGGCGGAATGTGGCCTGGATCACCCGATGGCACGACGCAGTTTCCACAGGTGATGAAGGTGGACTGGGTCCGGGTTTACGAGCACGTGCCAGAACCTCAGCCTGTCACCTTTAGGGTCAACATGAGCAACCAAGCCTTGGGGCCTGACGACGAAGTATATGTGTCTGGATTGTTTGATGGATGGGCTGGAAGCGCCACCGCATTGTCCGAGGAGGGCAATGGGATTTGGTCCACCACTTTAGACTTGCCTCAAGGGCTCCATGAATACCGCTTCACCATCAACGGTTGGGGAGGTGTCGAAGAGGTGTTTTCTTCGGGAGCGCCAGGAACGATCACCGTGGAAGACGGAGGAAACACCTTTGTAAACCGATATGTGGATGTTGGTTGGTCCAGTGTGGTCACCGATGCGGATTGCTTTTCTAACCCGGATGCATGTCCAGGTTTGGGCGGGCCGGGTTGCAATGACCCCAATGCGGGCAACTACAATTCTTCGGCCTCTTCAAACGATGGCAGCTGTCTGTATGCGGTCACCTTTTCAGTGGGGTTGAATGGGGTTTCTGCTGATGGCCAAACGGCTTATGTGAACGGGACATTCAATGACTGGTGTGGCGAGTGCGCCCCCATGTCCGATGTCAATGGCGATGGGATTTGGTCGACCATACTCCTGCTTCCAAGTGGAGGGCATCAATTCAAATACACCACAGAGGGTTGGTCTGGATTGGTGGAGACGTTTCCGGTGGGCGCGCCATGCACAAGCACCAGCTATGATGGACCCAATGTGTATACCAACCGAACGTTTGTGCTGGGAAACTCATCCATGGTTCTTGAAACGGCTTGTTTTGGAACCTGTGACATTTGTGAGCCAGAAGAACCTGTGATGGTGTCGGTCACCCTTCGGGTTCAAATGCCGGACCCATCGATGTCGGCATTGGTGGAGGTCGATGGTGTCGTGCATGCCATGGATCCAGCGTTGTGGGGAGCTTGGCAGACCACAGTTTCTGTTCAGGCATATGCCCCCATCGAATTCCGGTTTGGCACCCCCGCTGGCGGTTTAGGTCCAGCATGGGAAAGCATTCCCGGTTGTGGTGGGGCTCACCGCCAAATGACTTGGATTGAGGAGACTGCGATGCCGGTGGTTTGTTTTGGCGAATGCGCGGCATGCATGGGGTGCGCAGATCCATTTGCATCCAACTTCTCCCCTTTGGCGAATCCAGACTCCCCTTCTTCTTTGTGCACAGGATTGGCTGAGTCTGGTTGTGCATACATCGACGCGGTCAATTACAACGCCTTGGCCATATGGGACGATGGTTCCTGTATGTTCACCCTGTCGGGTTATTCTTGTCCAGATTTGGATGGAGATGGTTTTGTAGGGGTCAGTGATGTGCTGGCCATGCTCTCCCAATTTGGAAGCAACTGCAACTGATTTTAGACTTTAATTCTGAAGATCATGGCCCTGCAAGGCAGAATGGCATTCCTCTGGAATTTTTTGAAGCATCCTCTTCGCAACGCATCTGTTGTGCCGAGCAGCCGTGTGGCTTCGAGGGCGATGTTGACCGGATTGGACCTGTCGTCTTTGGAATACGTGGTGGAGCTCGGCCCGGGCACAGGGTGCTTCACCCAAGAGCTGTTTGACCGCCTTCCCTCCCATTGTCAGGTCTTGGTGATTGAATTGGACGAAGGGTACGTTGCGAATTTGAAGGCCCGTTTTGGAGACCGCTTTGAAGTGGTGCAAGCCAGCGCTCACGAGCTGGACGCATTGATCGAAGAACGGGGATGGCCAAGGGTGGATTTGGTGCTGTCTGGGTTGCCCTTTGTTTTGCCTGAAGCGGTCAAAAAGGTGCTCTTTGCCTCGCTTCTGAATCGGACAGGCTCAGGGACCGTCTATCGGTTTTTCACCTACATGCCTCCCATCATGAAAAAGCACTATTGCGATTTCAATTTGCGCTTGGTGAAGGGTGTCGCGGCCAATTTCCCGCCCATGTGGATTTACTCGGTGAATTGATCCGGGCATCCCATTGACCACCATCAAGTTCTGATGCAGTGACTGAGCCATGCGATTCATGAACAGCTTGAAGTGACAATGGACAGTGCGTGGTGCAACCTAATGGGGTCAGAGGTGTTGTAATCCTGTAACTTGCAAGAGTCTTGAAGCTGATCCAAAATCTTTCCGTGCGCCTTCTCGCATGCCTGCTGGTGTTTTGTCCCATGAGTTCTGTGCTCGGGCAAGTGGTCATCAATGAATTTTCCTGTTCGAATTACTCGCTCAATGTGGCGGGCAACAACGAGGATTTTGTGGAGTTTTTCAACCCCACAGCTGGACCTGTGGACCTTGGTGGGTATTACATGTCAGACAAGACAGATGAACCCACCAAATTTGAAATTCCAGCGGGAACCATTGTTCCTCCAAATGGGTTTCTCACCATCATTTGCAGTGGTGAAGCCATCGCAGGCAACCTATACGCAGGTGGTTTTTTGAATACCAACTTTAGGATACACCAATGCAAGGATGAGTCTGTTGTTTTTGCGGATGCTTCTGGAGCCATTTTGGAGAGTTACACCTATGGCACTGACGTGGGAACCAATCAGGAAGACCACAGCTGGGCCAGAGACGTGGATGGTGCGCCAGGATGGAAAGTCTGCACCAACCCCACCCCGAACGCATCCAATGCAGGCTCGGCCGGTTTCATGTATGACGGTTATGCACCCAAGCCTGAGTTTGGAGAAGCACCGGGGTACCATGCAGACGCCATGTCCCTGGCCATTTCTGGAGCCCCGGGCATGGAGATCCACTACACTTTGGATGGTTATCGCCCGGATGACAGTACCCTTCCTTACGTGGCCCCCATCGGGCTTTTTGAGACCACTGTTGTTCGTGCGGTGGCCATTGATCCAACAGGAGTTTTGGCCCCCAGTTTCGTAGAAACCAACACCTACTTCTTTGGTGGGGACTCCCATGCCATTCGCGTGGTGAGTGTGAGCGGCCCAGGATTGGAAGATGGCGAGTGGTTCGGTGACGAGCCCATGCACATCGAATTCTTTAACGAGGACGGCTCGTTTTGGGTGGAGGCCGAAGGGGACAGCAATGAGCACGGAAACGACTCGAACGCTTATCCACAAAAAGGATTCGACTACATCACACGTGACCAAATGGGGCACGACGATGTGGTGGACGCCGAGTTGTTTCACTTGTCGGACCGCGGGAAGTTCCAGCGTCTGATTTTCAAGGCGGCCGCCAATGACAACTACCCATTTTCTGGGGGAGCCCACATCCGAGATGCCTATGTGCAGACCCTGAGTGGCCTTGCAGACCTTCATTTGGATGAGCGCACCAACGAGAGCTGTATTCTGTACATCAACGGGCAGTATTGGGGCGTATATGAGTACCGAGAAAAGGTGGACGACAGTGACTTCACCAACAAGTACTACGACCAGGGTCGCTATGACATCGACTTCCTCAAAACATGGGGAGGAACCTGGGAAGAATATGGCGACGGAGATGACTGGTACACCTTGGTTGACTTCATCACAGGCAACGACATGACCGTCGATGCGAATTACCAAAGCGCTGTCTCGGAGTTGAATGAAATGTCCCTCATTGACTATTTCATCCTGAACAGTTACGTGGTCTGTGCCGACTGGTTGAACTGGAACACGGCCTGGTGGAGAGGAAGAAACCCCGATGGCGATGGTCGACGCTGGCGCTACGCACTCTGGGACATGGACAACACCTTCGGCCATGGCGCGAACTACACGGGCATCCCGGACACCGGATCAGAAGCAGACCCATGCGACCCTGAAGCCATGGGAGACGTAGGTGGGCAGGGACACATTCCCGTGTTGAATGCCTTGCTCGACAATGACGACTTCTGGGCCACGTACATCAACCGGTGGGCGGACTTGGGCAACACCCATTTCAGCTGCGACAACATGCACGCCGTTTTGGACAGCATGATTGCAGTGATTGACCCAGAGATGCCGCGTCAAATGGACCGCTGGGGCGGAGATTACGCCACTTGGCAAGCCCAAGTTCAGGAGGTCCACGACTTCATCGATGAGCGATGCAATGAAACGGTGTTGACGGGCATGGAAGATTGCTACGATGTGGAGCCTGTGACGTTGACCTTGTTGATTGAGGGGTGCGGTGAGGTGGAGCTCAATTCCGTGGACATATCACCAGACATGGTGCCGTTTTCAGGTTGGTACTTCGCGGGAGTGCCGATATCACTTGAAGCAGAAGAAATTTGTGAAGGTGCTGAGTTCCTGTATTGGGAAGTGGTGTCAGGGGACTTGGTTATTGAGGATTACCAAGACATTTTGGTGGAATTGCTGTTGGAGGGTGACGTGACCATCATGGCTCACTTTGGCGTACCTGTTCCGCCAGAAACGATTGTGTTCGATGTGGAGCCCGCAGGTGTGGGCAACATTTCTGTGAACGGATTGGTGGAAGGTCCCTTCCCCGATGCCGTGGAGCTTTTCGATGGGGAACACGACATTGCTGCGACCCCTATTGAATGGTGGACCTTCACGCATTGGAGCTGGGACGCGAATGCGGTTCTGCCGGACGAAGAGTCCGCTTCAGCGGTCCTTCTGGTGGACACAGGGGGAGCAGTGACGGCTCACTTTGAATACGTTGAGCATGTCAACTTGATTGTGGATGTCATGCCCGCTGGCTCCGGATCTGTGGACGTCGTGGGCAAGGCCATGGTTTCGGACCATTGGGAAAGCAGTTTTGTTGTGGACGGGCCACAAGCCTTCAATGCCAAGCCCGCAGGAGATTGGCAATTTGACCACTGGGAAGTCAGTGGTGAATTGTCATCGACATCCAAAGCGTCGCCTGAATTGGGGGTTGAACTCCCCGCCGATGGCACGGTCAATGTGGTGGCTCATTTCACAGAGCTGGACCTGAGGCTCTTTGTGCCCAATGCCTTTTCTCCCAACAATGACGGGTTGAATGACGGGTTCCGACCTTTCGGTCAAGCATTCGGCGCCACCGACTACCGGTTCGAGGTCTTCAACAGATGGGGAGAGGTTGTCTTTTCCTCTACCAACCCAGAAGAGTACTGGGTGGGCCAAGATCAGAGTGGCAGCGGCGAGCACTTTGTGCGTGACGGACAATATGCCTACTCCGTCCAAGTCCGTTGGACACATGGGAAGTACCCTGAGACCATCCAAGGCATGGTCACGGTGATTCGTTGACCCCCAAAGCATCCTGACCGTTTTTTTCGTGCCGCAAAAGCTGCGGTGAAATTTTTCTTTAGGCCCGAGCCCCTCCCCCATTGAGGGACAGTTCAGACCACGTCTTTCGGTGTGCCTTGGCCACCAGCACAAAGAGGACCACGCCGACAGGGCCCAGCATGAATGTGGCCAATTGGCATGGCAGCATAACCAGCCGGTGGATGTTCAGGTCCAATCCCTTTTGCGTGATGACAAGTCCTGCAAGAAGGTCGAATGCCAAGTAATGGATCCACCCTGCAGTCATGGCCCAAGGGTCATTGAGCAAAGCCATGACTCCGTTGAGTGATGTGAAGTCTGCCCCTTCAAAGTTGAAGTGGGCAGCGACCACAGCGAAATAGCCTGCAGCCAGGATAGCCACGGCTCCACCACTCAGGATGACCCGACGGATCAACTTAGAACGGGGCGCCACAATCAAGGCCAACCAAAACATAGGCGCCATGGCATTGAACAGCTGAAAGGTGATGTCGGCGGTCATGCTCCTTTTTTGTCGCCCACGAAATGGTCTTCTTTTCGGTCGAAAAGGACATTGAACGTCGTCAATGAGCCATAGCACCGGGTGACATACTGCTGCAGATTCACCTTGTCTTCGTCAGAAAGCCTGCTGTTGCTGTTGATGTTCTGCTCCAAAACGCGAAGCCGGTCTCGGAGCATCACGATTTTGTGGAAGAAGGTTTCGATGGGGATCTCTTTGGATTTTAGCCCTTCTTCACCTGGGCGCAGCTCCATGACACCGCCCTCCCATTTGTCGCCCAATGGAATGGGGTCGGGAGATTCGAGGTATTGATCAAACACATTTTCCACAGCCGAGATCACATCTTCCAGGTCAATCCCACCGCTGACGGGTTCTGCACCCTCGATGACTTCATAGGATTCATAGGTTTTGGCCAGCTCCTTTTCGCCATGCTCCTGAAAAAAAATCCGCCAAGCTGAGCCTGACTCTCCAAAAATGGCCCCCTCCCCATACTTGGGATGGGCGATTCGCGCTCCGATTCCGATCATGATTCGAAGATGGAGGCCGAGTGAGTTGGTTTTGAAGTGGCATTGAAGTGGAAATGAACAGGTGGCCGTCGAAGGTTATCTTTATGCGTCACATGGATGACGCTTCTTTACTCGCCTTGCCTAAAGTGGAGCTTCATTGCCACTTGGAACTCACTGCACGTCCCGCCTTGTTGAAGGAACTTCTGGCGGCCAAGGGCAGGTCCATGGATGAAGCATCGTTTCGAAGGGATTTGTTGATCACAGAACCGGTTGGCGACCTCCCCACATTGCTGAACATTTTTCTGGGCCACAGGGACCTTTTGGACTCCTTAGAAGTGGTAGAGCGCTTGACTTACGAGTGCTGTGAGGACATGTACAACAACGGGGTTCGCATTTTGGAGCTGAGATACGCACCGAGTTTTCTCTGTGACGCCCACGATGCGCTCAAGCCAGACACCATGCACTTGGCCATTCTGCGGGGAATCGCCCGGGCTGAAGCTGACTTCCCCATGGCGGTGGGTTTGATTTGTCTGTTGCAGCGCATCAAAACGGTAGAAGAGAACCGGTATTGGCTGGACTTTGCCATTGAGAAGAAGTCGGACTTTTTGGCCATCGATTTGGCCGACAACGAAATGGCCGTGGGGCCTGAAATCTTTGCGCCTCTGTTTGAAAAGGCGAAGTCAGAAGGTTTTGCGGTGACCATTCATGCTGGCGAGTCTGCTGGCCCAAGGGCGGCCCTCAACATCAAGAACTCCATCGATATGTTGCATGCCGATCGCATCGGCCATGGGGTGCGCATTCTGGAAGACCCCGCAGTTTTGGAGTTTGTGAAAGACCGAGGAACTGTTTTGGAGTTGTGTCCAACCTCCAACTGGTTGAGTGGGGTTTGTGCCACCCGCGAGGATCACCCCTTTCGTGACATCATGGATGCCGGCATCAAAACGACGGTGAACACCGACGATCCTGGCATCATGAACATCAGCCTCATGGATGAATACCGCCTGCTTCGCGATGCCATGGGCTATACCGAGGCTGAGTTTGTCCAGATGAACATCTGGGCACGAGAGGCTTCATTCTTGCCAGAAGCCAAAAAGGCATCAGTCTGGCCTTGATTTTCTGGGAAACAGGTCGGGTCTGGCCCATCGGAGGATGAGGCGCCAAGGCCAATGGATGCGCACCACCTTTAGTTTTTCGTGTTTACCTGCGCCAAATTCGGCGTAGAAGCGGTCTACTCCGGGGTCTTGACTTCCGCCAAAATCAAAGTGCATTGCCCCAGCTTCAGCTGCATGCCGCATGGCCGTACCCAACAGCAATACGGTGGCTCGGCTGGTTTCTCCTGCCTTTTGGCTTCGAAACTGCCCCCCGAATCCATAGATGCAGGTTTGGCTTCCATCACCATGAAACACCCCACCTGCGACCACCTTTCCTGTAGACAAAGTCACTTTCCAAGCATGGGTGTCGGGTTGTTGCAGCAAGGCCGTCAAAAGGGCTTTTAGTTGAGTTCCATTGCTGGCGATTCCCTTCCGATGGCGGGCCGCCTGATGCAAGTCCACCAGCAGGTCCACATCTTGGGTCATCTCGGCCACACTTCCCTCCCGTTCTGCTCTGCGCCATTGCTTTCTGCGGTGAGCTGGCCAGAGTTCAAGTGGGTCCTCTCCTTGGGTCAGAGGCACGATCCGCGTGTGGGTGTTCAGGGCCCAGGTGTTCTTAGGCCATCCATCCAGTCCAGAATGGCCAGCGGGCAAGTCAAGGACAATGAGTCCGGCATGGCTGGTTTCCAGAACTCTTCGAATGGCATCGAGGCTGATGCCGTGCCCAATGTGTTGGGCCCATGGAGCGGTGGTGAGGCCCCGCAGTCCAAACCTCATGGTTTGCTCAACGCGCGTTCCTGCATCGTCTTGTATGGCGTTCGGGAAGGCTTGAATCCAGGCGGGTTCATGAGACAAAGATGGGGTTCACGATCTTTCGTGCATGGGTGTTATTGAAGACCGTGTTCAGCTCGAGCCTGGGCAGTATGCCAGCATATTTATTTCGGAGCGTCCCTTGGATCCTCCAGGCTATGGTGAGACCATGGTGGAAGTGATGGCTGAAGCAGAGCAAATGGGCGGTTACATCGGGTTTGAATCTTTGCGCGATGGGCGCGACGGTGTCTTCATTAGTTATTGGCAAGACCGAGCATCCGTCGACGCATGGGCAGCACACATGGGTCACCGTCAAGCCAAGTCCAGAGGGGTGTCTGAATGGTACGACGCCTTTAGGGTTGTGTTGTGCAAGGTCGAGCACACCCGATGGTTTCGGCGTGCGGTCAGTCCACGATCAAAGTGACCTCGCCCACTTCGCGCAAGTCTTCGTCTATGCAGCTGTGTCCAGCTTCCAAGATGTAGTAATAGGTGCCAGGAGCGGCGACTTCGCCTCCCACTCGGCCATCCCATCCCGCCCCTACTCCCTCAGATGCATGAACGAGGACACCCCACCGGTTAAACACCTGGAGCTTGAATTGGGTGAATGAACTGGAATTGACCGCGATGACTTCGCCATTGTCCACCCTTTTTGTGCCCACCCTAAAGCGGTCATTTTTCCCGTCGGCATTGGGGGTGATGACATTGGGAATCAAGAGTTCCACTTCCGACACCAAATCGGGCACGAACACTTCAAAGTCTTCCGAGAGGAAGGTGTTGCATGTGTCGTTCTCAATGGTGAGCGTCACAGAGTAGAGTCCAGGCTCTTGAAAGTCAAACACCACAGTGTCTCCTGTGGCCACACCTTCGGCACCAAAGTCCCACTCCACTTGGTCCGCATATGCGCCATAGAAGTTGAAGTCCACGGTGGTTTCGAGGGAACAGGCCAAAGGTTCAATGGCCCCAAAAGCCATCACCAATGGGTTGGAGGGTAAGACACTGATTTCCTGAACCAAGGTGTCTGCGCAGGCTTCGCCAGGTTGGGCAATGAGTTGAGTCAGGATGTTGCCGTAATCAGAGAAGGTCCATGTGGGATTGGATTGCTGGCTTTCTGCTGCATTTGAAGTGGAGTTGACATCCAAGTTGAATGTCCATGCGAATTCATCTGCACCGGTGGACAGATTGGTGTATGCGATTTCCAGCCCATTGCATGGCGGCTCTGAAGGCGTAAAGGACGCGATGGGAAGCGAAGGCAATTCGAGGTCTTCCTCCTGATTGAATTCGCACCCCAATGCATTGGTGAGGACGGTTGTTAACGTGTTCGTCCCAGGGGGAATGGACAAGTTTCCCGGTTCTGTACCCTCTCCAATGGCTTCTCCGTTCAAAACCCAGCTCAGAGAGCTTGAACTTGGGAAGTCTCCCGTGTATTCAATGGACTGACTCCAAGCTTGACTCAAGCAGGAAAGGGGACCCAGATCGAATTCGGCCGAGTAAAAGGGTGACACGGTGATGGTTTGGGTGAGGCTGTCAGCACATCCGCCCAAGTCATAAACGAGGGACACGTCATAGACTCCCTCTTCTTCGAAGCTGTGGCTGGGGTTTTGATCTGTACTCAGGTCAGTCTCCGTGTCAGGACCAAATGTCCAGAGGAAGTTTCCGGTGTTGGCATTCACGTCAAAAGAGACATCCAGTCCCGTGCATGGATCTGGCCAGGACACATCGGGAAACAGGACTTCGCAGGGGACCACGTCAATGGTGAAGTCTCGTATGACCTTCCCAATGGGCTCCCAATTTCCGAGGTCGTTCTGTCGGAGTTCAGTCACGTAAACCCCCACGGTGTATTTGCCAACGACGGAAGGGCTGGCCACCAAAGTGCCATTGCTGGGGTCGATGGTGATGGAACTGGCCGCATCGGAACCAAGCGGCGTCAGGGGGCCGTAGCCATTGTCCCAGTTCACATTTGGAAATGGAGGTCCGGTGGGTGGATTGGGTGTGGGCGCAGAAAAACTCCCCCCAATGAAGACGTCCCCTATAGAATACAACAAGCTGTCACCGTCTGGGTCTGTGGCCAAGTTGAAGAGTTGGAAAGGTTGACCTTGGCAGACATAGGCTTGGGGCAACTCTGTGAATCGCGCTGATGAGTTGGACTCAGTGTCAATGTCGGGGCCGGAATTCACAGCTGGAACCTCCGCGAACATCGTAAAGCCTGTGTTGGTCGCGTCGACAAGGTTGATCACCTGTGGATTTCTGCAGCACCTCTGGTAAACAATGGTGTAAGCTTGGTCACTTGCTGGCAGGGTCAACGTTGAAATGTATTCTGCCCGTTCGATGCACACGCCGGGTGGCAGAACCGCACAGGGGTTTCCGCTCAAGAGGT
Organism: uncultured Flavobacteriales bacterium; assembly: GCA_943787435.1. Lineage (GTDB taxonomy): Bacteria > Bacteroidota > Bacteroidia > Flavobacteriales_D > Sanyastnellaceae > UBA8752. The sequence goes on along the minus strand of CALSMK010000012.1, from coordinate 28,928 downwards.
CAATGTTGGTCACGGCATTGAAGTCCAAGTCCATGGTGCCTGTGGAATACAGAGTGGCACCCTGATAGACACCGATGGCAGCAGACAAGTCAAATCCAGTTCCGTTGGTGTTGGTGGGGCCGCAATCGCGATAAATGATCAAATGGACTTCGTACTGGTCCCCTCCAAGGTGATTGTAGAACATTTCTCCGCCCACCAAGTGCGTAGCAAACAGTTGAAGATGGCAGCATATTCCAAAGAAGGTTGCGAGAAGCAATCTTCCTTTTTTTGCCGTCCTATCTTGCAGAATCATCATGAACTCAGTGGTCAAGTTAGTCTTTCCTTTTTGTCTACGTCGCCTGCGGCTGAGGGTTCTCCTTTTTGGGGTTGTTTTTGCCAGCATGGGTTTTCAAGTGGGTCACGCTCAATCTCCTGGAGTGCGATTGGCCACCCGGCAGTTCACGGCCCCTGACGGAACTCCTTACTTGGAGCTACAAGCTGAATTTCTCGCCAATGGCGTGAAGTGGCTGGTTTCGCCTGACACGCTTTATCGTGCCGCGGTCACATGGTCTGTGGTCGCTTTTGACAGCACGGGCAATGTGGCCGGATTCAGCAAGGCTACGGCAAGAACCGATGATTTACCTGTCCCTGGAGATTTCTTGGACATCGCAAGAATTCCATTGGCTCCAGGCCCCCATGTGCTGGAGCTGGAAGTCACGGACCTTGGTGCGGTAGATGGTGAGCCGCTCAAACACGAGATGGTGGTTGAGGTAGATGAGCCGACGACTTTAGATGTGAGTGATTTGTTTTTGGTTCAAGCGGTAGCACCAGGACTCTCCCCTCCCACTTCGTTGACCCGGTCGGGGTTGGAAGTTCTCCCCTTGGTGGACCAGCGCATTTCGGAGGATGCCGAAGCCGTGCCTTTTTATGGTGAGCTTTATGGAACCGACACCCGTTTTGGCTTGGACAGTGCTTTTCTAGTGGTGGCGGGTTTTGCCTCGCCAGATGGAGATTGGATTGCTGAAACCAAGCGCTACATCAGGATGAAGGGGGCTCCAGTGTTGCCTTTGTTGGAGACCATTCCCGTGCCAGACGCTGGCGTTTATGATCTGGTTGTGGAGGTCCAGACCCCAACCCAAGAGCAAGTGGTCTCACGAAGTTTGGCTGTGGAAGTTCTGGGTTCTGGTGTACAAGACGATGCCGAAGCCGCGGCTGTCTTGTCTTCGTTTGTTCAGGAATATCAGGATCGAGACAGTTTGCTGGCTTCCATAGAAACCTTGATACCCATAGCAGAGTCTGGAGAAAGAAGGTCCATTGAATACGCTTTGCAAGACGCAAGTCTTCGTTCATTACAGTCGTTTTTGGATCAGTTTTGGGTCTCTCGCGAACCAGATGCCCCAGGTGTTGCTTGGCGAGAATATCAGCGGGAGGTGGCCATTGCAGACGAGGAATATGGAGCGTGCCCCAATCGCCAAGGCCACGAAACCGACATGGGTTGGATTCTCCTTCGCTATGGACCTCCCAATACCACTGTCAAGAGACACAACGGGACGCAGTACTACCCTTATGAGATTTGGCATTACCACAAGGCGGGTCCATTCAACAATCGGCGCTTCTTGTTTTACACCCCTCAAGTGGTTGGGGAATGTTTTGAATTGCTTCACAGCGATCACCCCCGCGAAATCCGCAACGCCGATTGGCTGAGCATTTTGCGCACCCGAGAGTTGGGGCATTCTGTGTCTCAGACATCGATCAATCAGTTGGGGCAACGCGACACATACAGCCGTGAGGAGCCCGAAGACCTGTTTTTCAACCCCCGATGAGTCCGGGCTTGGCCTCTGCTGAAGGTTCCAACCATGCGGTCGAGTGTCGTGTGGCAGTGGGCATCCTGAACTGGAATGGTGAAGACCATTTGAAGCGGTTCTTGCCTTCTGTTCTGGCCCACACCCATGCGCCTGACCGTGTGGTGGTGATCGACAATGGAAGCACCGATGGCAGCTTGGCTTTGCTGGCAGAAGATTTTCCCGAAGTCCATGTGGTGAAGCTGAAGGAGAACAGCGGTTTTGCGGGTGGCTACAACCGCGGGTTTCAGGTGCTCAGCGAGACATGGTCTGCCGATTGGTTTTTGCTGTTGAACAGCGATGTGGAAGTCACGACAGGATGGATTGACGGGCTGTGCTCGGCCTGTGAAGAGCATGGATGGTCTGCCGCTCAGCCGAAAATTCGAGCTGTGGAGCACCGGGCTGAATTCGAATACGCAGGTGCGGCGGGTGGATACATGGACCGCCACGGCTTTATGTTCTGCGCAGGCCGGATGTTCGATCAAAACGAGTTGGACTTGGGTCAGTACGACGAAGACAAGGCCGTGTTTTGGGCATCGGGGGCTGCGCTTCTGATCCGGACACAATCTTGGTTTGAGGTTCAGGGGTTGGATGAAGACTTTTTCGCCCACATGGAAGAGATTGACTTGTGCTGGCGGTTGAAAAACAGGGGCTTCGCAGTGGGAGCGACAGGTCGGAGCCATGTCTACCATTTGGGGGGCGGAACCTTGCAACATGAGAGCCCCAAAAAAGCTTTTCTGAATTTCAGGAACAACCTGTTTTTGCTTCTTAAAAACGACCACAGGCCGGGCGTGCGTTCGCGCATCCTCGTGAGGCAGTGCTTGGATGGCCTCGCCGCCCTTCGGTTTGTTGTCGAGGGCAAATGGACTTTCTTCAAGGCCGTGTGGGATGCTCATATGGCGTTTCGTCGAATGAGCAAAACCATGTGGGTCAAGCGCTTGAGCGAAATCGAAGCGTGCAAAAAGGTGGTTGCTACTCCGGCGTCCGCTGCCGGAAAGTACAGCGGCAGCGTGGTGTGGGCCTTTTTTGCAAGGGGTGCCAAAAAGTGGAGCGACCTTCCATCGAGCCGTTTCAGTTGACATTGGCAAACCTTCGTTGGCATCCGTGAATTCATGGTTCAATGGGTTGTCTTGGCCCATTCATTCGCGACATGCGAGGCCCCACAGTTCTCATTTTGTTGTGCTTGGGTTGCTGGTTTGGCGCCATTCATGGATTGAGCGTCGACCTTGATTCCGCTTTATGGCCGCATGTCGTGTCCTTCTTCTTGGTGTTTTTCTTAGGAAGCTTGACCATGATCCTAGGCCGTTCATCCGCTGTGATTTGGCTAGGGGCCGCGCTGTGCGGTTTCTCAGCAGGGACTGGATTGGGCGCGTCCAATGGGAGGGGACAGTCGGATCAAGAAGTCAATGCCAAGGCATGGATTCAGTTTGAATGCATTGGAGCATCAAAGCGCAAGTTTGGAGGGCATGAGCAACAGGTAGTCAGTCCAGATGGAGTGCGTTGGCTTTTGGTGAGCAAAGAGCCAGTCCAACTCGGATGGTCAGGACTCGCACTTTGTTCTGTTCGTTCTTGGCCGCAGTTTGCTGAGCCCTGGGGATTTGATGCCGCCCGATTTCACCAAGGCAAAGGCATCCATCGCATGGTCTTGGCCGATCAGGTTGTTCAGTGGCCAAGCCAAGGCTACATGTCCCGACTTCATCGCATGTTGGCAGAGCAAACCCGGCGTGCAAAGGACAGTTTGGGTGAAGGACCGGGCTCAGGTTGGCTGAAGGGTTTGGTTACAGGAGACAAGTCTGCCATGTCCCCTGCTGAGAAAAAGGCATTTTCAGCGATTGGACTGGGTCATTTGACTGCCGTTTCAGGTTTCCATGTGGGGCTGGTCAGTGCGGCGTTCCTGTTCATTCTGAACTTGGTTTTCGGCGCACGCGTGTGGAATGCGTTGTTGGTCATTCCTGGGGTCTGGCTCTATATCTCCGCATGTGGGGCTCCACCCTCTGCCGTGAGGGCGGGGATCATGGCCAGTGCCTTGGCCATTGGTCATGCAGCGGGGCGCAAAACCGATGGCCTGACCATGTTGTCATTGGCGGGAGTGATTTTGCTGGCACGCTCTCCTTTCGTCGCCTTGGACGTGGGCGCACAGTTGAGTTTTCTTGCTGCGGCAGGCATTCTTTGGTGGCACCGAGGTCAAAGGATGTTGAGTGCCAAGAACAGACGTTCGAAATGGCGGGCGATGGTGGCCATTCCTTGGGTGGCCACTGCTTTTACGGCTCCTGTCGCTTGGCCTGCTTTTGGGCGATTTCCTTTGGCTTTTCTGCCGTCAAACTTGGTGGCCTCCCCCTTGTGTTTTTTGTTCATGTTGGGGTCCGCAATCCAATGTGTTCTGCCAGAGCCTTGGGCCCAAGAATTCGGCCCGCTCCTGTTTCAAGCGGCCAGTATTTTCGTGTCCGGTGTAGAGTGGTTCGCCGCACTTTGCCCACCTGCTCGGCTGCCCATGGATCTTGGCATGCTGCGCCTCTCAGGATGGGTGTTGTTGTCTTTCACCTTCTTGGCTGTGGCCATGAAGTCGAGGTTCAAAATTCCCTTGGCTGGATCTGTGCTGGCTTGCGCTTTGCTGCGTTGGCAAGCTGGAATGGAAATGGATCCCAAGCAGTGGGAACTGAGCTCTGGTGATGTTGTGGTCACCAGTGGAATAAAATCAGCTGTCTTTGAGTCAGAAATTAGGCCTGACGCCGCACCATTAAAATGGAAAACCCGCTCCTTATTGGAACGGGTTTCATCTGGGCCGCCAGATTCAGCAACCTGGATTGGGCCTCATTTGGGATGGACCTCCTTTGCCGTGCAGGTTCGCACGGAAAAGGACACCACCGTTTGGTTCACTTCACCTCCGTGACACTTCGAATGACGCGGTCAACATAGGACTCCCAAGCCTCCATCCCCATGATGGGAAGGATGGCATTCACACGGTTGTTCTGTTTGCTGTAAATGGCCTCTACATAGAACCCGTCAATTTCGAAAATGCACAGGATGTAGCGATTCTCGACCATGCGTTGCGAAATGCAATTGCCGTGGTCCCACATGTGGTTCGTCTTTTCGTCGAGCGGGAGCCGGTTGAATGTGCGAAGATCCATGATGATGTTGTGACGTTGTGAATGTTGGCCCCGTGAAAGCCGAGGTTGTGGGGTGATACGCATGGAATTCTCAGGGGTTTCAATTTTGTGTCAATCTTTGTTTCATGAACATGGAAGAAACCTTTGAAGATTGGCGATTGACCGATTGCCCGCGCGATGCCATTCAAGGTTTGCCAGAGTTTGTCCCCACAGAGACGAAGGTGTCTTACCTCTCTTCACTGATGAAAGTGGGGTTTGACGTTTTGGATGCGGGGAGTTTTGTCTCGCCGAAAGCGATTCCGCAAATGGCCGATACCGCACAGGTGCTTTCCGCCCTTCCGGAATCAGACACGAGAGTTTTGGCCATTGTGGCCAACTTGAGGGGTGCAGAAGAAGCCATTGAACATGGGCGCCCAGATCTTCTTGGTTTTCCTTTCTCGATATCGGAGACTTTTCAGCAACGGAATACGGGAGGGGGCATCGAAGAGGCTTGGCGCAGACTGGATGGAATCCGGAATGCTGCAGAGCGGGCGAGTAAAGACGTTGTCGTTTACCTCAGCATGGGGTTTGGGAACCCGTATGGAGATGAGTGGAGCCCAAGTCTAGTGAGCGAATGGAGCGGTCGGCTTCACACAGACCTTGGGGTGGAAACCTTGGCGTTAAGCGACACCGTGGGTCAGGCCACGCCCAACATGGTGACCCAAGTCTTTGAAAGTGTTTCCTCTGCCCTTCCGGGCTTGAGTTTGGGTGCCCATTTGCACGGGAGAGTGGAGCATGCAACGCCGCTGATGGAAGCGGCTTGGAAAGGGGGCTGTCGAATGTTCGACGGGGCCTTGGGCGGGCATGGAGGCTGCCCAATGGCCAAAGATGAGTTGGTGGGGAATCTGCCCACCGAGTTGATGATGAGTGCGCCTCAGGAATGGGGCGGAAAAATCAAATCATGGAATGCAGAAGCCTTGTTTGAGGCTCAGCAGATGAGGACCGAGATATTCGGGCTGTCCCGAGTCGGTTGATGACCAAGTGGCCAGGATGTTCAGTTGAGGCAGTGCTCAAAGAGGTCGAACCCATAGCGGTCGGCATGGAGCTCAATGCGCTCAAACTTCTTGATGGTAATGCGGATGCGAAAACGCTTCATGTTACAAGCTTTGGCCCCTCCTACGCCTCAGCTTGTCCTCAGGTTACGTTTTGTCAATGAATGTGTGTGGTCATGAGTGACATGGCCAGGCCCAAGATCACGGTCAGGAATTTCCGTCCGTTGAATTCATGGCCATCTGAGGTCTCAAAAAGAATGGTGGTTGCGATGTGCAAAAGGATGCCCACCAGCACTCCGTTCAAAGCGCCAATTGTGGCGGAGTCCTGTGGCAGAGATCCGGCGAGGGCGATCCCTACCAAAGGCGTCACAGCAAACACCAAGACCCATCCCCAACGTTTCGCTCGGGATTGAACGGTGGCTTCCAGGATGGTCATGAGTGCAATGGCCACGGGAAGTTTGTGAAGTCCGATGCCAATCAGCAATGGCCATCCCGCTCCTTCGTGATGGTGGTGATGGCCGTCATGGACATGGGTGGCCATCTCTACAGGTTCCAATCCGAAGGGCATGGATTCAATGAAGGCGTGCAAACAAAGGCTTACAAAAGCCATCAGGCCGAATCGATTGCCATGGATATGCCCATGTTCCATTCCCTTGCTGAGGTACTCCAATCCGATTTGAATCAGGAAGCCACCAATCACCCAGTACCCTGCCTGTCCATTCGAGGCAAAGGCTTCTGGAAGCAAATGCAGGAAACAAAGGCCCAACAAAAAGGCGCCGCCGAAGGAAAGCAGCAAGGGCATATTTTTCTTGAGGAGATGCCCCATTGACTCTCCCAAAAAGGCGCCGATTAGGGTCACCAGCAGAAGTGCAATTCCTGAGATCATTGTGCAGTTGCGCTAAGAATCAAACGGGGTGAGTTTTCCGAATGCCATGGAGAAAGGTCATAGTCGCCAAAGCATTCGGTCATTGAAAATCCGGTTTGACTCAGCATCGTTTCAAGGGTGTTTTTGTCCAAGCCCGCCACGCGCTCCTGAAAAGTGTGGGTTTGTCCCCCTTCCTCAAACGCGATGGTTTTTGTGAACCCCTTCATGGTGGGGTTAAAAGGGCCAAACTCTCGCTGGATTCGATAGGTGGTCCCGGAACGCGCGATGATTTCTTCGGGCACCAACTGATTCTTCGACTTATTGAGATTCAAGAAGTCCAGAATCAAAAATCCGCCAGGGCGGAGGTGCTTTTTGATTTGCTTGAGGACGGTCAATTGATCTTGAGGTTCATCAAAGTATCCAAAACTGGTGAAGAGGTTCAATACACCGTCGAAGGATTGTCCCGCATCAAACGTGCGCATGTCCCCTTCTTGGAAGGACAGGTTCTCCTCCGATTGGTGAATGGTCTTGGCTTGTACGATGCTGTTGGGAGACAAGTCAATTCCAACAACGCGATGACCCAATTGAGCCGCAGCTGCCGCGTGTCGGCCCTGACCGCAGGCCAAGTCAAGCAAGTCAAGAGATGACCAGCCCATGTGCCCATGCAAATGGGAGATGAAGCCTTGGGCCTCCCCTTGGCTTCTGTGGCCATATAGTTTGTGGTAATGAGGACTGTCGAACCAGGTCTCGAACCATTTGGGGTCATGCAAGTCAGGCATACTTGAGGTAAGGCGGTGCAAGATAATCTGCTGAAATGGCAACTTCTAAGGGAACCTTCACGTATTCACCAGACGATTCTCTGTCATGTCTCAATCTCATTTTGCGAACGATGCTCTGTCCATGGTCCAGCACCAATGGAGGTCTTTGATTCATTTTTCGGGTGTTCCTACCCAAGCGGATTTTGACCGTTTGTTGGAACGATCCGAATCGCTGGTGGTGCAAAGAACCACCGACCGTAGGCCCTTCCGGGCAGTCATCGAGTGTCTCCAGAATTTGGAGCGCCATGCTGCCGAAGGCTCTCCCATCGACTTTCGATTGGATGGCAGATGTGTTTTTGGAGAGCCTCAGTTTTACATCAGCACGGTGAATGGTGTTCGGAATGATGAAGTGAGCCGGGTGCAGCAGTGGCTTGAGAAGCACGAAGGGTGGCAGAATCAAGCCATGTCGACCTTGGAAAAGGCCCGTGTATGGAGAGGTGCGCATCGAGAAGCCCTGAGTCTAAGCAGCGGCACACCCAGAGGTGGCGCGGGTTTGGGGTGGTTGGCCTTGGCTCGTTTCGCCATTCGCCCCCCCTTGATTCGGCTACTCAACGATGAGGGTGGACAACGCTTGTTCTTTTCTGTTGAAGTCGCTTGCTGCAGTTGATTAATTTGCACCATGGGACCACTTCATATAGCAGCCACAGCCAAGACGCCTGAGATACGTTTTGATTCTGAAGCCAATCGGCTTTTGCTTCTCGGTCGTTCCATCCCTGAAAATGCCGTGGACTTTTATCGGCCGGTCTTGGATTGGGCCCAGTCTGTGTCTCCAGACACAGCCATGACCATTCAGGTTCAGCTCGAGTATTTCAACACAAGCAGCAGCAAGTGTTTACTGGACCTATTCAAAAGGTTAGAGGCCAGCGACTCATTGGAAGTCTTGTGGCATTTTGATTCCGACGACGAGGACATGCTGGAGGCCGGTGAAGATTACGACCACATTGTGAGCTTGCCGTTTAAGTTCGTGGAGGTCGATCCGGAAAGCTGATTTTCGGAAAGGTGGCCAAAGCGATCATCATGACGATCGTGCTCAGCCACAGGACCAGCCAATTCCCATAACGCTTAGGCCATGTCCTGCCCATGTTGGTTTCTGCAGCATGAAATTGCCCAAATCCTGGCCAGACAGCTGAATCGTACAATGCATTCTTGGTGTTGATGATGCGGTCATCTTCTATTGCCACAGCTGAAGTGAGAACATCTTGTCCGGTCGTCCAATCGTGGAGAACCTGATTGAATTGCTCGCTTTTGACTTGAGAGGCGACCATGGGCTGGTCCCACCCCGCATTCTTCAGGGCGGCATCCTTTTCCGCTTTGGCGGTTCTCCACTGTTCTCTCGACAGCGCCTGGGAATGGTCCAGCATGGTGACAATGGACATGACTTCTTCAGGGTTTAACCCGTCTTGAAACTCAACAACTTCTATGGCCACAGATTCAGAAGCCAAGCCGCGAGCGACGGTCTTTAATGCTGACACGTCACCATTGGCAGCCCTCGACAATTGGCCCTTCATTTCGGGAACCCAATGGTCGCGGATGAAGGTGGCTTGCGCCAACCTCTGGTCGGTGTCAAACAGGGTTTTGGTGTAGGTGTTTTCTCCAGCATACATGGTGGTCAACGCCTCAAAACCCCAACGGCTGATCATCGTTTGTGCAGGCCAAGGAACACTGCTGTTCTTGGCCATTCCTGGATTCATGGCGTGGAAAGGAACGATGGCGCCTCCCATCATCAATTGAGGGATGATGAACAGGGGGATGGCCAAATAGATCACCCGAACACTGTTGAACAGCATGGAAATGATCATGCCAATCAGATTTGCACATGCGGCCACGGTAAAGAGTGTAAACGTGTAGCCCACGAAGTGTCCAGGTAGCTCCAGGATTGGATAGGAGAACAACGCGAAGAGCAGCGTTTGAATTCCGGAAATGCCGAAAAGAACGGCGCACTTGGCGGTCAAGTATGCACCCCAGCTCAATTGGAGATGAGACTCTCTCTTGCGCATCAATTTGTCGCGAAAGAGTTCCTCTGCGCTGACGGTTAGCCCCATGAATATGGCCACAATCACGGCCACGAAAAGAAAGTGTGGAATGTTGGCGGCATCCCCGTATGTATAGGCTCCCCCGCTTTCTGTAGAGCGCAAAAGAACGGCCAGAAGAACAGCCAATATGGGGGCTTCAAGTAGGTTGATCAGCAGGTATTGGCGGTTCTTCCACTTGCGGGTCACATCGCGGGTGGCCTGAATGAACCATTGCCCCAACCAGCTGGGCGAATGAATGGGTTCGGGGTGGCTTTCTGTTTCATCTGAGATGGTGGCCTCTTGACCTGGGACAATCAAGACATTGTAAAAGTCATTCCACTCTTTGGGGCTGATCCGTCTTTGTCCTGTGGACTTGCCTCGATCGTCCAAAATGGGAACCTCGATGATGTCAAAGATCTGTTCTGGGTTCACATGTCCACAGAGGTTGCAGGCCACTTGATCTGCATCAAAATGATTGACGATGGAACGGAAGTGAGTCAATGCGTCCAACGGACGTCCCGTAAAGACGGGGTACCCGCCTTGGTCCATGACCCACAGCGTATCGAAGCTCCTGAAAATGTCGCCACTGGGTTGATGGATCACGGCAATGACCAAGGTTCCCGAGTAGGTCATTTGCTTGAGCAAGTCCATCAGAAGCTCCGAGTCCTTGCTGCTGAGTCCACTTGTGGGTTCGTCCACCAACAGGACTTTGGGCCCGCGAACAAGCTCCATGGCGATGTTGAGTCTCTTGCGCTGCCCTCCGCTGATGGTTTTGTTGAGCGCATTCCCAACGGGCAAATCCTTGGCGTCCCAGAGGCCCAACTGATTCAGACAATCCTCTACCCTTTGGGATGAAGCTTTGGCGTCCTCTTTGCCAAAGGCCAGTCTGGCTGCATAGAATAGGTTTTCTTCAACGGTAAGCTCGGGGAGCAAGTGGTCTTCTTGAGGCACCAGTCCTATTCTGGCTCGAGTCTTGGCCGAGGTGACGTTGGTCCCATCGAGCCGGATTTCGCCGAAACTGGGCGCAGAAGAACCCGCCAGCAAATTCAGCAGCGTGGACTTTCCCGATCCACTGGCGCCCATGACCCCCACCAACATTCCAGACTGCACAGTGGCACTGAAGGGATGAAGCGCTTGATGCTGAGGGTACTGGAACCAATGGCTGACTTCGTCGATTTGCAAAGTCAATTCCGGAATGTTTTGCTCCTCCATGAAGGAGTGCTGGATGTCGACAAAGTGCAGTGGCGCCGTTCCCGGGTGACGCAACGTGGAACCTGGTGTGAAAGGTTGGGTGCGATTGGGGTCCAGCAATTCTCCATTCAGCTGGACAGCTCCGTTGCCCAAAGGACGCAGAAAGACCACCTGAGATTCGGGATGCCGAAAGCAAGCCAAAGGTGTAGACCACCCCGGTTTCACCACGCCTCCGAGTTGTGGTTGGTCCCCAATCAAAAACGCTTCGTGGTAGCGTTGGGTCATGGAGGGCCATTGGTCGGTTTCAAAAACCAAGGTCTCGTAGCACTTCTGTTCCCCTTCCCGGATGCCAAACCCATTGGCGACCAAATCGATGAGCTCCCTGCTCAAGGCGTCTCGCTCAGCATCTTCGGGCCGAAGGGCGTTTTCGAATTCTAAAACCCGAAGAAAGACCAGGGCTTTTTCGCTCGCTTGAAGGTCGCGATTGATGTCGGAACAGGCCCTCAAGACTTTCGTGGCGCGCAATGCGGTTCTCTTCAAGCCAGCCACCTCGCGCGACTCCACTGCCCCACCATAATCCACCAGGTAGGACTCGAAGACTTCGAGCCAAGTTTGAACCTGATCTCGGCTGAGGCGGCTTCTCAAGAAGCTGGCAACCACTTCCCGGCCTCGGTTCAATCCTTCTTCCCTCAGGGTGATGAGGGCAAACAACTGCATCAGTGCGTCGAGAATGTTGCGGCTCATCCTCTTGCGTTTACGTGACCCAAGGCCTGAGCATCATTGGCGCTCGTAACAACCCACATCTGGGGCCGAGCCGACCACCCGAGGCAGTCCATCGAGATCGGTGGACAGGAAGGGCAATCCTGCGGGAACGCCGACGCCATTCCATTGGCTGTTGCTGGATGCCAAGTGGAAGTCCCGAATGAAGACGTCCGCAAAAGGCGGGGCTTCATCCAAGGAGCTTTCTTCGATCCATTCTGCGGACCCTGCCGCATCCAAATCCACTGCGCATCCGCGCAAGAGCAAGTCGTTGACATCGCCTTCAAGGTCGACGACGAGCTCATCGAATTCGTCGAGCTCAGCATTGTTTCCCCACATCACACAGTTCAGGAATCGCGATTCGGTCAGCTGGCGAATTTGAAGTGCCCCATTGACGTCTTCATAATGGTCGTTGATGAGGACGGAAGGGGTGCCCCGCGTGCCGTCCGACCAATAGTTGGCGAAGGTGCTGTGGGTGAATCGATAGCGGCCACCGAGTGTAAACGCTGCGCAAGCTTGCCCGCAGTCATAAAATAGATTGTTGGTGCCGTCCACATGCCCCCCTTGAGCCAGCAGTCCAATGGCACTCATGTTGTGAACCCTGCAGTTCTCCATGGTCAATGCGGCTCCTGTTGTTGTGCCTGTGCTGTCCACTTGGATGCCGATGGTGCCATTTTTGACAACAGTGTGTCTCATGACACTTCCGGGGGATGCATAAATCCAAATGCCACCGCCGATGATGCTGGCTTGAGAGACGCCGATTTCGGTTTGAACCAAGGTGTCCACTTGTATTCCCCATTGTCCTGGCAGGCCGGCGTATTCAGGCTCCAGTCGATCACCTTCAATCACCACTGGATTGTCTTGCTCTCCGTTGATGTTCAGTGTGCCGCCTGAAACGTAAATGCCGCCCCCTGCATGGACATGGATTTGAGCCCCAGCTTCAACAGACAAGTCGCAATCTGGAGCCACACCCACGACTCCGTAAATCACATGTGGCTTTTGAGCGCTCCAATTGGAGTTGCAGTCCAATGTGGTGATGGCGCCCGGGGAACCGTGAAAGAAGGCGTCCTGGCCATAGGCAATGAGTTGCACGTATTGGCTATACCCGTTGAGTGTGACCCGAATCCTGTCCTTCACGATGAAGGGCAAATCATAGTCGTTTTCTGGGTCAATGGTCACTTCAACAAACACGTAAAGGGAATCACCCTCATCGAGTTCAAGCCCTCCGACACTTGGACCGGGAATGCCATCAACATTGATTCGGAAAGGACTGTCTCCTTGGTCTTCTAAAGTGATGTCTTCCAAAAGGACCCTTCCGGGAGAAAGGTTGACGATTCGAAAAGCTTCACTGGCACTTCCAATGGTGGTGAACACGGTGTCGAACATCACCGTGTCTTGACTGAAGGCCACACGGGCATCTGCACCTTGATAAATCTGGTTTCCACGACATCCAATGAGGCCTGCCACAAGGGTGACCATTAAGAGCACCGTGGCCACAATGGAGCTGTGTTCGCCAGGCATGGGTTTGTCGAATGCGGGATGTGCCATGGATGCGAAACTAAGGTGAGAAGGGTTGGGTGGCGATTTGAAAGGGCCGGGTTTCCTTGTAGATATCCGAACGCAATGTTCGTTTTGAAGTTGCTCGGCCAGTTCAGTTTGGTCCAAAAGAAAACGGGCCCAAGTGGGCCCGTTTTCTCTTTGCCTTGCGGCGCAGCCTAAGGTTGAAATCAACCGAGGTAGGACTTCAAAATCCGGCTGCGGCTGGTGTGCTTCAGCCTGCGAATGGCTTTTTCCTTGATCTGACGAACCCTTTCACGGGTCAAATCAAAACGCTCACCAATTTCTTCGAGTGTCAATGGGTGCTCTCCGCCCAAGCCGAAGTACAACCGAATGACGTCGGCTTCACGGCTGGTGAGGGTTTGCAAGCTTCGTTCGATTTCCTTGCGCAAAGACTCCGTGATCAGAACGGTGTCTGGTGAAGGCGTGTCATTGGTCTGCAACACGTCGTACATCGTGCTGGAGCTGTCGTCGCCATCCTTGAGTGGAGCATCCATCGAAACGTGACGGCCGGCGTTCTTCAAGCTTTGCTTGACTTCATCCAAAGTCATGTCCAACACCTCCGCCAACTCAGCGGGTGTAGGTGGACGCTCAAACTCCTGCTCGAGACGGGCAAAAGCTTTGTTGATTTTGTTGATGGAGCCAATCTTGTTGAGTGGCAAGCGGACAATTCGGCTCTGTTCAGCCAATGCTTGAAGGATGCTCTGTCGAATCCACCAAACGGCGTAAGAGATGAACTTAAATCCGCGGGTCTCATCGAACCTTTGAGCGGCCTTGATCAAGCCTAAGTTTCCCTCGTTAATCAAGTCAGGAAGCGAAAGCCCTTGATTTTGATACTGCTTGGAAACGGACACCACAAAACGAAGGTTGGCCTTGGTCATCTTTTCCAAAGCGACTTGGTCGCCTTGTTTGATGCGTCGGGCCAGTTCGACTTCTTCGTCGGCAGTGATCAAGTCTACACGACCGATTTCCTGGAGGTACTTGTCGAGCGAAGCGGTCTCCCGATTGGTGACCTGTTTTGTGATTTTTAGCTGTCTCATGGGCGTTGCAAATCGGTTGTAGGGAGGCAGATGTGATCAGCCACCTCCCTTACAACGTATTTTTTCGGGTTTCGTTTCACTCAGGCTTCGGAAGAAGAACTTTCCTGCTCAGTTTCAGTTTTCCAGAACGCGGATCGCGACCTGTCACTTTGAACTTCACAATGTCTCCTTCTTTGATGATGTCTGAGACCTGGTCCACACGGCCGTGCTCCAATTCTGAGATGTGCAACAAACCGTCTTGTCCAGGGATGATCTCCACAAAAGCGCCATAGGGCATCACAGTTTTCACTGCGCCTTCATAAATCTCTCCAACCTCAACAGTGGGCGGGAAGGCAATCGCACGAATTCGAGCGACTGCAGCGTCGATCTTCTGCTTGTTGTCGCCTGACACCTCAACCATTCCTTTTCCGTCGTTGTCAGCAATGGAGACATTGGCACCGGTGGTGTCTTGAATCTCATTGATGATTTTTCCGCCAGGGCCGATGATGGGGCCAATGGCTTCTGCAGGAACTTCAAATGAAATGATGCGCGGTGCGTGGTCCTTATAGTCCTCGCGGTGCGTGTCCATGGTCTTGAGCATTTCACCCAAAATGTGAGCACGTCCTTCCTTGGCTTGGAGCAAGGCTTCGGTCAATTGAGCAAAGGACAAGCCCTTGATCTTGATGTCCATCTGGCAAGCTGTGATGCCTTCTGACGTACCTGTGACCTTGAAGTCCATGTCGCCCAAGTGATCCTCGTCGCCGAGGATGTCGCTCAACACAGCGTACTTCCCGGTCTCTTGGTCGGTGATCAGTCCCATCGCAATTCCACTCACTGGACGCTTCATGGGAATTCCGCCGTCCATCAGCGCAAGGGTGCCTGCACAAACAGTGGCCATGGAGCTGGATCCGTTGGATTCGAGAATCTCACTCACCAAGCGGATGGTGTAAGGACAATCGTCAACGGGTGGCAGCATGGGCTTGAGTGCGCGCAAAGCCAAGTTTCCGTGTCCAATCTCACGGCGGCTGGTTCCACGAATGGGACGGGCCTCGCCAGTTGAGAATGGAGGGAAGTTGTAGTGAAGAAGGAACTTCTCTGTCTTGCGAACAAGGGCGTTGTCGATGAGCTGCTCATCGTCCTTGGTGCCCAAGGTCAATGTGGTGAGGCTCTGGGTCTCGCCGCGGGTAAAGATGGCTGAGCCGTGCGGTCCGGGGAGGTAGTCCACTTCGCACCAAATGGGACGAATGTCTGTGGTGCCACGTCCATCCAAACGGATGCCTTCGTTGAGCAGAAGGTCGCGAATGGCTTTTTTCTGTGTCGCCTTCAAGTAGTCGCGGAGCATGTACTGCTTTGCAGACTTCTCGTCGTCGCTCAAGGTGCTCAGGAATCCCTCCTTAATGGCCTTGAAAGTTGAGCCCCTCTCTTCCTTGGACTTGGCGTTCTTGGCCGAGTCGTAGTACTTCTGGTAGAGCTCGTCGTGGATGCGTTGCTTCAGGTCCGCGTCGTGCTTCTCGTGCTCATACGTGCGCTTGGGTGATGAAGAGGGGACTTCGGCTGCCATGTCAAGTTGAGCTTGACATTGCTTTTGAATGGCCACGTGAGCGGCCTCAATGGCACCCACCATCTCTTCCTCAGAGACCTCATTCATCTCTCCTTCCACCATCACAATGCTGTCCATGGAACCAGCGATCATCATGTCGATGTCGGCTTCCTCCAATTGGGCATAGGTGGGGTTGATGACAAACTCACCTGCAATGCGTGCAACACGCACTTCAGAAATGGGTCCGTCGAAAGGAATGTCGCTCACAGCCAGAGCTGCAGAAGCAGCCAAGCCAGCCAGGCTGTCTGGCATGTTCTCCTTGTCCGCAGACATGAGCTGAATCATGACCTGTGTGTCGGAGTGATAGTCCTCCGGGAAGGTTGGACGCAAAGCGCGGTCCACCAATCGCATCACCAAAATTTCGGTGTCACTGGGTCGTGCCTCTCTTTTAAAGAAGCCACCTGGGAAACGTCCTGTGGACGCGTACTTCTCGCGGTAGTCTACCGTGAGGGGGAGGAAGTCCACCCCTTCTGAGGCGTCTCGGTTGCTGACTGCTGCTGCGAGGAGCATGGTGTCGCCTTGGCGCACAACCACGCTTCCGTGGGCCTGCTTGGCGAGTTTTCCGGTCTCAATGGTTACCGGACGACCATCACCTAGGTCAATGGTCTTGGTTACTACGTTCATTTCCATGAAGGAATTGTCTTTTTGAGCACCCGTAAGTTTCTCGAGGCGTTTCCCCGAGATTGTTTTGCGTCCTCGCCTGCGACCGGGTGCCCGTGCCGCGACGACTTCGTATTCGTGGATAGAGGATCCAGGATCAACGGCGGAGGCCGAGTTCCTTCACGATCGCACGGTAGCGCTCGATGTCTTTTGACTTGAGATAGTCCAAAAGACGGCGGCGCTTGCCTACCATATTGATCAGGGCGCGCTGGGTGTTGGCGTCCTTTCTGTTCTTTTTGAGGTGCTCTGTCAAGTGAGCAATTCGGAAGGAAAACATGGCGATTTGGCCTTCTGCGCTTCCGGTGTCTTGGGCGTTCTTGCCGTGCTTGGCAAAGAACTCCTGCTTTTTCTCTGGTGTGAGGTACATGTGGAAATCTCTTGGATGTTCTTGATGTGTCCTGAAATTCAGGGGGGCAAAAGTAAGTCGGTACCCTCAGGTCTCCAAAGGCTTTAGTGACTCATTTTCAGTCGATGAGCATGCCGATGAGCGACGAGAGTTCTGTGCGCAACTGATGGCGATGCACAATGCGGTCAACAAAGCCATGTTCCAGCAGGAATTCAGACCTCTGAAAACCGGCCGGCAAGTCCTTGCCTATGGTTTCTTTCACCACCCGAGGTCCAGCAAAACCTATGAGCGCATTGGGCTCGGCAATGTGAAGGTCTCCGAGCATGGCAAATGAGGCGGTCACCCCTCCAGTGGTTGGGTCGGTCAAAATGCACACGTATGGCAAGCCCGCTTTGGCCAGAAGACTCAGGCGCGCACTCGTTTTGGCCATTTGCATGAGCGAAAGCCCAGCCTCCATCATCCTGGCTCCTCCACTTTTGGTCACGCACACATATGGCAGTCCATTCTTGATGGAGTAGTCAATGGCGCGTGCAATTTTTTCTCCGACCACAGAGCCCATGGACCCGCCAATGAACCCGAAGTCCATGCTGCTGATGACCATCTGTCGCCCTCCTACTTCTCCAACGCCTGTTCGAATGGCGTCTTTCAAACCAGTCTTGGCCATGGAGGCTTTTAGCCGGTCTTCGTAGTTTTTGGTGTCGGTGAAGGACAAGGGATTGGCCGAGGACATCTTGGCTTGCAGCTCCCGGTATTTCCCTTCGTCAAACAAGATGCTGAAGTACTCGTGGGATCCAATGCGCTCGTGGTGATCGCAGTGAGAACATACCCAAAGGTTTTCCTCGTGCTCTTGGCTGGCAATCACGGTTTTGCAAGAGGGGCACTTGTACCAATTGCCTTCTGGAATCTCCTTCTTCTCAGCCGTTTTGGTGGTGATGCCCTCCTTCATGCGCCGGAACCATCCGAGTCCGGCGTCATTTTGAGAATCCGCTTCGCGGTCCGAGCGTGGTGCTTCTTTCTCTGTCATGTTGTGGGGGCAAAGTTAACGGGCTTCAGAATGGGAGCGAGACCGCGGGGTGAATCCGCCAACCATTTGCTGTTGGTTCCTGTTTTCCAGGCTGACGAATGGGGGTTCCCGCATCGCACCGGAGCATGAAATAGCCAAAGTCCAGCCTGACTCCTCCCCCTACACTGACGGCCATTTCGCTCAAAAACCTATCCCATTCAAAATGGACATTGGGTCGATTCTCTTCCTCGCGGGTCATCCAGACGTTTCCTGCATCTACGAATGTGGCAACCTGGATCCAATCGTTCAAGTAATGCCTGGCCTCCAAGTTCAATTCAATCTTCATGTCCCCCCTCACGTTCAAGTTTTCATTGGTGCTTGACCCTGGGCCCAGCCTTAGCGCTGACCATCCCCTCATGCTGTTGGGGCCACCTACAAAAAACTGTTTTTCCAATGGCGCAGACTGATCCTCAATGGAGGAGGCCACGATGCCGAAGTAGCATCGGCTATGAAGGCCGGTTCTTTTTCGAAACTGCCAGTCGTTTTTCAAATCAAAAACCCAACGGGTGTAGCGGGCGACATTGATGCTTTCACTGGGTCCAAAAAAGCTGGGCGTCTGGATGACGGTGTTGACGGGAGACCTTGGGTCCAAGGCATGAAACAACGCCCCGGCTGACTCCACCTCAAGGTGCAACCTGAAGCTGGGTCTTAGGGGCTTTCGGGATGGACTGAGCCACCAGCTGATGCCCGAAGCAAACAAGGCCCTTGGCAGGAAGGAGGAAGTCAGAATCCCCGATTGAAGCAGGTTCAACTCGTTTTCAAACTCCGGTTCCAATCGGCTCGATGTCAATGCCACTTCAAAGGCCCGGATTTCAAGCTTTGAGCCTGTCCCCTGATTTTCAATGAAACGCTCTACCAAGCCCAGCTGAATGAAAGTGCGGCCGAACTCGGGCCTCACTTCATCCCGATATGTCAAAGAGATGCGACTTTCAGGTCGGTTCGAACGGGAGAACCGATCCGGACCAAAGGGAATCAGCCGCATCGCAGAGTATTGTGCGGTGGCAGACAACACCCTTGAGTTGAAGGCCTCGTCGGTTTCGACAAACACGTAAGGGACCCTCTGAATTCCAGCTTGTAAATCCAAGGTGAGTTTCTCTGCCCTCTGCCTGAAATCTAAATTTCCCAGGGCCAAGAGAACCTCTCCGCCAATGGCAAAACGCGAGGTCAAGGCGCCATTGACGCGCATGAACCTTTTGGGCACAGGCTCAAGGCCGATGGTGACCCCCAAGGGTGTGTTCTTGAGCGCCAATGTGTCCACAACGGGCTCTATCTCCAAGGTCACCTGCCGCATCAAAGACAACGACCGGAAGGCTTGTCTGGAGGATGCAATTTTTTGGGGATCAAAGGTCTCTCCTGGTTTCAACTGAAGTTGATGCTGCAATGGCCGCAGGTCTCGGCCTGTTGGTACACGCCATTGAATCCCATTGACCACCCGTTCTTCCATGGTTGTCATTTCGATGGGTCGCCATTCCACCCTCACCTGATTGACCGTGGCCTTTTTGTGTGGCGCCATGGTTCCTGAAAGGTCTTTGGGCAAAACATGAAGTTGCAGTGCCACCAACCCAGTGCTACGGCTCCCTGTGGTGTCCACATCCAAGGTGAGGTGCTCGGACATAAAGCCATACCAACCTCTGCTTTGCAAGGCGCTGGCAGAAGAGGTGCGCATTCGGTCGAGGGCATCCAAATCCAACCATTGTCCCTCCCACCCTTTCCAGTCCTGAGTGATTTGAGTCAATTCTGAATCGGGCAGGCCACTGCCATCGGAGGTTACCGAGACGCTTCCGCATTTGAGTCGAAGACCCGGGTCGAGCTCAATCACCAAATTCACCTTGGGGGTGTCAATTCGTGTATCGATGGCCACTGTGGCGTCCAAACATCCCATCCGCACCATGCGCGACCGAAACAAGATCTTGGTTTGCTCCAAAGAAATTTCGTCAAAAGGCGATGCGGCTCCAAAGGGCACGGGGCTCCCGCTTTCTACCGCTTTTTTCCACTTTCCATTGAGGTTGGAGAGGTGATGTCGAGCGGGGATGCCCAAAACCCTTTCAGGTGGCTTTGTGATCAGTGCTGTTTGAAGCGCCTTCTGCCAGTCGGAAAGAGACATGCCCGATTCTTCTTCGGTCCCCACCACTGACCATTCGGCATCCCAAATTCTCAGCGCGAGCGGTTTTTCACGGCCTTCTTGAGAGAACAGGGCCCCCGGAGTGAAGCCAGCCACGAGCCATGCGGTCACTATGCCCCATCTTGCATGCCTACGGCAACAAGAGAGCATGCCCACCAGGAATGAAATCATGGCCATTAGAGGCCTTCGGGATAAAAGTGCGCGGCACACGGAGCGAAAGTTCGTGGTCGAGGGCCACAAATGCGTGGTCGAAGCCCTTCAAAGTGGGTGGATGATTCACGGCTTGTACGTTTCCTCTCAATCCGACTGCCCCGAGGAATGGAATGCTGAACCTGTTTCATCCAAGGAGATGGAACGCATGAGTGCCTTCAAATCTCCTCCAGGAGTTCTGGCTGTTGTGGGCATTCCGGAAGTCGAGTCCTTGTCGGCGGAATTGTGGGCAGCACAACCTGAGGAGCCATTTGGAATGGCTATCGATGGCTTGTCTGACCCAGGCAACTTGGGCACTTTGCTCAGGACGGCAGATTGGTTCGGCTTGAGTGGGATATGGGCGACCTCAGGCGTCGTGGACCCTTTTAATCCAAAAGTGGTCCAGGCTTCAATGGGCGCTGTCTTTCGGGTGCAGGTCCGGGTGGTTGATTTGCCGGAGTTGCTCCATGAGATGGAAGCGTGTAACGTTCGGACTTTGGGCATGTCCATGGCCGGAGAAGATGTTTGGGCCATGCCCGGCCGGCCTGGAGAAGAAGGCAAATGGTTGGCGGTTCTTGGGAGCGAAAGCCATGGCCTTTCTGAAACAGTCAGCCAAGCCTGTTCTGGCCATGTTCACATTCCTGGCGGTGGTGGCAGTGAGTCACTCAACGCCACCATGGCAGCTGGGATGGTTCTTTCAGAATGGTACGCCAGAGGCCGAAGGTCAGCCCATTGAGCTGAATCAGCTTCCTTCTCGATACACCTCAAGAATGGCGCGCCTGACCGGCTCCATGTCTTCAAGTTCAAGCCAGTTGCTCACCTTGACTTGAACTTCCTCGATCCGCTTTTCCAATGAGTCGGGCAGGGATGCATCTTCAACCAAGGCCGCTTTGGCTGCATGGGCCCATTGTCCAGAAATGCTGCATCCATCCAATGCGTTGTCCATTTTTTGGGCGGCTTCTCCCCAACTGGTTCTGCTCTCCAACCCCAACAAAGACACTGGCGGAGCTTCGGCGATCCTGACTTTCCCTTTCCAGCCCTCCATGCCTTCCAGCATGCTGATTTCGTCGTCCCCGCTGGGCTTCTCCCCTCGTATCCGTTCAGCAACTATTCGAGCATCACACGGATTGACATCGTAGCGAATGGCCACAGGCCGAATCAATCCGTCTAACACAGAGGCGCCCATTTTTTCGCCCCCAATGGCCAATCCCAACATGCGTAGCAATCCCGGATGGGTCCTGTCCAGTCCGTCTTTGGCCCGGCCAGGAGCTTGGGCAATCCAGACATGTCCGCCATTGGATACTGCCTCAGCAATTTGTTGACTCAGCTCCAGTTGTTGTTGCAGTGCAGCGCGACCCGAAAGGTTCCGGTCGATGAACAAGGCTTTGTTGAGGGCCATGAGCTCTTTGACCCAAGGCTTCTCTGCCAAGTTGCTCCCCAAAACGATGTGGGTGGTGGGCCTCCCCGCTTCCGTTCGCGCCAAATTGTAAAGGGCCGGGTCACACACGATGTCACGGTGGGTACTGAGCAATATGCCCGGTGGATCTTCTGGTTGAAGGAAGGCGTCCACCCCCTGGGTGGTTTGCATCACAATCCAACGCATGAAAGGAAGACTCCAATCTTTTTGAATGTCCGTCGGCAACTCCGGAAGCACTAGTCCCCTGGATTTCAACCACTCCAAGAGCCGCGCTACCTCGGGTCGATGCAAAAATGGATCGTTCATCAATGTGTTCACGGACTGAATCGGTCGGAGTCCAATCGGGTTGCGGTTACTTTGCTTCATGACGTTCTCCGAGCTCAAGGTAACCAGACAGTATTTGGACGCCTTGAATGACATGGGCATTTCCGACCCAACGGAAATCCAAAGAAAGGCCATTCCTCGGGTTAGGGCCGGGCAGGACGTGATCGGGATTGCACAAACGGGCACTGGAAAAACTTTGGCCTTCTTGCTTCCCCTGATGTCTATGCTGTCCCATGCCCAAGGCAAAGGCCCCAGATGCGTCGTCTTGACCCCCGCAAAAGAGCTGGCCCTTCAAATTGCAGAGGTGGCCCAGCGGCTGGCTGCCAAGACCGATTTGAGAATCGAGGTCATTTATGGCGGCGTGGGGCATCGGGCACAGCAGCAGCGCCTGGAAGAAGGCTGCGACTTGGTGGTGGCCACACCTGGCCGGTTCATGGAGCTCTACATGAGGCACGCTTTTGAGACGAAAGCGATTGCACACTTGGTTTTGGACGAAGCGGATCGGATGATGGACTTCGGTTTCATGCCTCAGTTGCGGAAGTTGCTCGAGATTTTACCAAACAAGAGACAAAACCTGTTGTTTTCTGCCACCTACCCTCCCAAAACGGAGGCGATGGCAGAAGAGTTCCTTCTGTGGCCCACACGCGTCGAAGCGTCCCCGCAAAGCACACCTGTGCAAACTGTTTCTCAGTCGGGATACAACGCAGACAACTTTGGCACGAAACTCAATCTGCTGACGGAATTGCTGTTGAAAGAGTCTGATGAGACTCAAGCCCTTTTGTTTGTTCGGGAAAAGGACCAGGCCGAAAAAATTGGGCGACGCATCGAAGAGGCCGTGTCTACATCGGTTAAAACCCTCCACGCCAACAAAGGGCAGAACAGCAGAATCCACGCCATGGACGCCTTCAAGGCAGGAGAAATCCGTTTTCTGGTGGCCACTGATGTGGCAAGTCGCGGAATCGACGTGCCTCAATTGGATTTGGTGGTCAATGTGACGGTCCCGCGGGACCCGCATGACTACATCCACCGAATTGGAAGAACAGGCCGTGCGATGCGCGAAGGAAGGGCCATCACATTTGTTGACCCCAGTGAAAAGGCTGCATTGAAGAGGATCGATGACTTGCTGGGCAAAAAACTGGCTTTATTGGATCTTCCCAAAAGCGTTCAGGTTGAGTCCACGCCAAGGTGGGAAGCCCATGCCATGGCCAGAGCCATTGATCGGGAAAAGCGGAAGGCGGACCCCACATTCAAGGGAGCGTTTCATGAGAAAAAGCGGAAACCATCCCCACAGGGCAAACAGAGGTCCCGGAGGAGGAAGCGCTGATCAAATGGCCTCTACCCTTCCGCGGGCGTCAATGCGGTACCCGGTGTCGTAACACCACACTTCAGTTCGGCCATCGGCTTGCCGGACAAGCCTTGTGTGGTAATCAAAGTCAAAGCCCCGCCTTTTGAGCCATTGAAGGGCGCCTACGTCTGAGAATGCGCTCGGGCTTTTGGCCCAGGCTTTGAACGAAAGCAGGATGCCATGGTTTTTCTCGAGAATTCGCTCTGTATTTCCTCGGCTATGAGCCAAAGGCGCAACTTGCCATTTGGGCGAGGCCCGGTTGTCGGTGTTTTTGGGGTGGTTGGCATAACAGAACTCAGAACAGAATTCTCCAAAACGGGAAAGTCCATGGCTGGAATGGAGGGGGTGTTTGCATGAAAGACAGCGCGGGTTCATTGGCGGGGATTGGGAAAGTGAAAAGCAATGAACACCGACTCACCTTGAAATCCTCTGTGGAGCAAAGTCAGGTTCGTCGATGTGGACCTTTCCTTTGTTGTTGATGAATGCCACCACCAACATCGGCGTTGTAGGCGCCGGAACCATGGGGAGAGGAATTGCTCAGATAGCGGCTGCAGCAGGACACCATGTAACCCTTGTCGACCAAAATCAAGACGCGTTGATTCAAGCCGTTGGGAGTTTGGAGGCCGTCATGAAGCGGTTGGTGGAGAAAGGGCGCATGAATTCCGAAGAGGCCAGTGGGCTCTTGTCTCGCATCTCCACTTCACAGAGCATTGAAAGCTTGTCTGATTCCGGTTTGGTGGTGGAGGCCATTGTGGAGAATGTCGATGTCAAATCCAAGCTGTTTGCCGATTTGGAAAAAGTGGTGTCTGATCAAACCGTATTGGCCACCAACACATCTTCTCTGTCTGTCACTGGCATTGCAGCATCGCTCCAGAATCCCAAAAGGGTCATTGGTCTTCATTTTTTCAATCCCGCTCCTCTCCTGCCTTTGGTGGAGGTGGTTCCGGCTTTGCAGACCGACAGCGGATTGCCAGAAATGATGATGGTTTTGATGCGGAATTGGGGCAAGAAACCAGCCTTGGCCAAGGACACGCCCGGATTCATCGTCAACCGCGTCGCGCGCCCTTTTTACGGGGAAGCCATTCGAATTCTCGAGGAAGGTGTGGCGGATGTGGCCACCATTGACTGGGCCATGACCGAGCTGGGAGGCTTCCGAATGGGGCCGTTCACTTTGATGGATTTGATCGGGAATGATGTGAACTACGCCGTGACCGAATCGGTGTGGACGTCCTTTCACTTCGATTCACGGTATCAGCCCTCTTTTGCGCAGAAGAGAAATGTAGAGGCGGGTTGGCTCGGTCGAAAGTCGGGCAAGGGCTGGTTTGAGCATGGTCCCGACGCCGTTCTCCCAGAGCCAAGACGGGACAAAGAACTGGGGCAACAGATCCTTTGGCGCATTTTGGTGATGCTGATCAATGAAGCGGCGGATGCTGTGTTTTGGGGGGTGGCCAATGCAGAAGATGTAGACGTGGCCATGAAGGGCGGTGTCAACTACCCAAAGGGGTTGCTTTCTTGGGCCGAAGAAGTCGGCTTGGATCGCTGTGTCTCCAAGCTGGACGAGATGAAAGCGCTGTATGGTGAGGAACGATACAGGTGCAGCCCCTTGCTCCGGAAACGCGCCCAAGAAGAGCGTGGCTTTTTCTGACCGAATCAGCAGGCTGTTCCGAACCCGCTCAGCAAGGCCAAAACATCCGAGACTGTGACGGCTCCATCCCCGGTGATGTCGGCCTCGCAATTGGTGTCGCAACCGAATTCAGAGAGGACCGTGAGGACGTCAGACACGGTGATCACCGCGTCTCCGTTTAAGTCCAAAGGGCATCCGATTTCCGAATTGAGAATTTGCCCGTCGCAGTTGTTGTCAACCCCGCTGAATGTTCCGGGTGCCCCTGGGTAGACTTCAGCATTGTTGTCGTCGCAATCACAAATGGAATCTTCTCCATCGTTGTCTGCGTCTTGCACCCCAGCACAGGTGGTGAAATCTGCCTGGCAATTGGCGGCCACGCAAGCCTCGCAGTCCGCTTCGCTTCCGAATGCGCAAGTCAGAAAACAACTGTTGGTGACGCAGGTGCTTTGGTTGGCGAAACAGCTCACGCAGCCCGAACTCATTTCGGGAATGGCATCTGAAATACAAGAGGCGAAACAGGAAGTGAGGTCTCCAGCAAAAGCACAACTGAATCCACAAGAAAAAACGGCGTCGTTTACGGCTTCGCCGTCATAGCACAGCAAAGCAAAGTCCGTGGAATCACATTGGGCTTTCAAGTTCAAGCTCGAAGTTGTCATGAGCAGGGCTGCGAACAGCACGAAAGGCCATTTGAAGGAATGGAGTCTCATGTCTCTATGACACGCCCAAGCCCCTTTGGGTTCAATTCTGCAGGGTCATGCCGCCTTTGCGCATGGCTTTTTCTGCTTTGGCGATGTCGGTTGGGTGCGTCAAGTCCAAGAACTCTCCAGCGAGGGGGACAACTCGCAAGTGCCCCTCCTTTTTTGCCCAATCGGAGATGGCCGTTGGAAGTTCTCGCTCCTTTCGGACTGGATGTTCAGTGGCTCTTTGAACACAGGTTAGCAATTCTGAATAGGGCACGCGAAACATGTTCATGCTCACGCGGATGGTCCCGTCTGTCCACCTGCTGGCTTCCACTTGCTGAGGAGTGGGCTTCTCAATGATGTTTGCCAAAGCAAAGTCCTCTTTGGCGTCAATCACCGCAAAGGCACAGACCCGTTCTTCGGGGAGTCCCAAGTGATTCCTGTCCATGGCGGGCAAACATGCCGCGTACTCAAACATCCGCTTGAACAGCCCCATGGGCGGCAAATTGTCGCCATTGGCCACCGTCACTGAATGGCCTTTCCACTGTGGGTTTTCAAGGAGCCCCAATTCAACGGCTTGGGCGGTGCCCAAAGGTTTGGTTCTGCCAGGTGGAATGCGCTGTTGAACAAAAGACACGTTCACCCCTGGCACAGGCTGCTCGGCAAAGTGCGACTGGGTCACCTCGTCTTCATCCGAGATGACGATGCACACAGAGTTGGATCCTTCTTCCCTCAAATGGAGCAAGAGATGCTCCAGAAGCGGCTTGGGATTCGGTCCTACTCGAATCATGGCTTTGGGCCGGTTGCGGGCCTCCTGTATAGCCGCATCGCTGGCATTGGAAGACGCCCGCATGCGGCTGCCTCTTCCGGCGGCCATGATGATGGTGGGGTTCAGGATTTGCATGCGCTGCCCTTGTCCATGCTGACCGCCCAAGCCCCTTTCGCTCCAGCTTGAATCATGCGTTCAATGACTTCATCCACTTGGCTGTCTGGACAAAGCACAAAGGCACATCCGCCGCCGCCGGAACCATTGATTTTCCCACCCCAGGCGCCTGCTTGGATGGCCGAAGACAAAATGGAATCAATGCGCGGCGTGGACAGGCCAAGAACATCACGTAACACTTTGTGATGCTCGGTCAATGCCTGCCCCATTTCTTGTCCTTCTGCCCTCCCCTCGAACATTCGTTTGGCCCATTCTTTCTCCAAGTCACGGTTCCTTCGGGTGCCCTCCAAGAGGAGTTGGTTTTCTGCGTCAAGCGTGACGTCGTGCTCATTGATGTGCTTCATCAAAGGGATGCGGGCATCACGGCATCGACGAAGGTGCCCTTGGGTGTCCTTGGGCTGTCCAGAGTCGGCAAGCACAAAGGTCCCATTCGGCGGGGTAAGTGGGACAGGTTGTCCTGTTCCGAATCGGTGCAGTCCACCATGCGCACAAGCGAGTTGGTCCATGTCCCCGCCAGCGCCATGGAAGGCCAAGACTTCGTTTTGGTGACATAGGGTGGCAATTTCAGCGGCCTGGTGTTCGCCTCGGATGATGTGGGTCCAACCTGTGGCCCATGCGGTCATGAGTGCAGTCGACGAACTGCAGCCCGCTTGAATCGGGACTTCACTTTGAATCCACACATCCCAACCTCCCATGTCCTTTTGTTCTGGCCAAGAGTAGCACTCGGCCAAAATTCGTTCCAAGGGAGAAGACGCAGACTCAACGTTCAAAAGCCTCTGGTCAAAGTCTTGGATGTGACCTAGGTCTTCACTGGTGAGTCGGATGCCAGGTTCACTTCTGGGGTTAAAAGTCAGGGTCACGCGTCGATTCATGGCCATGGCGATCACGGGCAAGCCGAGGTAATCCTGATGCTCACCAAAGAGGCAAAGCCGTCCTGGAGCGGAGCTGACAAATGCTTTCCTCATGGCTTTTTCTGTAGCCTGAGGATGCCATACACTGCGCAAGCGCAGAGAAGCGCCATGATCAAGGCCGTTGTTGTTTCGCGAAACAAACCGGCACCCACCCCGAGCAATGCGCCATAGACGGCCACACATCCCAAAAAGGCTTGCAACAAAGCGCGAGGCACATTCCATGTTTCTTGCCCCTGTTCTTGGCTTGGAGGAAATGGCTTCCAACCGGGACCTCCTGGTTGGACTTTGTCGACAAAGGTTTGCAAGACCTCGGGGGATTCGGGCTTCATGACCAAAGCGGCCACCACCCATCCTGCAGTGGTCAGCAAACTTCCTGCCACCAGCTTCGCCCAGCTGGCCATGGGTGACCAGCCAAAGGCCAGTGCCAAGGCTTCGTGGCCCCAGGTGAAATAGGCGGCCACAAGCAATGACATGGCCATGGCGACAATTTCTGTGCTGGCCGAGATGCGCCACCAAAACCAGCGCAGGATGAACAGGCCACCCGTTCCTGCGCCCAACAAAAGTAAGAGGTTGAACGCCTGTGAGGCAGAAGTGAGGGTGAGGCTCAGAAGCGCACCAGCGAGCAAGGAGAGCAGGCTGGCCCAACGGCCAGCGGTGACCTTTTGGGCGTCGGTGGCATCGGGCCGAATGAAGCGCGCCCACCCATCGTGGACAAGGTAGCTGGCGCCCAAATTGACTTGCGTGCTCATGGTCGAGATGAAGGCGGCCAGCAGAGATGCAGCCACCCAGCCCAGTAGGCCCGCTGGAAGCAAGCTGAGCATGGCGGGATAAGCCACGTCGTGCCCCACTTTGTCTGCCGCGAGTTCAGGAAAAGCAGTGGCAATGGCTTCCAGGTCTGGAAAGACAATCAGTGAGGCCAGGGCCACCAAGATCCAAGGCCAAGGCCGCAGAGCGTAATGGGCGGCGTTGAAAAGCAAGGTGGCGCCCACAGCGTCGTCCTCGCTTCGGGCGCTGAACATCCGTTGGGCGATGTACCCTCCTCCACCTGGCTCTGCGCCGGGATAGTAGCTGGCCCACCATTGGACGGCCAAGGGCACCAGCATTACGGGCACCCAGACTTCCGGATTGCTGAAATCGGGCCACACCGAGAGTTTGCCCATCACATTGGGATGGGTCATCAAGCCTTGGATGCCCCCCACTTCTGGCAAGCCCAACACATACACACTGGCTGCCACGGCTCCCCCCATGGCCAAAAAGAATTGGAACAGGTCCGTCCATAGGATGGCGCGAAGCCCTCCATAGACGCTAAACAGTAAGGTGACCGAACAGGTGACCAACAAGGTCATCCACCCCGGCCAGCCCAGCAGGATGCTGCCGAGCTTGATGGCGGCCAAGCTCACGGTGGCCATCACGAGGACGTTGAACACCAGGCCCAAATAGACCGCCCTGAATCCACGCAGGAAAGCACCGGCCCTCCCCCCGTATCGCAATTCGTAAAACGCAATGTCGGTGAGCACACCGGATC
>CALSMK010000011.1 GCA_943787435.1 uncultured Flavobacteriales bacterium | reverse complement strand
GGCTTTGGTCGCCAGGGCATCCCTCAATCGCTCCACCCCGGGAATGGTGGTTCTAACGATTCGATCATATGCCGCAATGTGCATGGCCGTGGGGAAGGTGTCGTTGCTGCTTTGAGACTTGTTGGCGTCATCGTTGGGGTGCACTGGGCGATCCCCTTCTCCCAAGACTCCGCCAGCCAAGACGTGAGCCCGATTGGCGATGACCCTCGTTGACGTTCATGTTCGACTGGGTCCCCCGATCCCGTTTGCCAAACCACGAGTGGAAAACAGTCATCAAGCTGGCCGTCAATGATTTCTTGGCAGACGCGCACAATCATATCTCGCTTGGGGCGCCGACAGGACCCCGAGGTCGCAGTTGGGCCTTTGCGGCGGCCATTTTCAAATGGCCAAACGCATGGACCACCTCTATGGGGCATGCTGCCGGTTGGGCCAATGGGAAAGTTGTGTCGACTGCGCTCGGTTTGAGCGCCCCAATACTGGTCAGCGGGAACGGCCACCTCTCCAAGTGTATCCTTTTCAATGCGGGTCTTCATGGTCTTTGTTCCTGTCGTGGGGTACAACGTCAAACCTCTTTGGCCGAGCGTTCCGGCAGCGGCATGCATCAAGTTGGCTTTCAACATGGCCTCAAGGTCTCCGTTCAAAACGGCAATCCGAATTGGACGTCTCGTATACCGGAACGGACGGTCCTTCACCATTTTGTACGGCTGAAGCACATAGGAGCGGATTTGCGAGCCCCATTCGATTTTTCTTCTTTCCTGCCTCAATCTCTGCTCGGGCCCTCGTTGCGCTTGGCCATTTCCATCTCGTAGAGCTGGGACTTCAAAAGCTGGATGGCCTTCTCCTTGTTGCCCAATTGAGATCGAGTTTCGGTGTTGTCAATGATGATGCCCGTTGGCTTGTGCCTCAAGCGAACACCGGTTTCGACCTTGTTGACGTTCTGACCGCCCGCCCCTCCCGAACGGAAGGTGTCCCAAGTGAGGTCTGATAGGTTCACTTCGATTTCGATGCTATCATCCACCAGAGGGTACACATACACCGAAACGAAGGAGGTGTGGCGCCTCGCTTGTGAGTCATAGGGGCTGATTCGCACCAACCTGTGCACGCCATTTTCTCCCTTCAACATGCCAAAAGCATAGTCCCCATCCACCTCCATCGTGACCTGTTTGACACCGGCCACGTCGCCATCTTGGCGGTCAATTTCACGGACTTTGAAGCCCGCCTTGTCCGCATACATCGAGTACATCCGCAAGAGCATTCCCGCCCAATCGCAGGACTCAGTTCCACCTGCACCTGCCGTGATTTGGACCACAGCGTTCAGCCCGTCGGCCTCGTCTGAAAGCATCTGCTTGAACTCCAATGCCTCAATTTTTTGAAGCAAGCTGGCGTTTTGGGCCATCACTTCTTCCTCGGTGCTCTCGCCCTCTTTGAAAAACTCAAACAAGACCTGTAACGTCTTCAACGGCGGTATCTGCCGCTTCAAACTCTTCGAGCCAAGCCTTTTTGGTTCTCATTCTGCGCATGACTTTTTCCGCCTCTTTGGCGTCATTCCAGAACTCAGGGTCTTGGGTCAATTTCTCGTCTTCGAGAATGTCGATCCGCTTTTGTTCAATGGCGAGGTATCCGCGAAGGGCCTCAACGCGGTCGCGGGAAGTTTGGATCTGATCAGCAGTCAGCATGGAGGTCAAAGTTAATCGGCGATGGCGGCCTGCACTGCCCGACTTGCGGATTCAAAGCTGAAGCCTTTCCTCAAAAGGGCGGCAATCGCCTTCTGCTGGTCGATTTCGGACCGGACCCGAAGCCAAGATTTTCGCCGACCGAAAGGCAGCCTTATTCACTTCATCTTCGCCCACTTCGGCCAAGGCTTCTGATGCCAAATTCCCCGCCAAACCGTGGACTTGCCTCAGGGCGGCGTAGACCTTGGAGGGCCCCCAGTTTTTCAACCGGATTTGGTCAGCCGCAAAGGCATTGGCGAACCGAGCTGCGTCCACAAAACCCTCCTCTTCCAACTGACTCAGTTGTGCCTCAGCGTTTCTCACTGGCACCCCCAGTCTCGCAGCTTTTTTCAGCACTTGACGCGGCGACCTTTCTGCTCGCGCGCGCACCAATTTTCGTATCTTCGGATGTACATCTTGTTTCGAATCCACCGCGGAAAGCTAAGTCGGACCGCGGTACACGAAAGTGACCAACCACAAACCACTGGGAACGCCCGGTGCAGCCTAAACGAATTGCCATGAAAGCCGAGATCAACCAACGCATTGCAGCGTTGCTGGAAAACCCGGAAATAGAAACTGTCCGCGTAGAAGTGCGCACAGCTTTTGAAGTTTACCGCGATGCACGGGAAAAAAGACGTTGCCTTACAACGGGAGGCTTTTGATCAAGAGGAACGCCCTGCACCCGACCCCGGTGAGGAGCCCATTCGTTTTGAGTATACCCCGGATGCGGAAGACGCAACCAATGACGAGATGTACAAGGCTTTCCGTGAAAGGGAGAAAAGCCTGGCGCGAAAAAGTGGCCCACTGAGCAGCGCGCCCAACTTGGACAACAAACAAGCCATTCTAAATGAGCTCAAAGAGCTGGTGGCCAATGAGGAGCACATCGGGAAGATGTTTGATGCCTTCAACACCTTGACCGAAAAATGGAACGCTGTCGGCAATGTTCCCGGCGATCAATACCGGGAGATTCACGACACGTGGCACCGCCTCAGGGATGAAGTTTTTCTACAACGTCAACATCTACAAGCAACTTCAGGACAACGACCTCAAAGTCAACCTGAAGAAAAAGGAAGACTTGATCGCTCAAGCTTCGGAATTGGCGGGCATCACCGACCTGAAGGAAAAGGAAATGCTCTCAAGGAGCTACATGAAGGCGTGGTTTGACGTGGGGCCGAGCCCCCGGGAGACCTACCAAGAATTGGCCGACACCTTTTTTGGGCACACGCGAGCAGCCCTGGACCAAGTCAAAGCCCATTATGATTCCATTCGCGAGGGCTTCCAAAAAAAACCTTGAAGCCAAACAGGCCATCGTGGAAGAAGTCCGAGGGCTCATTGAAGAGGGAAATCACCGACCCCGCAGCATGGCCTCCCCAAGCTGAAAAAGTCAAGGCCTTTCAAAAGCAATGGAAAATGGTCGGCTTTGCAGGACGCAAGGACGATCAAGAGGTTTGGGAGCAATTCCGAAGCCTCTGTGATTTGTTCTTCCAAAAGCGCGATGCCGCATTCTCCGATGTACGCGCCGCTCAACAAAAAGTCAAAGAGCGCAAACAGGCCATTGCCGAAGAAGCGGCTGGACTGGCTGAAAGCCAAGATTGGAAGAACTCCTCTGACAAGCTCATTGCGCTTCAGAAAGAATGGAAGGACTTGGGGTCAGCAGGGCCCAGAGATGAAAATAAACTTTGGAGAAAATTCCGCGGTGCCTGCGACAAATTCTTCACTGCACGCAAGGCCATTTATGCCGACCGAGACAAAGAACACAAGGCCAACCAAGACAAGAAAGAGGCCTTGATCAAGGAAATCGAGGCTTTTGAGCTTTCAGGCAACCACGGGACAGACTTGCAGTCCTTGAAGGCTTTTTCCCAGAAATGGGCAGAAAGTGGGCACGTACCTCGACGGGTGTTCGAACAAGTTGTCGACCGCTATCGCGCGGCCATGGACGTGAAATACGACGCCCTCGGTGCCAAGAGGAGCGAGCGCTCGGTAGAGGCCTACAAAAGCCGGGTCGAGAGCATGGTGTCAGGCGAAGGTGCCGAACACATGGCCCGCAAAGAGGAGCGCATCATGCGCGACAAAATGGACCGGCTCCGCAAGCGGGTGGCGCAATACGAAAACAACATGGGGATTTTCACCGGAAATGGTGCCGCTTCCATCATGGCTGACCTTCAGAAAAAGATCGAGTCCGACAAGCGTGAAATGGACGAAATCCGCCGCAAGCTCAAGATGCTGCGCGATGCTCGCCAAAGCCATCAACCCGATTGATTGGCCTGCGGTGCTTTGCATATAAATCGGTGAGCTGCATGGGCAGGTCCATGCGGTTGGCGTTTTTGTCCAAAAACCCAAGGACGTCGAATTCACTCACCGAATCTTGAAGCTCTTTGCTGTCGGAACCCGTGTAGAACACAACAGGGTGTTCCAAGTGTAAGGCCCGCATCAGTTGCAAGAACTCAAGCCCATCGATGGTGGGCATGACGGAGTCGAGCAAAATCATGTCCAGGTCTTGGGTCGACAAAATCCCCACAGCTTCCAATGCGTCCGTGGTGGTTTCGGTGTGGATGTCTGCCCGAATCAGCTGAAGCTGTGTCAACGTTAAGCAGATCTCATCATCATCGATGTACAATATGCGCAGGGGGGATTCCTTCATGAAGGCCCTAAGGTGCAGAAAAACAGAGTCTAAGCAGTTAGGACAACCCACTCCGTTCCTTGTGGGAATCTTCCTTTGCGCGTTTAGGCTTCATTCCAATGGCCGCGCTTTCAACCCCAATCAGCCTCAAGTGATGGAGCACATCAGGCAACAGAATTTTCAATCGAGGACCCGCTTTGTCGCTGTCGTGCATGACAGCAATCGTTCCAGGAGTCAGCGCCCGAAGGGTGGCACTCAAACAACTCTCCCCTGAACGGCGACGGTCAAAATCACCGGTCAGAAGGTTCCACATCACCACTTGACTATGGCGGCCTATGGCTTGGGCTTGGCTCCGTGTGATTCGACCAAAAGGAGGTCGGAACAACCCTGTGCCCGTCCAAGCCTCGCACTCCAAAAAACTCCGGAAATAAGTGAAGTCCGGTGTGTTCCACCCCGACTCGTGCCCCATGGTGTGGTTTCCCCAAGAATGGCCTTCTTGGCGAATGCGTTCAAATATTTTGGGGTGGCGCTGGATGTTTTCCCCGACGCAAAAGAACGTCCCCTTTTGACCGTGCTTGCCCAACTCGTCCAAGACAAACGGTGTCCATTCCGGGTGCGGACCATCGTCGAAAGTCAAGTGAACAGCGGAACCGGATCCCGCCCAGAGAAATTTCGGAAACAGGGCGGGGACAGCGCTCGGAATGCGGGTTCGATACACATGGACAAGTTCGACAATGTGCTCCTGTTCCTGAAGAATGGCTGTGCATTTTCACACCCTTTTGCGGGGGTATCTTCGCGACCACATCGCGCGGGCAATGGAATATGACTTCAAGGCCATCGAGGCCAAATGGCGGGCACGCTGGACAGCAGAGGGAACGTACGTTTCGCAGGAACGGAACGACAAGCCCAAATACTATGTATTGGACATGTTCCCATACCCCAGTGGAGCTGGGCTGCACGTGGGACACCCCTTGGGCTACATCGCTTCCGATGTCGTTGCTCGCTACAAGCGACAATGTGGATTCAACGTGTTGCACCCCCAGGGATATGACAGCTTCGGGCTGCCGGCTGAGCAATATGCCATCCAAACCGGCCAGCACCCGGCCGTCACCACCGAACAAAACATCTCGCGCTATCGCAGTCAATTGGACCTGCTTGGATTCAGCTACGACTGGAGCCGAGAAGTCCGCACAAGCAGCCCGAATTACTACCGTTGGACGCAATGGATTTTCTCTCAGTTGTTCGAGCATGGCTATGACCAATCAGCGGATCAAGCGGCACCCATATCTGCTCTGACTGAGCGCTTTGCGGAGCGGGGCAATGCCGATCTGAACTGGGCTGTGGGAGAAGAAACTTTGACCGAGGCTGGAGAACACCATTTTGGCGAAGGGTTCGAGAGCGTGTTTTCTGCCCAACAATGGAATGGCCTTTCCGAAAAGGGTAAAAGCGATCTGCTCATGGCCTATCGCATGGCTTATCTCGCCGACAGCGAAGTCAATTGGTGCCCTGAATTGGGCACTGTTCTGGCCAACGATGAGGTCATTGGTGGCCTGAGTGAAAGGGGGGGGCACCCGGTGGTGCGGAAGAAAATGCGCCAGTGGATGATGCGCATTACTGCCTATGCAGACCGATTGCTCGATGGATTGGAGGGCATCGATTGGTCAGACAGCATCAAAGAGGTTCAACGGAATTGGATTGGACGTTCCACAGGAGCGCAATTGATGTTCAACATAGAAGGTCATCTGGGCCTCCACATCGAGGTGTTCTCGACCCGACCCGATACCCTACACGGTGCGAGCTTTTTGGTGCTCGCTCCAGAACACCCCTTTGTGCTCGACATCACCACAGAGTCGCAGCGTGCCGAGGTTCAAGCCTACCAAGTGGAAACGGCGGCTCGAAGTGAGCGCGAGCGCATGGCGGGAGACCGAGGGGTGACGGGTTGTTTCACCGGCGCCCATGCTACGCACCCTCTGACGGGAGACTTGATGCCCATTTGGATCGCAGACTATGTTCTGGCGGGCTATGGAACAGGAGCCGTCATGGCGGTGCCCGCAGGCGACCAACGAGATTGGGAATTTGCCCAGGCCTTTGGCCTGTCCATCCCTCCGATTTTCGAAGGTCACAATCTGGAGGAGGGGGCCGAAACCGACAAGAACGCCATCCTTTGCAACAGCGGAGATTGGAACGGCATGACCTGTCACAAGGCATTGCCCGAGGCCATGGCTTCCCTTTCCGAAGCGGGGCTGGCTGCGCCCAAGGTGAACCACCGCCTTAGGGATGCTGTGTTCAGTCGTCAGCGCTATTGGGGCGAGCCTTTCCCCGTCTGCTATGTCGATCAAATTCCGCAACTCATCAAAGACGACCACGTCCTCCTACCAGAGGTCGATGCTTACCTGCCGACAGCAGAGGGAGAGCCACCGTTGGCCCGCGCCGAAAAGTGGAACATCCAACAGGGCGACCGCATGGAGTTCAACACCATGCCTGGATGGGCAGGCTCCAGTTGGTACTTCCTCCGCTACATGGACCCCCACAATGAGGACGCGTTCTGCAGCCGGGAAAAAAGCGACCATTGGGGACAGGTGGACCTTTACATCGGTGGTGCCGAACACGGAACGGGCCACCTGTTGTACAGCCGTTTCTGGACCAAGTTTTTGTTTGACCTGGACCTCATCGGGTTCGATGAGCCCTTTGCCAAAATGATCAACCAAGGGATGATTTTGGGACGGAGCAGCTTTGTCTACAGGATTGAAGGGACCCAGACTTTTGTGACGTTCGAGCAACGCAAGTCACACCGCACCCAACGCCTTCACGTCGACATCTCTTTGGTTCAGAATGACATCCTTGACCTCGATGGATTTCGGGCGTGGAGACCGGAATTCGCCAATGCTGAATTCGCCCTCAATGAAAAAGGTGAATACCGATGTGGGAGCGAGGTGGAGAAGATGTCCAAGTCCAAATTCAATGTCGAGAACCCCGATGACCTCGTCGAGCGTTATGGGGCTGACACCCTCAGGTGCTACGAGATGTTCCTTGGACCCTTGGAACAGGCTAAGCCTTGGGACACCCAAGGCATCAATGGGGTTCATGGGTTTTTGAGGAAGCTGAGTCGATTGTACCGCGGAGCCGATGGCGAAATCCTGGTTCACGACGGGCAGCCCTCTGCGGAAGGGGAACGCGCTCTGCACAAAACGATCAAAAAAGTCACCGAAGACTTGGATCGCTTGAGCTGGAACACTGTGGTCAGCGCCATGATGATCGGTGTGAATGAACTCACCGAAGCCAAAGCCCACGAGCGGGCACTGCTTCAACCTTTGGCGGCTTTGGTCGCCCCATATGCGCCGCACATGGCCGAAGAGCTTTGGGAATTGTGCGGTGGCAATGGCCTCGTGGTGGATGCCCCTTGGCCCAAATGGGACGCTGAAAAGCTGATTGAATCCGAAACCACCTACCCCGTTCAATTCAACGGGAAGGTGCGTTTTCAGTTCAGTGTTCCTTCAGACACGGCCCCTGCAGACG
This sequence comes from uncultured Flavobacteriales bacterium, assembly GCA_943787435.1. Lineage (GTDB taxonomy): Bacteria > Bacteroidota > Bacteroidia > Flavobacteriales_D > Sanyastnellaceae > UBA8752. The sequence goes on along the minus strand of CALSMK010000011.1, from coordinate 109,026 downwards.
TGGAGTCGGCTGTTTTACAAGACGAACGGACGGCCAAGCAGCTGCAAGGCCGCAGCCCCAAGAAGATCATTGTGGTGCCTGGTCGCATCATCAACATCGTAGGCTAACCCCCTTTCTGTTCAGTGGATTCGGCGGCACCCGTGGGTGTCGCCCAAGGATTCTATTGTACCGTCGAATCTTGTTTTTTCTTCGACGAACCTTAGAATAATTTGTATTTGGTCGATTAATTGGCGATATTCGTAGACGCTTTATTGCAATTGAACCTGATATAATCTAGCAGATGTTTCCTTACCGCTTCTTTCTAAGCCTGCTTCTCACCAGCGCCTGTTTTTCTCTTTCTGCCCGACCCATGTTGTCTTCTCCTGCTCCTGAGGGGTACGAGATTTCTACAGAAGTGGTGGCTGAAGACATCGGAATGCTCGTGGGCGCCCTTGGTGTTACCGACATGACCGGCTACAGTTGTACCCGTCTGTATGTAGAGATGAACAACGAAGACGACTTCATGTCTTCTGTTTCTGGTGACATGGTCAATCCAACGTATGTCAACACCACAACCGATTTCTACCATGCGATCTTGGGCGCAGGCACACCGAACGGCATCAACAGCCTTCTCTTCGGAGTCTACCCGGACCTTGAGTATGACAGCTGGATCACCATTGGCATCGAAGGGGCGCCCAACGCCATGGCTGGTGAAGGAAACGTCAGCACGGTGCAAGCCACGGACAACCCCTGGCTCACCAACTTCGATCCCGGTGGGGGCATGGCCGGTGGAAACCTGGCCATCGACGACCTCATTGGTGGCGCTTGGTACGCCCTGAATGGAGACTCCAATGGAATTGCTGGTTCCGACTTGAAGGTTCTCGTTGGTCAATTCACCACCACAGGTGAAATCAGCGGTCAAGTCTATTGTCAGGTTTTCATCAATGGAAACGGAGCCACAGAATTCAGAGACACCTTCTTTTTTGGCGGCGCAGCTGTTGACGGTTGTGTGGATCCCCTGGCTTGCAATTATGATGAGGCTGCCACCGAGGATGATGGCACCTGCACGTATGCCGAGGAAGGCTACGATTGTGACGGCGATTGTTTGAATGACACCGATACCGATGGCATTTGTGATGAGTTTGAAGTGGCGGGTTGCACCGATTCAGCGGCCTGTAACTATGATGCTTTGGCCACCGACGACGACAGCTCATGCGAGTTTGTTTCCTGCGCCGGATGTACAGATGACCTCGCCTGCAACTACGACGAAACCGCCACCATTTCCGATGACTCATGCTCCTTCGCGGATGTGGGTTATGACTGCGATGGCGACTGCTTGAATGACACCGATACCGATGGCATTTGCGATGAGTTTGAAGTGGGCGGATGCACCGATTCAGCAGCCTGCAACTACGACGCTTTGGCCACCGACGACGACAACTCTTGTGACTTTGAGTCGTGCGCAGGTTGTACCGACGACATGGCTTGCAACTACGACGCTTCAGCCACCATTGCCAACGGGTCTTGTGCCTACGCAGACGACGGCTATGACTGTGACGGCAACTGCCTGAATGACAGCGATGAAGATGGCGTTTGTGACGAGTTTGAAGTCGGTGGATGCACCGACGAAACCGCCTGCAACTACAATGCTGCCGCCACCGATGACAACGGATCCTGCTTGCAGTTGGACGAATGCGACGTGTGCGGAGGTTCTGGCATTGCTGACGGAGCCTGCGACTGCGACGGAAACACCCTGGATGCCCTTGGCGTCTGCAACGGCGGGTGTACCGCTGACGCTGACGCAGATGGCATCTGCGATGATGTAGACGACTGCATTGGCACGCTGGACGAATGCGGCGTGTGCAACGGTGACGGCCCGGTTGACGGCTACGATTGCGACGGAAACTGTCTGAACGACAGCGACGAAGACGGCATTTGTGATGAATTCGACCCTTGTGCAGACCCCGACCTGACCCCCGCTGTTCTTCCTGTGGTTCCCGCCACGTACATCGCCGAAGTCAGCCTGAACGGCCAACCCGTTGTGGGCATGACCGTGCTCGCTTTGGTGAATGGAGAAACCGTGGGCGTGGATGAAGCCTTTGATTACGAAGGCGGTTCATGGGTCAGCATGACCTTGTATGTCTCCACAGGAGATGCAGTGACGTTTGAATTGTTCGACGAAGCTGAATGTGAACTCTATGGCTTGGACCTCACCATTGAAGTGGAGGCAGAAGGTCAGGAGCTCTCCACCTTCAATTCCCCCGGAAACTTGCCCTTCCTTGGCGACGACGCCGTGTTGGGATGCACCGACGAGGCTGCTTGTAACTACAATGACGCAGCCAACGTGGACGATGCTTCCTGCACCTATGCTGAAGCCGGACTCGATTGCGATGGAAACTGCCTCGCTGACGCCGACCAAGATGGCGTTTGTGACGAAGACGAAGTGCCTGGATGCACCGAAGAAGAGGCCTGCAACTACGATGCTTTGGCCACCGATGACGACGGTTCTTGCGCCTACCCCCTTGACCTTTATGGAGTCGACAATGTGGATTGCGATGGAAACTGCCTCACAGACAGCGATCAAGATGGCTTGTGCGATGATGACGAATCCACAGATTGCACCGATTCAGCAGCCTGCAACTACAACGACGACCCTGTCGTTGACACGGACAACACGCTGTGTGTTTATGCCAGCGACCTCTACGGAGTCGACAACGTAGACTGCGATGGAGCCTGCTTGAACGACAGCGATGAAGATGGTGTTTGTGACGAAGATGAAGTGGGTGGCTGCACCGATGAAAGTGCCTGCAACTACGACGACCTCGCCACAGACAACGACGGCTCTTGCGACTACACAAGCTGCGAAGGCTGTACAGACGATGCGGCCTGCAACTACGATGACGAAGCCACCGTTGACAACGGATCCTGCACCTATCCAGATTCCGGAGTTGACTGCGACGGAAACTGCCTGGCCGACACCGATGGCGACGGCATTTGCGACCCCTTTGATCCATGCAACGAACCCGACACAGATGTGGTCGTGCTGCCTGTGATCCCCAACACTTTGATTGCGAATGTGACCCTGGACGGGATGCCCATCTTCGGCGCTACGGTGATCGCCATTGCCGACGACATTGTCGTGGGTTCAGGGACAACCTTCGATTTCGAGGGCAACTCCTATGTGAACATGAACCTCTACCTGGAAGCCGGTCAAACGGTGGACCTGGAGCTCTTTGATGCGGCCGATTGTGCCTTGTACGAATTGGACTTTGACCTGACCGCTGATCAAGAAGGTGGTGAGCTCGGCACATTCGATGACCCCGCTTTGCTGCCCTACCTGACGGGTGAGGCCATTGAAGGATGCATGGACGAAACCGCCTGCAACTACAACGAAAACGCAACCATCCCCTCTACGTGTGTTTACCCCGAACAATACTGTGGTGCAGACTACTATGACTGCGATTGCGAGTGTTTGTCCGACGTGGATGGAGACGGAGTTTGTGACGAAGCAGAAGTGTTGGGTTGCGGAGATGAACTGGCTTGTAACTATGATGCGGAAGCCACAGACGAAGACAACACCCTTTGCACGTATGCCGAGGATTACCTCGATTGCGAAGGCAACTGCCTCGCTGACGCCGACGAAGACGGAATTTGCGATGAACTTGAGGTGCCCGGATGTACCGAAGAGGACGCCTGTAACTACAGCGCTGACGCTACCGATGACGACGGAACTTGTTTCTATGCCGAGGTTGGATTCGACTGCAACGGCGATCCACTCGAGCTTGACGACTGCGACCCTGAGTGCCTCTCGTTCGATCCTCCAATCAACGATTACACTTTAGAGTGCGTCGAAGACTTGGAAGGCATCACGTGCGAAAACCCCACCTCTGCATTGAACAATTGCACGGGTGAAGAGTACACCGAGGTGGCCTGCGTTTCTACGCCATACACCGAGCCATACCTGACCGGCGAGGCCACCACGGCATTCGGCATGGGCCCCGATGCGGCGATCCGCATTTATGGCTTGGCCAACCAAGGGCTTGCGGCTTCTGACTACTTCGTAGAAACCGAAGACGGGCTTCAGTTCACGCAATTCGGAAACGGAGTGGCTACGCTCACCGGCCATGTGGTCAACGAGCTCAACCACAACCAAGGGTTCGAGGTGTTTTATGTGTTCAACGACCGTGTCAGTGGCGCCGAATGGGCCGCCATGGGCAAAGGATTCAAGTACATCTACACCTGCGACGACCTTCCGTTCGACGAATGGGACATGTACATGCTCAAGAGCGACCAAAGCTTCTTGAACGGTACTGGCGATTTTGAAGGCAGCAACTTGCAGCTGAACCACGCCCCCAGCAACGGTTATTTCGGATTCCAAGTCGGCCTTGGCGCCAACGACCACAACTGTGACTTCGGTCTCGGTGGTTGGTTTGGCTGGGAAGGAGTCATCGACGGTGTCGAAGTCAGCGGCGCCTTGGGTGACGTGATTGTGGACCTCTCGCTTGAAGCAGTCACGCCAGACCCAGAGGAGCCATGTGTGACCAACATCTACACGGTATTTGACGACAGCTGTGGAGCCATCAATGTGACGCAGCAAATCTGCCGCCTCGATGAGACCGCTCCATTGTTTGACGATTGTCCTGCCGACACCGTCATCGCTTGTGGCGAGGAGATCCCTGCCCCTGCAGTGCTGACGGCCACCGACAACTGCACCGACGAAGGAAGCCCCATTGTGGCCTACCTCGGAGAGGAATTGGTGGACGAGACATCCAGTGCATGCTACACGTTGGAGCGGACTTGGTCTGCCACCGACCTGTTCGACAATGTGAGCTACTGCACGCAACTCATCCACATTGAAGACGATGTGGCTCCAGAAATTGACCTCGTTTTGCCTGGCGACCTTGAAGTCTCGGTGACTGCGCTCTGCGAAGCCGACTTGTCGACCGACATGACCGGGTCTGCTCAAGTGTCATACTCAGACAACTGTGCATTTGATGCTGGAGAATTGACCTACCTCGACGTTGTGGTCGACAGTACATCTGCCGGTTGTTACACCATTGAGCGCCGTTGGAGTGCGACTGCAGCAGACAGCTGTGGAAACACCGCCATGGAAACGGGCATCCAACTCATCGAGGTTGTGGATCAGCAGGCTCCTGTGATCACCTTGAGCGCCACCCAAACGGAAATGGCATGCGACGCTTGGTCGTGTGACATTGATGAGCTGGCCGACCTTGGGTTTGTAAGCTGGACCGACAACTGCGGCATCGACACTGCGTTTGTGGACTGCGAGCCCATGTCTGGTGGTTGCGTGTTGCCTGTGCCCACTTGGGACGTGGCCTACACCGTCATCGATGATTGCGGCAACTCCACCACCACCCACCAGTTCATTCTGATGATCGACACGGTGGCCCCCACCATCGACATCACCTGCCCAGCGGACATCACCGTGCAGCTCGATGACGCTTGCAACGGCGAACTCGACCCCACGCAATCTGGAGAAGTGGAGATTTCCAGCACAGACAACTGTGACTCCGCTCCTGTTCTCTCCTACACCATTGAGGACAGCGCACCAGACTACACCTGCACCGACAGCAGCGGAACGTACGTGATCACACGGACCTTCTTTGCCGTGTCAACGGACCACTGCGGCAACACTGCAGAGGCCAGCTGCACACAAATCCTGACTGTAGAGGACATCACTGCACCGGTCATTACCCTGCTCGAATGCCCTGCCGACACGACGGTTGTCCTGGGTGAAGATTGCACAGCAGATGTTTCTGAAGGCCTCCTTGGTGTGCCTACGGTTGTGGCAGAAGATGGGTGCGACACCGCTCCAGCTACCTTCTACACGCACAGCGATGGCCCATCCACTCCTTTGTGTGATGGATCCGACGGCAGCGCCGATGGCAGCTACAGCTTTGAGCGCACCTACCATGCGTGGTCTGTGGACGCCTGTGGAAACGTCAGCGACACCCTGTCTTGCATTCAGACCATCACGGCTTTGGATGAGACGGCGCCGACGTTCAACAACTTCACGCCTTATCAGTCCATCTCTTGTGAGTTGCTGACCGACCCGCTTGACCCCACTCAGGTGCCCATCGAGGCCTTCGACAACTGCGATGGAGAACTGACCATCAGCATCGAAGCATGGCCGTTGAGCGGTGCTTGCCCAGGAAGTTGGATGCGCATCTGGACCGCTGAGGACGATTGTGGAAACACCACGTTGGCCGAGCAATACGTCGCACTCTTTGACGAAGTGGCCCCTGAAATCACCTGCCCAGCAGACACCCTGTTGGTCATGGACCAAGACTTTGCCAGTGACACCACGACTGCGGCTCTTGGAGCCGCCGTGGCCACCGACAATTGCTCCGATCTGACCCAGATCGACATCACCTATGTGGACTCTGACTTCATGGTCGATTGTGTAGCCGATGATGACTTGGCTGAGGGCACCATGACCTTCACCCGGACCTTCACTGCTGTGGACTTCTGTGACAATGCCGCATCCTGCGAGCAGATGATCACTTTGGTTGACAACCTCGGGCCCTTGGCCAGCGTGGAAGACGTAACCCTGCCTTGCGCGGAGTACGATGCTGACGCCACGTATGGCGAATTCAGCGCCACCGACAACTTCGACACCGATGTGGCTTGGAGCTGGGTGGAGGACAGCCTCTACAACCAGAGTTGTGCAGGCGCTTTCCAGGTGGACCGCACGTGGACCTTTGTGGACGACTGTGGCAACCAGACCCTGGTGCAACAAACCATCACCGTCTTTGACGATGTGGCTCCGGTTGTGTTGAACGGCGACATGACCCTGTCCCTCTCCTGTGAGGAGTACGGCGACGAGGTCGTTCCCGAGAACATCCTGATTGAGGTGGAGGATGCCTGTGGCTCTGAAGTCACGGTGACGTTCTTCGACACCCCTTTCTCCGGTGGTTGTGTGCAGCCCGTGGGCATGTACATGCGCACCTACACCTTCTCGGATGATTGCGGAAACGCAAACATGTTCGAGCAATTCATCGAGCTCTACGATGACACCCCACCTGTGGTTGAAATCACCTGTCCAGAAGATGTGGTGGTCGCCGCTGGAGACGATTGCACCGCTGACCTCTCTGTGGAGGCCCTCGGTCTGGCAGAGGTCACCGCCACCGACAATTGCGGTGGAGCTGCACCCGATGTGGAATTGACATGGGTGGACCACGATACCACCACCACGTGTGTTGGAACGTTCAGCTTTACCCGGACATTCACCGCCGTCGCCATCGACAACTGCGGCAATGAAACCACAGCCACTTGCGATCAAACCGTTGGTGCGTCCGACGTCACTGCCCCATCCTTTGTGGAGGCCTTGCCGGAAAGCGCAACGGTCGCCTGTGACGGTATTCCTGAGGCCGCTGTCCTCACCGCAACCGATGCGTGTGATGATGCGCCCGTGGTGAGCTTCTCTGAGACACTCAGCGACGATGACGATTGCGCCAGCAATTATGTTCTGACCCGCACTTGGACAGCGACTGACGCCTGTGGCAATGAGGTTCAACACGAGCAAACATTGACCGTGGTGGACGAAACAGCTCCAGAATGGACATCAGAATTGCCCGCAGACACCACGGTGTCCTGTGACGCGGTACCTGCCCCAGTCAGCCTGGAAGCTTCCGACAATTGCGACCTGGAATTGGAGATCACCTTCAATGAAGGCGTCATGGATGGAGACTGTGCTCAGGGTCAGACCATCACCCGCACTTGGAGCACCATGGATTGTGCTGGAAACTCTCTGTCTCATGTTCAGGTCATTGCCGTGGTGGACACCACAGCTCCTGTGATTGACGGCGAATTGACCTTGGACATCCCCTGCACAGAATGGGGCATGGACACCTTGTATGCCGAGGTCACGGACAACTGCGACACCAGCATTGAATTGGAGCTTCTTTCAGAGGTTGAGTTCAGTGGATCTTGCGCTGGCAGCTACCTCTTGACCTATGCGGCCGTTGACCAATGTGGCAACACTGACACCTTGATTCAGTCGGTGAACCTCATCGATACCGAAGCTCCCGTGTTCACCTTCATTCCTCAAGACACCACGATGTCTTGTGACAATGATTACACCGTGGGCAGCTTGGGTGCCGCCGAAGCCGTCGACAATTGCGACTCAGATGTCGAAATTGCCTACACCGACAGCATCGACTACATCAATGGATGCGCCGGCACAGCAGAAGTCACGCGGACTTGGACAGCGGAAGATGAATGCGGCAACGTGAAAACGGTCCTGCAGTTGATCACATTGACAGACAGCACTTCCCCTGAATTTGTGGAGGAATTGCCCCTGGACATGACCGTGGCTTGCGATGACATTCCATTGGCCGTCATCTTGACAGCCGAAGACAACTGCGATCCAGAAGTGTCCTTGACCTTCACGGAGACCCAGGACGACGACGACCTCTGCCCCAGTGACTACGTGATCACCCGCGTTTGGAACTTGGTGGACTGCGCTGGCAATCAGAACAGCCACACCCAGGTGCTGACTGTGGTGGACACAGTGGCCCCCACCTTCACGGCAGGACCCATGGACCTCACTGCAGCCTGCGATGCTGTTCCAGCTCCAGACGGCGTGATGTCACTTCAGGCCGAAGACAACTGCGACGCCGCCCTCACCTACACGTATGTGGGCGAAACCTTCGAAGGCGGAGATTGTGAAGATGGCTACACCTTGACCCGTGAGTGGTCAGCCACAGATTGTTCCGGCAATTCTTCGGCTTGGTTCCAAACCATCACTGTGATTGACACGGTTGCTCCGGCATTGAGTGTCGCATTTGCCAATGGCAGCGCTGCTCAAGACACCACCGTTTCCTGTTTGGATGAGGTGCCTGCGTTGGAGGCCTCAGCCCTGGACGCTTGCGATGCTGACCCAGAGTTGACTTCCTCTGTAGACACCTTGGGACTGGACGGGTGTGGCAACGCCACCTTGGCCTATCATTTCGAGGCGGTCGACAACTGTGGCAACCTCTCTTCCTCAACCATCACAGTGACCGTGTCGGACGAAACCGCTCCCCTGTGGTTGGATGTCTGCGGCATTGAGAATGGTGGAACGGTGCAGGTTTGCGCTGAAGACCACGAGGGAGATGTGCTCCTTCCTTCCACAGATGCTTGCGATGTGTCTGCGATCGACAACTGCGGCGGGGAAGTCTCCTTGGAGATGACCACCACAGTGCTGGGCGCCTATGCCCCCAATGACAGCGTGGATCAGTACTGCACTACGGTGACCCCTGAAGCCTTCAGCAGCGAGGAGACTTGCAACGGCTACGAGACGCACGCCGTGCGCATGTTCAACTTCGCTGGCGGTGAGTTCTACTCCACGGTGGGAGAAGGCCTTGTGAGCCAGCTTCCAAACGGAGATTGGATGATCGAGGAAGACGGTGGTCGACAACGCCAACCCTGACGCGGGATGGCATGTCACATTCACCTTGACCGACGGCACTGGACTATGACGCTTGGTCGGACCAAGACTTCCCGACCAGCTACAAGCAGGATTGTGAAGACCTGTTTGATGACCATGAGAACTGGACCTACTGGTTCCTCTCTCAAGGCACACTGACTGGATGGGGAGATTACGACGGCAGCTTCTTGAACTGCACGCACCAACCAGCCAACCAGTTCTACCGTTTCCAGGTGGGATTGGGCGCCAACAACATGAACAACCACTATGGTTACAGCGGTTGGTTCAACTACTCAGGCACACACCAGAATGCTTCTGTGATGGGGTCAGGTGACTTTTTCGGAGACTTGGATTGCACCCTGCCGTATCAAATCGAATACGACTACACCGCCACCGATTGCAGCGGCAACCAGTCTGAATTTGGATACACCGTGAACGTGACGGGAGATGTATGTGACGCCCGACGAAATCGGAAATGGCCTTGTGGGCACTGGAAACGCTGGAGACGCAAACATGGGAGACGAAGCTCACAGCCTTGGCCGACATGTCGTGGAGACATTCAAGTGTCTCACATTTCGCCGAACCCAACGCAAGACCACGCCCGCATCGGGTTCAATGTTCAGCAGCCCATGCGCTTGGATGTGAAGCTGTTCGATGCCGCGGGCATGTACATCGGGACCTTGTTCAGCGGCAGCGTGGACAAGGGCCAGGCGTACACCCTCGACATCAATGCCAGCTTACCAATTGGAAAGCGGCGTGTACCAGGTGCGCATGAGTTCCAACAATGTCAGCATCGTGAAGCAATTCATGGTGACGGAGTGATTCGCACTCCACGGAGATCGAAACGCCCCCGACCAATTCGGCGGGGGCGTTTTTCTCCAGACCCCTCTTCCCTGTCATCGATGGCCCAATTCCCGCCAAAAGTGAACAAATTTCCGCTGTCTTATTTTTCATGTCATGAAGCGTTTTGCCCCTCCAGTTTCCCCTGTTCCTACTGCCCTTGCCTCTGATGATGGCGGTCTGCGGGACTACGCAGGCTCAATGGCCCTACAACCCCAATGCCGACGGAGATCCCTCATCGGAACGGGAGACGTCCTCCAGCTGCTCACCTGTTTGGCTTGCCCTGGGAAGATGAAGGTGTATTGGGCATTGAAAGCGGAGGCACGAGGGCGAGCTCGGCAGACTGCTGCCCGGGTAGCCCTCGGATCTGAGTTTCATTTCGGATTCCACCACCATCGTTGGAATCAACACCTACTTTGGACTTGGGCAGAAGGCGCATGCGAGTGACCGAGACAAGTGGCGCAAGGGCGCAACGTGACTGCCACGGGCTCCTTTGCTTCTGCATTGGGAGACGGATGCGACGCTCCGGGCAACTACAGCCATGCGACCAACCGCAACACCACGGCCAGTGGAACCTGCTCGAGCGCCATGGGAGAAGGCACCGAAGCCACGGGAACGGCCGCGCATGCCCAAGGCATGTTTACCGATGCTACAGGACACAGCGCCACGCTCAGGGCTACAACACCAAGGCCTTGGCCAACTACGCCCACAGTGAGGGGTATGGGAGCGAAGCCACCAACACTGCCGCCCACGCCGAAGGGCTACAACACCACAGCGTCTGGATTTTTCAGCCACAGCGTCCAACCGAAATACCGTGGCGAGCGCCACCTGTGCCCATGCCGTAGGAGAAGGCACCCAGGCCACTGCGGACGCTGCGCACAGTGAGGGTTCTACACTGTGGCTTCTGGATTTGCCGGCCATGCCGAAGGCTATGAAACCACAGCCAGCGCCTACGCTTCGAGTGCGGGGGATACTACACGGTTGCCGACCAGGCCTACCAGACTGCGGTGGGGAAATACAATGTGGAGTCACAAACAGGCGCCCTCCTTGTCGTGGGAAATGGCACGGCGTCGACGACGCGTCAGATGCCCTTCTAGTCCATGAGACGGCCATGCTGTCCTGTCTGGCAACCTTGATTGTGCGGGCGATATCAACCTGCAAGACACCATCGCCAACTTGAACGACCGCATCACGCACTTGGAGGCTGCCATTGAGACCCTGCTCGAAGACGTGGAGCGCCTGCAGCAACGATTGAATTCACCGTTGGCACACCTTGCGTAGGGTTCGGATTGCTTTTTGTAATTTTGCCGTCCATTCTTCGCGGAATGCCCCATGGTGTAATGGTAGCACACCGGTTTTTGGTACCGTTTGTCAAGGTTCGAGTCCTTGTGGGGCAACCACGAAGTTGAGGCGAAAGTCAATGCAATCGCACGAAGACCGGCACCCATGTGACCGGTCTTTTTCTTTTATGCCCCACCTTGTGCGCCAAGGTGACCAATGGACAAGGACATCCTCAACTTGATCAACGGCGAACTGCACCTCGCCGCTTCGAGCGGCGAATGGCTCGACAATGTGGAACCCGCCACCGGCGCAGACCTATGGCCGCATCCCACGGTCGGAGCTGAACGATGTGGAAGCGGCCGTCACTGCGGCCACGAGCCGCCTTTCCAGAATGGCGGGCTTGGAGTCCCGGCCGAACCGGCGGGCAGTCATGATGCGCTTGGCCGATAAGAGTGCCGAAAATGCCGACATGCTGTGCCGAAGCTGAGGCCCGAGACAACGGAAAGCCCGTATCTCGGTGGCCGCTGCAGTGGACATCCCCAGGGCTGAGCACAACCTCCGCTTCTACGCCTCCGCAGCAGAACAGTTTTCCAGTGAGAGCCACACCATGGGGGACGGGACCGTGAACTATACCCTGCGCAAAGCCACTCGGCGTGGTGGCTTGCATCAGCCCGTGGAACCTGCCCCTCTATCTGTTTACCTGGAAAATTGCTCCCGCGCTGGCCAGTGGCAATTGCGTTGTGGCCAAGCCGAGTGAAGTCACCCCCATGACCGCCTTCCTGCTCGGCACTTGGGCCAAAGAAGTGGGGTTCCCTGATGGGGTATCAACATCCTGCACGGCCTCGGGCCCGAAGTTGGGCAGGCCATGGTGGAACACCACTACATTCCGCGCCGTCTCCTTTACCGGGGGATCCAACACCGGGGCGGCCATTTCCGCCGCAGCTGCGCCCAAATTCAAAAAGCTCTCCTTGGAGTTGGGCGGCAAGAATGCCACCGTCGTGTTTGACGACTGGACTTTGACCAAGCCGTGTCCACGGCCTGTGCGGGCCGCATTCTCCAACCAGGGCCAAATCTGCCTTTGTGGGTCGCGCATCCTGGTCCAAGAAGGCCTCTACGACCGGTTCCGCGACGCCATGGTCGCCAAGGTGTCCAAAATGCGCATTGGCGACCCGATGGATCCCGACACCAAAATGGGTGCGGTGGTTTCCAGGGCTCACCGAGACAAAGTGCTGGCGGCCATCAATACCGCCCGAGGAGAAGGCGGGCGGCATTCTATGTGGTGGGGGACGACACCAGCCGGCGGAGCCCAGGCTCAAGGGGGTTACTTCGTTCAGCCCACCCTGATTGAAGGTCTGGACCACACCTGCGTCACCAACCGAGAAGAGATTTTTGGGCCAGTTGCCACCTTGCAGCCTTTCAAGGATGAGCAAGAGGCCCTGGGGCTGGTCAACTCCACCAAATACGGCCTGTCTGCCTCTGTCTGGACCAAGGACTTGCAGCGGGCCCATCGCTTTGCTGCTGGAATCGACACTGGAATGGTTTGGCTCAATTGCTGGTTGGTCCGGGATTTGAGAACACCATTTGGTGGAACCCGTCAATCCGGGGTCGGGCGAGAAGGTGGATACAACTCCATGCGCTTCTTCACCGAGCCGCAGAACATTTGTGTCCAGCTTTAACCGCCCTGCTTCAGCAATTCACAGCCGGCTGTTGTGCAACGGTTTGACAGGGGCATTGAATTGGGGGCCCTTGTCGCGACTTTCACAACATGCTCTCAAGACTCTTGCCACTCACCGTGGCCATTCCTGTTTTGTTCATGGCCAGCTGCGTGCCCATGAGCCAATTTGCCGAGGTTCGCGATGACCGAGACACCCTGGACCAAAGCCTTTCGGTGGCCACCCAGCGTGTCGAAGCCTTGACCCTAAGCCTGGAAGAGAAAGAAGGGAAACTCACAGAGGACAACAGGAGAATCCAAGCCCTAGAGGCCGATACCAACAGCCAAGGCCGGGCATTGCGCACGTGCATGCTCCGCAACGACAACCTCGAAAACCTGAACGCATTGATCAGCGAGGAATTGGAACGGAAACGGTCGGCTTCTGGCGCGGAACAGTCGGCCCTACTTGCAGAATTGCAACGCATCCGGGCAGACCTTCAATTCCAGGAAGACAGCCTGTTGGCTTTGGAGCGTGACCTGAAAGAGCGCGAGGAAAAAGTCAGGGAACTGTCCCAAATGTTGGATGCCCAAAAACGCGCTGGTGAAGCCCTTCGATCCAAGCTCAGCGATGCACTGTTTGCCTTCAGGAACAGGGGCCTTGAGGTGGAGGAGCGCGACGGTAAGGTCTACGTGAGGCTCGCCTCGAACCTTCTGTTTGCCTCCGGCAGCACCTCCATCGACCCCGAAGGACAAAAGGCGTTGGTGGACTTGGCCCAAGCCATTGAAGGTGAGACCAACTTTGAGGTGGTCGTGGAAGGGCACACCGATGATGTGGCCTTTAACGCGTCAACCTCGCCAAAGAACAACTGGGAACTGAGCGTGCTTCGCGCCACCGCAGTGGTGCAGGTCATGACTGGCAACAGTTCACTTGATCCTGAACTGCTGACCGCGGCAGGCCGCAGTCAATACCACCCAAGAGACCCCCAAGACCGCAACCGAAATCGCCGAATTGAAGTGGTGCTTAGCCCCCGTTTGGACGGGCTATATGACCTCTTGGATGAGTGATCAGTTGATGGGCAGCAAGAAGGAGCCTTGCGCAATGGAGATGCCTCCCGTGCCATCTTCTCCAATCAAGCTGCCGCCGAAGGTGCCAACGACGATGCCGCCGGCTTCTGGCAGGATGTAGAGAATGTCCACGGTGAAATTCGCGCCGGGTTGAGCCGACGTGTACATCTGACCCGAAGGACTGTTATAGGTGCAGACACCTCCGGGAGCGCTGGACTCATTCAATGAGATTTGTGCGCCGGAAATCCAACCCACTGAAGGCTCTGGCAATGTCATGCCAATGCCATCTGTGGTCACTGAAATTCCGCCGAGGTTGAGGGTGGTACCCGCCAAGCTGCAATCGGTCTGAAAGTCCGCAACGAGTTCGGTTCCGTTGGCCTTCCAGTCCATGGTTCCTTCACATTCCGGGCAAATGCTACCTCCGCAGTCGATGTACAATTCATCGCCGTCCAAAAGGCCGTTGGTGCAATCTCCATCTGTGGCACAAGGAGGGCAATCTGGACCTCCACAGTCGATGCCGAGCTCCTCACCGTTGAGAAGTTCGTCCTCGCAGCTCGGACACGCCTCGCAATCTGGACCCCCGCAATCCACGTCAATTTCGTTGCCGTTGAGCAGCCCGTCTCCACAGAGCTCGCCGCAATCGATTCCCGTATCTCCGCCACAGTCAATGCCCGTCTCTCCTGGATCCAGCTGGCCATTAAATCCAACATCACATGGCGCACATTCACCACCGCAGTCCACCCATTGTTCCCCGAGAACTTGGTCCCAAACGCCGTTTTCGCATGGGTCGCAAGGCTCGCAAATGGGGCCGCCGCAGTCCACGAGTTCTTCCCCATTGTTGAGGAGCCCGTCGAAACAGTTGGGTGGAATGAGGTTGTCGTCGTTGAGACAAGAAGTGCCCATCACAATGGTGATGAGGCTGAGCGCCACGAGGGCGAAGGAGGGGAGGCGGAACGAGGTCATCGTTGTATCTTTCAAGCTTCGCAATTTAAGGGAGTTCGGTCCGATTCAATGGCCTCTGTTGGAGGGACAATCACGAGCACTCGCTCCGCGACCTTACATCCATGACCCGTCAACCACACGTTCCCCCTGCAGACTGGTCGCCCCGAGGATACCGGGAAGACCTAGATGAGAACGTCAGTCCCGAGGGTTTGGTTGCACACATGCTGGATTTGCGTGGCATTGATCCCCATTCAACAGACGCCTTTTTCCAACCTCAATTGGAGGCCTTGCACGACCCCCTGCTGATGCGCGGCATGGAACAAGCGGTGGATCGCTTGATGCAAGCTCAGCGCGATGGGCAGCGAATCATGGCCTACGGAGATTACGACGTAGACGGCGCCACCTCGGTCGCATTGGTACAAGAATTTCTTCAGAACAACGGGTTTGATGTGTTGCCCTACATCCCGGATCGATACAACGAGGGCTACGGATTGTCGGAAGAAGGCGTTCAAACCGCCGCCCAGCAGGGGTGCAAATTGATCATCACCCTGGACTGCGGCATCCGTGCTGTAGATCGGGTCCACGATGCCGCCCAGTTGGGAATTGACGTGATCATTTGCGACCACCACCTGCCCGGTCCGTTGATGCCCGCGGCCCACACCATTCTGAACCCCAAGCAACCCCATTGTCCATATCCATTCAAAGAATTGAGCGGGTGTGGCGTGGCATTCAAGCTCACCCAAGCGCTCACTGACCGGTTCGGTCTTTCTCCCATGAGCGCCTACGACGGCCTCGACTTGGTGGCACTCAGCATTGCCTCGGATTTGGTCGCTGTTACCGAAGAGAATCGCATTCTGTTGCACCATGGGCTTCGGACCATATCGAGAAACGCCAGACCCGGCATCAAGGCACTGCTTAAAGTGGTCCGTTGTGACCCTGATTTCCTGACCGTGCGCGACATCATTTCCCGCGTCAGTCCTCGAATCAATGCAGCTGGGCGAATGGCCAGGGCCACAGAGGCTGTGAACCTCTTGACGGCTCCAAATGAAGCACAGGCCAATGAACTTGCCCTCAACCTAGACCGCCTGAACAATGTGCGGCGCTCCTATGACGAGCAGGTCACACAAGCGGCCATCCAACAACTGGAAGAGCGCGATGAGTTCAAGCACGTCAACATCGTGTGGGGCAAGGATTGGCACCGCGGTGTCATTGGCATTGTGGCCACCCGATTGATTGAGCACCGTTACCGACCCAGCATTGTCATCAGTGATGATGACGGTGTCATGGTGGGCAGCGCTCGCTCCACCACGGGACTGGACATCCACGCTTTGATCAAAGAATGTGGCGAGCACTTGTTGCAGTTCGGTGGACATGCCATGGCTGCTGGAATCACCGTTAAGCCCGGGGCAGCGATGGCGTTCGCGCAACAACTCGACGCCGCCGTCGGCCGAGAACTGCAGGCGGCCAGCAAAAGAGAGCCCCGGCACTTCGATTTGGAAATCAATGTGGCGCAATGCACCCCGGACCTGATGCTCCAGCTTCGGCAGTTTGAGCCGTTTGGGCCCGGTTCTCCCGCCCCTGTGTTTTTGGCCAGAGATGTGGCCCTGGCCTACCCGCCTAAGAAGGTGGGCAAAGACGGCAGGCATGTCCGGGTTTCCATCAAAACCAAAGCGGGCTCACGCGCCTTGGATGCCGTTGGCTTCGGAATGGGGGACCGCCACGAGGCCCTCTCCAGTGCAGAACGAATGGACGTCGTGTTTCGGGTAGAAACCGAATGCTACCGTGGCGTGTTGCAGCCCAGAATCACACTCTTGGACTTTTGGACCAAACGGCGCGAGGCCGACTGATCACCGGGTTTTCTTGGCATCCTCTGCACTCATGTTGTGCAGGATGGTGCTCTCAAAATGGAGGGCCAGCTTGGACACCCGCTTGGACACCCCTATTTTTCTGCGCAGCAAGTCCACCTCTTCTGAGGCCGGATCCTCGGAGGTCGACGGGTCCTCTGAAAGCTCCTGCAGTCGGGCCTTGATTCGGTAACCTTCGCCACGCGCTTCGTCGAGCAACAATCGATGCAGTGCCCCCTCCAGTGCCCGCTTGAGCTGTTGCTCCTCTGTTTCGGGCTCAATCCCATGGCGTTCAAACCAGTTTTTGCTGAGGGTGAACTCAGAAACCAGCACATCCGCGGTCAATTCAACCACCTCCGGATCGGTTATGCCCAAATCCTCAGGTCCCGGGATGTGACCCGCCACAATGCTCTCTCTGAAGTGCTGCACAATTCGGTCCACAACGGGATGGCGAATGGCAAGCCCCACCATGTCCAATTCGTGGATCATGAATTCAGCCAGCGTGCCTTCGATGGTCATTGGCTCCTCATTCTCGCCTTCTGGGGCGGCCTCCTCTGAAGGGACTTCGATGGTGATTTTGTGGCGGCCATACTGAAGCAACAACCGAAGAAGGTCTTGCTCTCGGCCCGACCGCCCAACACGACCTGTGAGCCTCGGAGCCCCAATGGGGGCGTCTTTTTTTGGGGTCAGCGAAGGCAGGGGTGCCTTGGCTTCTTTTTCCAAACGCGCTACGGCTTGACGGCCCAACTCTGCCAACAGGTCTTCCACCTGCATGCCCAACCTGCCGGCACTTTCTTGGACATAGACCGTCCTTTTGAGCTCATCGGGGACTTGAGCAATGCTCTGAACCACACTCCGCACCAATTCTGTGCGCTTGATGGGATCGTCCGCAGCCTCCTTGTCGAGGAGGTCGATTTTAAATCGAATGAAATCTCGGCTGTTCTCGGCCAACCACTCGACCATGGCGTCTTTTCCAAGGCGCTTGGCGAATGTGTCGGGGTCTTCTCCGTCGGGCAACACCGCCACCTTGACGTCCAAGCCTTCCCCCAAAACGATGTCAACACCGCGTATGGCCGCCCTCAATCCAGCGGGGTCCCCATCAAACAGCATGGTCATCCTCTTGCTGAACCGACGCAACAGACGCACCTGCTCCACCGTCAAGGCGGTTCCGGAACTCGCCACCACGTTTTCCACCCCCGCTTGGCGCATGGCCATAACGTCGGTGTATCCTTCCACGAGGATGGCCCGGTCTTCGCGCACAATGGCGTTCCTGGACAAGTGGATGCCGTAAAGGGCCCGCGACTTGTCGTAGAGGGGGCTTTCTGGGCTGTTGACGTACTTCGGCGCCTTCTTGTCGGTCTTGAGGGTCCGGCCACCAAAACCAATGAAGCGCCCTGTGACGTCTCGGATCGGGAAAATCACCCGGCCGCGGTAGAAATCATAGAGGCTGTTGTCGTCGCGCTTCCTGCAGAGTCCACTCGACAGCAACCACTTTTCCTGGTAGCCGGCTTTTTTCGCGGCCTCTGCCAGCGCGCCCTCCTCGGACCATGGCCGTTCAGGGCAATAGCCCACGGCAAAATCCTGCAGTGTCGCGTCTGTAAAGTCCCTTTTTCGGAGGTAGCCGAGCCCTACGCTTTTTCCTTCGCCCGTCTCCAAGAGCTGAGCAGTGAACCATTTCTGTGCCCACGTGGCCAAGTTGGAGAGGCTTTCTCGTTCGGTCTGCTCGGCCTGCTCTTCTGCCGTCAGCTGGCGCTCTTGGATCTCGATTCCATACTTCCGAGCCAACCAGCGCAAGGGCTTCAGGGTAGGAAAGCTTTTCGTGCTCCATGAGAAAGGTCACGGCACTTCCACCCTTGCCCGAGCTGAAATCCTTGAACATGCCTTTTCCGGGCACCACATAAAACGAGGGGGTCTTCTCGTTTGTGAATGGGCTCATTCCGCGCAGGCTCGTTCCGTTCTTTTTGAGCTGAACGAACTCCGAGACCACATCTTCAATGATGGTGGCCTGAAGGATGGCGTCTACTGTGTCCTTGGGAATCATGCGAGCGCGAAACGGAGAAACAAGATAGGACTTCTCCTTGGTCCTTTTCGCGGAATCGCGGCCTCAAAATTCAGTCGGCGATCAGCTTGAAGCCTTTGCCGTGGACATTCAAAATTTCCACGCGTGAATCCTCCTTCAGGTGTTTCCGCAATTTCGCGATGTACACATCCATGCTGCGCCCATTGAAGTAGTTGGCGTCACCCCAAATCGCATTCAGGGCAAACTCCCGCTCCAGAAGCGCGTTTTTGGACTTGGTCAACAAAAAGAGCAACTCGTTTTCCTTGGTGGTCAAACGCTGTGCCTGATCGTTCACGCGCAATTCCTGGCGGTTGTAATCGTAAGCGTAGAGGCCGATGGTGAGCTCTTCCACTTCGTCTTCCGTGTCTGGCAATGCCGCTGAACGGCGAAGAATGGCCTCGATTCGCATTTCCAACTCGTCCATGGAGAACGGCTTGGTCATGTAATCGTCTGCCCCAACCTTAAACCCTTGTAAGGTGTCCTCTCTCTGGCTCTTGGCCGTCAAGAAGAGAATGGGCACGTGGCGATTCAAACCGCGAATCTCTTCGGCCACTTGATAGCCGTCCTTGACGGGCATCATGACGTCGAGGATCACAAAATCATAAGAACCCACGCGAAACTGTCTTACCCCTTCGGCTCCATCCTGAGCCCAGGTGGCGTTGTAGCCTTTCCGATTCAGAAAGTCGGACAGAAGTTTACCAAGATTGGGGTCGTCTTCACAGAGAAGGATGTCGAGTTGTTGTTTCATGACACTGTCGTCTTTTGGGGCAAAACCAAGGTGAATGTGCTGCCCTTGCCGGCTACACTCACAACGCCAATTTTGCCTGAGTGTTGCGCCATGACTGCATGAACGTAACTCAAACCAAGGCCAAAGCCCTTGACATCGTGAACATTCCCGGTAGGGACACGATAGAGCTTATCAAAAACCTTGCCTAAGTGCTCTTTGGCGATTCCAATCCCGTTGTCGGTGAATGCCACGTGCAGCATTCCTGACTCATTCCAAGAGCGAACCGTGAGTTTGGGAGAGCCCCCTCCATACTTGATGGCGTTGTCCACCAAGTTGAAGACAACATTCGTCAAGTGGGTCTTGTCTCCATAAACCAACGGGTCGTTGGCCGACAGCTGGCTGGCTGTGCTTCCGCCTTGCTTTTTGATGTGGATCGCGTGGTTCCGCAGCACGTCTCTGATCAAGTCGTGAAAGTTGATGGTCTGGCGGAACAACTCGATCTCTCCTTGATCCAACATGGCGGCCCTCAGCACATTTTCCACGAGTTGGCCCAAGCGTTTGTTTTCGGAACGGATCAGCTGAACGTAATACCTGACGTTTTCAGCATCGCTTGCCATGGCGGGGTCGAGCAGCGCTTCTCCAGCCAAACCAATGGTGGAGATGGGGGTTTTGAGCTCGTGCGTCATGTTGTTGATGAGGTCGCTCTTGAGCCGGTTCAACCTTTCCGCTTTTCGAAGGCCCGTCGCTGCATAGACGGTGAAGAAGAGCAGGACCACCATGAGAAGCAGGTTGACAGTCAGCTCCAGCCACATGTCTCCTGCCAGCACCAAATTTCTTCTGGGAAAGAAAACCGTGTACAGCTGAACATCCTCCAAGCTTTGCGCGTCGCCTGCTGCAATCCGATATCCTTCGTCCTGAAACGATTCCAACCGGTCCACATCATCGTCCCTCAAAAAAATGGGCCGGCCATACCTGTCCAACAAAGCCGACCGGAACTGAAAGTCAATGTCTCGGTTCTTCAGAACGAGGGTGAGCACACTGTCGGCAACGAGCATGGCGTCTTCACGCGCCATGGCTGCTTCTGCCCTCACCTCCGCCAGGCTGTCGGCTCGGGGGCCCGAAACTGGCGATATCCCTGGTGACAGGGCGGAAGGAAAGGAAGCACCCGTGATCGTCAGGACCGATTGAACCTCTACCAAAGCGGTTCGCGCCTGCTCGTCGAACAAGGAACTCCTGGCCTCTACCAACGCCCGGACCCAGCTGAATTGCATGGACAATAGGCCCACAAGGAGACCCCCCATGCCCACAACGAGAAACAAAGTGCGTCGCTGTTTCATGGTGTAAAATTACAGGGGGATGCTTCGCAAAGACTCCCGAACTATCTTTGCCCCCGTAAAAAGCGCCTTTTATGCACGATTCCCCCATTCGCATTCTTGCTGGATCTGCTTCCCTTGACTTGGGAGGCCGCATTGCGATGGAGTACGGAACGCCCCTTTGTGCTGTCAAGCACACGGTGTTCAGCGACGGGGAATTCCGGGTCAGCATTGAGGAGACCGTCAGGGGAAAAGAAGTGGTGATTGTCCAAAGCACCTTTCCTCCTTCGGACAACTTGATGGAGTTGTTGATGCTCATCGATGCCGCCAAGCGAGCTTCTGCAAAACGCATCGTAGCTGTGATTCCCTACTTCGGATTCGCACGACAGGACCGCAAAGACGCACCGAGGGTGGCCATTGGCGCAAAGTTGATTGCCAACATGTTGACCGCTGCGGGGGTCGACAGGGTGATCACCATGGATTTGCACGCCGATCAGATTCAAGGGTTCTTCGAAGTTCCCGTTGACCACATTTATGGTTCTGCTGTTTTCCTGCCCTATTTGGAGCAGATGAAAACGGACAACCTCCTCATCGCCACACCGGATACCGGCGGCACCAAAAGGGCCAATGCCTTCGCCAAGTATCTGGGTGTGGACATGGCCATCTGCTACAAACAGCGCAAAGTCGCCAACGAAGTCGCCAGCATGCGCGTCATCGGCGACGTGGAAGGAAAAGATGTGGTTTTGGTGGATGACATCTGCGACACAGCAGGAACTTTGACCAAAGCTGCAGGCATGATGAAAGACCACGGCGCTGCCAGTGTCCGCGCCGTTTGTACACATCCGGTTCTTTCGGGACCTGCTTACGAGCGGATTCAAGACAGCGCCTTGACTGAGCTTGTGGTCACCGACAGCATTCCGCTGCGTGCCGACAAGCCCCATGAAAAAATTACCGTGCTGGGTTCTTCGGACCTGTTTGCCACCGTCATCCGGTGTCTGGTCCAAAACGAAAGCATCAGTTCGCATTTCCTCATTACTTAATACATAACCATGAAAACTGCCTCATTGAGCGGCTCTCCCAGAGAGGGCGTAGGGAAGAAGGACGCGACCGAATTGCGCGCCAAGGGACAAGTCCCCGGCGTGTTGTACGGTGGGTCCGAGCAGGTTCACTTCCACGTGAACGAAGTCCAACTGAACAAAGTCGTCTTCACCTCCGACACATACCTCCTTCAATTTGAAGTGGGCGGAACCACGAACGACTGCGTGATTCAAGACATTCAGTTCCACCCGGTCACAGACCGAATTGTTCACCTTGACTTGCTTCAAGTGTCTCAGGACAAGCCCATCCGGGTGAAACTGCCCATCGGCACCGAAGGCACCAGCGTAGGTGTTCGGAACGGCGGACGTCTCCATGTGGTTTACCGCCGCCTTCCCGTGGTTGGAATCGCCAAAAACATTCCAGAAAGCGTGATGGTCAACATCAGCGATATGGAGATTGGAGACTCCATCCGTGTGTCCGACCTCGAAGTCGAGGGTTGCACGATTCCTTTGAATGAATCCGCTGTTGTTCTTGGCATCCGTCGTACACGTGCTGCAATGTCTGCAGCCTCCGATGAGGAGGGTGAAGAAGGTGCTGTGGCAGAAGGTGCTGAGGCAGCTTCTACTGAGGAGTAATCCGACCGCATGAAATTTTTGTTGATCGGCCTCGGTAACCCCGGGGCCGATTACGTTCAGACCCGGCACAACATTGGGTTCATGGCGTTGGATGCCTTGGCCAAAGATGGCGGTGTGCCTTTCAAGCCAGACCGCCTTGGTGATGTTGCCCGAATGAAGCATCGCGGGAGACAACTGATCCTGGTGAAGCCCTCGACCTTCATGAACCTCAGCGGAAAGTCTGTCCGCCATTGGTTAGATGCCGAGAAACTTTCGGCCGATCGAATGCTCATTGTGACCGACGACATCAACCTTCCCTTTGGTACGCTTCGCTTGCGGGCCAAGGGAAACGATGGTGGCCACAATGGACTCAAAGACATTCAAGCTGTGCTCGGAAATTCCGCTTACCCCAGACTGAGGTTTGGTGTGGGGGCTGACTTTGGTCCGGGACGGCAGGTGGACCATGTTCTGGGCTCATTTTCTCCTGAAGAAGAAAAAGCCATGCCTGAGCGGCTTGACAAAGTAGTGGACCTCATGAAGTCCTTTGCTTTCATCGGGCTTCAACGCACCATGAATCAGTTCAACAACACCTGATTTGCGCCTGGATCATGCCCGACTAAGACCCTTTTGGAAAGGCGTAAAGACCCTTTTCTCGAATGACTACGGCAGCCTCATCGGGCAGCAAGTAACGGGCTGAATCCCCAGCGGCGAGGGCATTGCGCAGATACGTGCTCGAAATGCTGATGATGGGGGCAGGGCTCAGCACAATGTGCTCCCCATCAATGGCGATGGTTCCCTCCAGA
The DNA here is from genome assembly GCA_943787435.1 of uncultured Flavobacteriales bacterium. Taxonomy (GTDB): domain Bacteria; phylum Bacteroidota; class Bacteroidia; order Flavobacteriales_D; family Sanyastnellaceae; genus UBA8752. The sequence goes on along the minus strand of CALSMK010000011.1, from coordinate 85,440 downwards.
TCCCGCTTCTCTCCATCGGCGTAAGCCCGGGGGTAGACCAAAAATCCAAATCGATCCACCAACTCGCGCCACCTTGCCCACTGCTGAAGGGTGCGCAAGTTGTCCTCGCCAATGATGATTCGAAACGTCTTATCGGGGTGGCGTTTGGCCAAGAAGTCCATGGTGTGGGCGGTGTAGTTGGGCCTTGGCAAGCCAAACTCCACATCTTGGGCTTTGAGCCGAGGGTTGTCGGCCAATGCGAGCTGAACCATTTCCAAACGGTCGGCCTCGGGCGCCAAGTCAGAGGCCTGCTTCATGGGGTTGTGGGGGGTCACAACAAACCAAACCTCATCCAATCCATGGTGTGAAACCATGTGTTGGGCAATCACAAGATGCCCGGTGTGAATGGGGTTGAACGACCCAAAGTAGAGCCCAATGGTCATGACTTTGGCCGGCTGTCCTGGTTGGGGCTAAGGAACACTTCCGCCGTCTTGGTGAGCTCACCACAAGCCGTCATCAAGTCGTCATTGATCAGAATGTGATCAAACAAGTTCGCACGCTTCATTTCCAAGTCCGCCTTGGCCAGTCGCCGCTCAATTTCGCTGGGGCTGTCCGTGCCTCGGTTTTCCAGTCTCTTGGCCAGCACTTCCAATGAGGGAGGTTGAACAAAAACGGTCAAAATCCGGTCTCCAAGCAGCTCTTTCAGCCGAATGCCCCCTTCTACATCTACGTCGAAAGCGACGTGTTTCCCGGAGGACCAAATGGCCTCCACAGCCTCCAATAAAGTTCCATAGAACCGGCCAGGGTAAACCTCTTCCCACTCCAAGAATTCACCTGCTTCTACGCGTTCTCGGAATCCTTCCGTGGTCAAAAAGTGGTAGTCCTTTCCATCGATTTCGTCCCCCCGAAGTGCCCGGTTGGTGGCACTGATGCTAAAAGCCACATCATTGCGGCTGGACATCAAGCTTTTCACCAACGTGGTTTTGCCTGCACCAGATGGGGCACAAAACGCCATTGCTTTCCCCGTTCCTGCGGATTTCAGGTCCATGACTTTGGGTTTGGGTGCTTCATGTTGCATCTCACAAAGCGTTCAGGATTTGCTCTTTGATTTTCTCCAATTCGTCCTTCATCTGGACCACAATTCTCTGCATCCCCGCGTCCTGGCTTTTGCTGCCAAGCGTGTTGATTTCTCGGCCGATTTCTTGGGCAATGAAGCCCAGCTTTTTGCCTTGGGCTGAATCTCCTGCAAGCATTTCACCAAAATAGCGGCAGTTGGCCTCCAACCTCACCATTTCCTCGGTCACATCGAGCTTTTCCAGATAAAAAATGAGCTCGTGTTCGAAACGGTTCTCGTCGATCCGGTCCTTGGGCAAGTCGGCCTCAAGGTGTTCTTTGATCCGACTGCGTGTGCGGTCGGTTCTGGCCTGCAGCAACGGCGCCAATTCGGTTCTCAGCTGCTCAATCCGGTCAATTCGGCCGGTAAAGTCTGCCAGAAGCACCTCCCCTTCTTGCTTGCGGTATGCCTGGAATTGATCGATGGCCTCAGAAACCAAACTCTGCATGGCCTCCCACTCCTCTTCGGCCAAAGCCTCCCGAGAAACACTCACCACCTCTGGCATTTTCAATGCCGAGTTCAATTTCTGCAGCTGTCCTTCTTCATGGCCGTTGGGAATCCCGTTGGCTTCAAACAAAGGAGTCAGTTGATCGATGTATTGCTGAACCACACCCGCGTTCACTTCGTGAAGCACCTCCGAGGCGTCGGACTCAAAGTGGATCATCAAATCCGACTTCCCACGGCCCACGGCCTTTCCCACGCGTTTTCTCAGGTCCATTTCTCGTTCTCGGAACCGAGAAGGCATGCGCACAGAAAGGTCAAGGCCCTTCCCATTTAACGAGCGCAATTCCACGGTGTACTTGCGCGCTCCGATGTGCGCCTCGGCCTTTCCATAGCCGGTCATGGACAGAATCATGGCGCAAAATACACCTGTGACCTCGGCTCACCGCCAAGAAGGGTTCAGAGGTAACTTTGTCCCATGGCCAACCTTGCCTCTATTCGAAGACCCGTTGACTCCGAAATGCGCGAGTTCCAAGGTCATTTTAAAGAGGCCATGCGCACCTCGGTGCCTCTGTTGGACCACATCACGCGCTACATCGTCAAGAGCAAAGGCAAGCAAATGCGGCCCTTGTTGGTCTACTTGTCGGCCAAGGCCTGTGAGGGGACCCACGCGAAGACCCATGTCGCCGCGACACTGATTGAACTCTTGCACACCGCCACTTTGGTCCACGATGACGTTGTCGATCGTGCCGAAACCCGCAGGGGGTTTTTCTCCATCAATGCCCTTTGGAAGTCCAAGATTGCAGTTCTGGTGGGGGATTACTTGCTGTCCCGCGGTCTGCTCATTTCAATGGAACGGGATGCTGTTGATCTGCTCCGAATCACCTCGAAGGCTGTGGAAGCCATGAGTGAAGGTGAGCTTTTGCAGATTGAAAAAGCCCGGCGACTGGACATCACCGAAGAGGTGTACTATGAAATCATCCGGCGCAAAACGGCATCCCTGATTGCTGCCTGTTGCGCCGCTGGAGCAGCCAGCTCCGGTGCTAATCCCGAGCGGGTGGAGCACATGCGCGCCTTTGGAGAAGCCATGGGCATTGCCTTTCAAATCAAAGACGACCTGTTGGACTTTGCCCCGACCAAGGCGACAGGTAAGCCCAAGGGAGGGGACTTGAAGGAGCGCAAAATGACCCTGCCTTTGATCCACGACTTGCAAGCCAAGTCTCCTCGAGAACGTCGAAAAACGATTCGGGCCATCAAACGAAGTGCAGACCATCCTGAAACGGCAGCCAAACTGCTCGAAGACATTCAAAATGGCCCAGGCATCGCTTATGCAGAGCAAGCCATGCTCGGTCATCGGAACAGGGCCATGGACTTGTTGAAAGAACTCCCCGAATCCGAAGCCAGAGAGTCCTTGATGGACCTGGTCGATTTCACCATCTCTCGAAAGAAATGATGCACAAGGTCCTTTGCTGTCTCTTCGTTTTTCTGGCTGCCTGTGGCTCGGGAATTTCGGAAGAGGTGGTGTCCACTTGGCCGAACGGCCAGGCCAGAGAAGTGCACCTCGCAGACGCCAACATACCCGGCATTGAGGTGCAGCAATTTCACGAGAACGGCCGATTGCATGTGCGGGGCAGACAAGCCGAAGGCCAGCGCGAAGGAACCTGGAATACCTACCGAGAGGATGGGCTTCCTTGGAGCCAAGTGGAGTATGTGAGCGGCCGAAAACAAGGACTGTTTCGCACCTGGTATCCCAGTGGGGTGCCTCACATCGAGGGTCAACATAGCCAAGGCGCTCCTTCTGGTTCATGGAGCTTCTTCTCGGCGGAAGGACAATTGCTCGAAACCGTGGATTTCGAAGCCTCAAATTGAACCGCCCATTGTGAGTGAATTTTGAAGCCGTTCATACAAGGGCGTGGCTTCTGGGCGTTGATTTGTGGCATGCTAGAGTTTATTCGTCCCGCAGCAATGAGCCTTCTTCTCATGGTGGCTTTGCCCAACGCCAATCCGGCCATGGCTGCTGGAGCAGAAGACCAGCGCGCCTACATCGAACTCTGGAAGGAAGAGGCCGTTCGTCAAATGGTCATTCACCGGATTCCAGCGAGCATCACTTTGGCTCAAGGACTGTTGGAGAGCGGATCTGGGAAAAGTGAATTGAGCCGGAAATCCAACAACCATTTTGGAATCAAATGCCACAAGGGTTGGGAAGGAAGCAAAACCTATTATGACGACGACAAAAAAGGAGAGTGTTTCAGGGTCTACGCGGATGCCAGAGACAGCTATGAAGACCACAGCTTGTTTCTGAAACGCGACCGCTACTCCTCCTTGTTCGAATTGAAACTCGACGACTACAAGAACTGGGCTCGGGGACTCAAGCGATGTGGTTATGCCACCAGCCCCACCTATGCCAAGGCACTCATCGAATTGATTGAGCGACACAAGTTGGAGCAGTACGATCAGGAGGGAATCGATTGGATCAAAAAAGGGCAACTGCCCGAACGTGAAGAATTGGCCACCCTACCCGATTCTGCAACCCGCCCAACCACAAACGAGGCCAAGGCCTCGGTCGTTCTGGGTTCCGGCCGTTCAGGAGGCATCACAGACAATGATGTGGCTTGGGCAGAAGGCCGCAAAGGAGAAACCTTGGGCGACATTGCCAACGCCTTGCAACTGGCCGTGTGGCAACTGCGCAAGTACAATGACTTGGGGGATGTCAACCTGAAAACAACGCTCACATCGGACCAAAGACTGTACACACAGCCCAAGCGCCGCCGTGGAAACACAAGCTGGCATGTGGCCGAAGAAGGTGAGACGCTCAGGCAAATCAGCCACATCGAGGCGGTCAAACTCAAAGTGCTCGAAAAGCGCTCTGGAAAGACCGCAGATCAGCCACTTCCCAAAGGGTTCAAAGTTCCCTTGAGGTTCCCCCCAGGAGACGATGGCAAACTTCCTTGGTACGCCAACATTGGCGGTGGCGGTTGAGTTCGTTCCAAACTACCTTGTACCCATGCCCTTTTATCAGCAGCGCGGGCAGGTTCCGCAAAAACGCCACACCCAATTCACCAAGTCCGACCGCACACTGCACCATGAGCAGTTGTTTGGGACCATTGGGTTTGTGGGCATGAGCTCGCTCTTGTATCACCTCCAGCCCCCCACCATGGTGCGCTCTGTGTCCGAACCTGTGGACGCCAGACCCAAGGAAGGGATTCGGGAAAACTTGACTTCGAGACGGGTTCTTGGGTTCAATGCACCTTCATCTGGACATGCTTTGGCCGCTCGGGTGCCCCTGATGTTCAACGCAGATTGCACGATTTCTGTGGCCCGTCCCACCGAATCCGATCCCACCGACCGTTTTTACAAGAATGCCGATGCCGACGAGGTGGTGTTCATCCATGACGGCACTGGCGTGCTCGAAACCATGTTTGGCCGATTGGAATACCGCCCTGGGGATTACCTGGTGATTCCACGCGGGGTGATTCACCGCTGGGGGCCTTCCAATGACCCACAGCGATGGCTGGTCGTAGAGAGTGCCCATCCGATTGTGACGCCCAAGCGATACCGCAATCATTTTGGGCAATTGCTCGAACACAGTCCTTTCTGCGAGCGCGATTTCAGAACACCAGAATTGACCCCTGCCATTGATCGAAAAGGAGACTTCCCCATCGACATTCGGAAAGAGGGCATGATCCACACGGCCACATACGCGAGCCATCCATTTGATGTGGTGGGTTGGGATGGATACCACTTCCCCTACGCCTTCTCCATTCACGATTTTGAGCCCATCACAGGCCGGGTTCACCAGCCGCCGCCGGTTCATCAAACGTTTGAAACGGACGCCTTTGTGATCTGCAGCTTCTGTCCCAGGCTCTACGACTACCACCCCAAGTCCATTCCCGCGCCATACAACCACAGCAACATCGATTCCGATGAAGTCCTGTATTACGTGGAAGGAAACTTCATGAGCCGAAAGGGAATTTCTCGAGGAGACCTCACGCTTCACCCTGGCGGCATTCCCCATGGTCCGCACCCCGGCACCTACGAAGGCTCCATCGGCAAAAAAGAGACGGCTGAACTGGCCGTGATGGTGGACACGTTCCGTCCACTGCGACTGACCCAACAGGCCCTCGACATCGAAGATGGTTCCTATCATCAAAGCTGGCTGGGCTACTCCCCAAAAAACATCGACTGAACCCTGCAATGACCATGGATCAAACGACTCCACAACCCGAAATCACCGTCGCAGACGCAAAGGATTTTTTGCCCCTGCTCGGTACCGACCACGTCGAACTGATTGTTGGAAACGCCAAGCAAAGTGCCTATTACTACATGCACGCTTGGGGGTTTCAGCCCCTCGCATACCGGGGATTGGAAACCGGCTCAAGCGACAGCGTGAGCTATGTGCTCCAACAGGACAAAATCACATTGGTCCTCACCACCCCCATGGTGGCCGACGGGCCCTTGAACGACCACCTCAATCGCCATGGCGACGGGGTGAAAGCCGTTGCCCTGTGGGTGGATGACGCCACCCAAAGTTGGAAGGAAACGACCTCGAGGGGGGCTGTCAGCGCATTCCAACCCGAAACCAGAGAGGACGCCAACGGCAAGGTGGTGCTGAGTGGCATCGAAACCTATGGCGACACCATTCACGTATTTGTGGAACGCAAAGCATACGGCGGGGTGTTTCTGCCCGGTTACCAAGCTTGGGCGCCCAGCGGTGGTGCTGAAGCCGTGGGCCTGAAATACATCGATCACATGGTGGGCAATGTGGGCTGGGGGGAGATGAACACTTGGTGCGAGTTCTACGCCAAGGTCATGGGCTTCGCCCAGCTCGTCTCCTTTGATGACAAAGACATTTCCACCGAATACACCGCCTTGATGTCCAAGGTGATGAGCAACGGCAACGGGCGAATCAAATTCCCCATCAACGAACCCGCAGAGGGACGCAAGAAGTCTCAAATTGAGGAGTACATCGACTTCTATCAAGGTGCTGGCGTGCAGCACATCGCGGTAGCCACCGACGACATCATCACCACAGTGACTGAGCTTCAACGGCGCGGCATCGAGTTTTTGCAGGTGCCCAAAAGCTACTACGATGACCTTTTGGACCGGGTAGGAGCCATTGACGAAGACTTGGAGCCATTGCGCAAATTGGGCATTCTCGTCGACCGGGATGACGAAGGTTATCTGCTGCAGATTTTCACGCGTCCCGTTGTAGACCGGCCAACGATGTTCTTTGAGATCATCCAAAGGAAGGGGGCGCAGAGCTTTGGAAAAGGCAACTTCAAAGCCCTCTTTGAAGCCATCGAAAGAGAGCAAGCCTTGCGTGGCACACTCTGAAGCCAACCCAGACGCCCTGCTCTGGGACGGGGTGAGCTTGGAAATCGGTGGACATTCGGTTCTCCGTCAAGTCCAGCTGACCGCCAAACGGGGAGAAGCGTTGGCGTTGGTTGGAGAAAGTGGTTCGGGCAAAACCATGTGTTGCATGGCCGCCCTTGGGCTGCTTCCCGAAGGGTCCGTGCTCACCGCAGGACGGATTGTCGGGTTGGGTCAAGTGTGGTCAGATTCAACGGGAGGCCATACCCAACCCGTGCCAAGGGGTAGTCTCATTTCCATGGTTTTTCAAGAGCCCATGACCAGCCTCAACCCCACCCTTCACTGCGGGTCTCAATTGGCCGAGGTCATTCGCCGGCATCAAGGAGGTCAGCGCGATGCGGCCCACCAAAAGGCCCGCGCCCTTCTCGAGGAGGTACAACTCTCCGACCCCGCTCGCGCCATGCGCGCATTCCCCCATGAATTGTCTGGGGGCCAGAAGCAAAGGGTCTTGATCGCCATGGCTTTGGCCAATGACCCGGACATCCTGCTGGCCGATGAGCCCACCACGGCATTGGACAGCACGCTCAGGGCCGAATTGCTCGGCCTGCTCCGATCGCTTCAGCTCAAAAGGGGACTGGCCATGGTGTTGGTGACCCACGACATGGACGTGGTGGAAAAACACGCCGACCAAGTGGCCGTGCTGTATCGGGGAGAAGTGGTGGAAAAAGGGGCAGTGCGCGATGTGCTCTCGGCCCCAAGCCATCCATACACCCAAGGCCTGCTGGCCTGTCGCGTGCCCCAATCTGGAAGGCCCACCCCATTGCCCGTCCTGGCTGACTTTATGACCCCCTCTGGCCCAACGTTTGCGCCCAAACAAATCCGCACGGCCCCAACAGCTGAAACTCCAGACTTGCTGGTGATTGAAAGGGCCACCAAAACCTATCCTGGACAAAAAACGCCTGCCATTGAAAACGTCTCTTTGCGCCTGCCCAAAGGAGGTAGCCTGGGCGTTGTCGGTGGAAGTGGTTGCGGCAAAACCACCTTGGCCAGGGCCATTTTGGGTCTTCATCAAATCGACTCTGGCACCATCAAACTGGGCGACAAGATGGTCCATGGCGGACAGCACAACGACATTCAGCACATCAGAGCCACCGTGGGATTGGTGTTCCAAGACCCACGCGCGGCCTTGAACCCCGCTCTGCGTGTAGGGCGGATGTTGGGTGAGGTCCTGACCCGTTGGGGAACGCCAAAGCAACAGCTGCAACAAGACATGGAGGGGCTGATGGAGGCGGTGGGTTTGGATCGAAGCGCCCTCGATAAAAAACCCGACGGATTCTCTGGTGGGCAAAGACAACGCATTGTGATTGCGCGCGCACTGGCGGCCAATCCAGACCTGCTTATTTGTGACGAAGCCGTGGCTGCACTCGATGTGAGTGTCCAAGCGCAGGTGCTCAACCTCTTGATCGAACTGCAAGAAAAACGAGGGCTCTCCTTGCTGTTCATCAGCCATGACTTGGGCGTGGTGAGGTACCTCTGTGATCGCACTGTGGTCATGGACAAAGGGCAAATTGTGGAGGAGGGGACTTCGGATGCCATTTGGTCCACACCTCACCACTCGGTAACCCGCAGACTTCAGGCCGCAGGCGGGGGAGCAATTGACTAATTTCGGACCATGTCTGAGACTGCTCTGGTCACCGAAACCCTTCACGGATCCGTGGCCTGTTGGACCCTCCAACGCCCACAACAACTCAATGCCTTGAATGCCGCGCTCATCCAAGAGCTCGGACAAAAGGTGGAAGAGGTCCAAAACCGAAACGACATCCGTTGTGTGATCCTCACGGGATCGGGCGAAAAAGCCTTCGTTGCGGGGGCAGACATCAAGGAATTCGCCAATTTTAACGGCACCGAAGGAAGGCAGCTCGCCGAGCAAGGACAACGCATGCTGTTCGATGCCATTGCCATGTCCAGAAAACCGTTCATTGCGGCCATTGGAGGATTTGCACTTGGAGGTGGTCTCGAATTGGCCTTGGCTTGTCACATCCGCATTGCATCCGACAATGCACGCCTTGGTTTGCCAGAGGTCACCTTGGGGCTGATCCCTGGCTACGGGGGAACCCAACGCTTGGCCAAAATCATCGGGTCTGGAAGGGCCATGGAAATGATCTTGACGGCCAGAATGATCAAGGCTGACGAAGCCCTGAGTGCTGGATTGGTGAGCCGGGTGGTCAGCAGAGAAGAATTGATGGATGCGGCCTTCGAAGCGGCCAAACCATTGACCCGAAACAGCCCCAACGCCATGGCTGCAGCCATTCGCTGCGTGCAGTCCAGTGGAACCACAGAAGGCTTCGAAGTGGAAATTGATCAATTCGGTCGGTGCTTTGACCACCCTGATTTTCACGAAGGGGTAGATGCGTTCTTGAACAAGCGCAAGGCTGAATTCTCGTGAACATGAGCGACAGTTCCTCTCAAAACGTAGTGGTGCGCGTGGCCAATGTTGGCGCGGAAGAATTGCCCCAATACGCCACTCCACAAAGTGCAGGTTTGGACCTTCGGGCCAGACTCGACAAACCGGTTGTTCTGGAGCCAGGAGAGCGAAAGCTTGTGCCCAGCGGCTTGCACATTGAGCTCCCCGACGGTTTCGAGGCTCAAGTCAGGCCCAGAAGTGGCCTGGCATACAAGCATGGCCTGACGGTCCTCAACTCCCCTGGCACCATCGATGCAGACTATCGAGGGGAAATCGGGGTGCTCCTCATCAACCACGGTCAAGTGGCGTTCACCCTGCAACCCGGCGAGCGCATTGCTCAACTCGTGGTGGCCCAATATGCCCGGGTCCAATGGGCCCTTGTCCAACAATCTGCTGAACTGGCCCTCACCGAGCGTGGTGAAGGTGGGTTCGGTCACACCGGAACCCAATGAACCTCATCATTCCCATGGCGGGGCGGGGAAGCCGCCTCAGACCACACACCCTAACGGTGCCCAAACCACTGGTCAGTGTCGCCGGAAAGCCCATTGTTCAGAGGTTGGTCGAAGACCTCGCGTCCATGAGCCCGCGTCCATTTGACAACATCGCGTTTGTGATTGGAGAATTTGGTCCCGCGGTCGAAAAAGACCTGTTGAGCCTGGCTGAATCCTTGGGAGCCAAGGGTCACATCCGTCACCAAGAACAGCCCCTCGGGACAGCCCACGCTGTTTGGTGTGCCCAAGAATTCTTGGACGGAGAAGCTGTGGTGGCTTTTGCCGACACCCTTTTTCGGGCCGATTTCAACCTCGACGATGGCGCCGACGGCCACCTTTTCGTGAAACGGATTGAAGACCCCCGACAATTTGGTGTCGTGGTGCTCGACGACGCGGGCGTCATTCAAGCCTATGCAGAAAAGCCTGAAGAACCCGTTTCAAACTTGGCGATGATTGGGATTTACCACTTTAGAAATGCCGCCGGCTTGAAACGAGAGATCGGAAAGCTGATTGACGGTGGTGTGCAAAAAGGGGGCGAGTACCAACTGCCGGATGCCCTTCGTGAATTGACAGAGCAAGGCGTACGTTTCATGCCCGGGGAGGTCAATGCCTGGATGGATTGTGGCAACCGCAAAGTCACGGTGGAAACCAATGGTCGCGTTTTGGATTTCATGGGGGCTGACGCCAAAGTCCACGACGGCGCGACCGTCGAAAACTGTCAAATTCTCCCGCCGTGTGAAGTTTTGCCCGGTGCGGTTCTCAAGGATTCCATCATAGGGCCTCGCGTGACCGTGGGCGCTGGCACGGTCATTGAGAGAAGCACCATCCAGGACAGCCTCATTGGTGAACACACCCAAATCCATGGCGCTTATTTGAGTGGTTCCATGATTGGCAGCCACGCCAAAGTCATCCAAAAGGCCAGTGATCTGAGCCTGGGCGATTTCTGTGAAATGCAATGAATCAACCCTTTCGACACATACTGCTTTTTGGGGTGAGCCTCCTTTTCTTGGCCACGGCACCGGGGTGCGCCATGTTGGGGGGTGCTGGAAAAACCTCTGAAAACACCGACGGGGGCGTGAACCGGGCGTTCCACAGCGCATACTACACGGCACAAGTTGCCAAGGTCAAAGGAGATGAGGCAGGCGCCAAAGAAGCCCTGTTGTCTTGTTTGGATGCCGACCCAGAAGCGGCTGTGGTTCACTACGAACTGGCCAGAATCGAGCGGTCAGCCGGTCAATGGGCTGCGGCTCTGTCCGCGGCGCAACAAGCGGTCACATTCGATGAAAACAACCCATGGTACCGCAGGGAGTTGGCTGAAATCTGCATTGAACTTGGAAATTTGGAAGAGGCCGACAAGGCCTTAACGTGGTTGTTAGAGAACAAGCCCGAAGACGACATCGCGGCCAACATGCTGCTGGACTTGCGCATGAACAACGGCGACATCAAAGGTGCGCTGGAGGTGGTTCAAGTCTTGGAGCGGGAATGGGGACCGGACCCGAAGTGGGACTTTGAACGGCACCGCTTGCACATGTCCGTGGGCGACTTTGAATCGGGACTGGCCGACCTTGAGCGCCTCGAGCAGGACTTCCCAGAGGTAGTAGGAGCTCCCCTTCAACGCGCTCGTGTGCTGCAATCCTTGGACCGCAATCAAGAGGCAGAAACTGTCTTGTCCGAGGCCCTGAACCGGACCAACAATGGCCGAATTCATCTTGAATGGGCCCGAATCTTGACCCTCAAGGGGAACACCGATCAAGCCCGCAGCCATGTCCGACTTGCCATTTCGTCCTCAGAAGTGGTCCTGGCCGAAAAGATGGACATCGCTTGGAGCTATGTGGAATTGGCCGAGATTCAAGAGGACCTAAGACCAGAGGCCCAAGCGCTCGTTGACTTGCTTTTGGATGCCCATCCACAAGCCGCAGAACCGCATGAGGTTCTGGCGGCCTTGAAGGGCATTTCTGGGGATGCCGAGGGGGCCTTGTTGTCACTGAAAACGGCACTGGACCTCAACCCGAACTCGCCCGACCGGTGGTTGGATGCCTTGAACATGGCCATTGACCTTGGGCAATGGGCCGAGGTCGACAACATGGCTGAGCGCGCGGGTATGCTCTATCCGAACCTTCCAGTTTTTCCCTATTTCCGGGGAGTCGCCAAAATGGAATTGGACGACGATCGAGGCGCAGAGCGACAATTGAAAATGGCGAGAAACCTGATTGTCGATCGCCCTGGTTTTGAGTCCGATGTTCTGACCTCCTTGGCTCAAATAGCCCACGATCGCGGCGAACATTCTGCCTCAGACGAATGGTATGAACAAGCCTTGCTGGCCAACCCGCAAAACATCCTCGCCCTCAACAACTACGCTTACTACCTCTCCTTGCGCGGTCAGCGGCTTGACCGAGCGAAAGAGTTGGGAGCCAGGGTGGTCGAATTGGCCCCCGGCGAAGCCAACTTTGAGGACACCTATGCGTGGGTGCTTCATCAATCAGGAGACCACGCTGAAGCGCTCACTTGGATTGAATTGGCCCTTTTCCACGAAGGAGAGAACCCGAGTGCCACTGTCCTTGAACACGCTGGAGACATTTTGGCCGCATTGGGCAAAATGGTAGACGCAAGGCAGCGTTGGCAAGAGGCGTTGAATGCTGGCGGCGAGGCAGGGCCGCTCCAAATCAAGATACAAGGGGAATGAGGTCGACTGTTCTTGCACTTTGCGTTCTCCTGTTCGCTTCTGGCTGCACCAATATGCGCAGGCTTGAGCGAGGCAAACCCATCCGTTCAGAAGGGGCCGGTGCCATCATTCGCAAACACATGGCCACGTTGGCCGATACGGAGTGGGCAGCCATGAAGTTGGCGGTAGATGCCCGCATTCATTCAAAAACCAGCTCCTTCAAGGTCAACGTTCGCATGCGCCGGGATTCGGCCATTTGGATGAGCATCACCCCCGCCCTGGGTGTGGAAGTCGCCCGGTTGATGTTCACCTCCGATTCGGTGAAGTTTTACTCCAAAGTGCCCGGCAATCGGTTTGCTTACCAAGGGAACTATGCTGCATTCGACAGCTTGCTGGGAACCGAATTAAACTTTGACATGGTCCAACGCATTTTGCTTGGACACCCCATTGGTTTGGTGGATGAAGACAGCAAGTACATCAGCAAGGTCGATGGTAGAGAACACCTGCTGATCAATAAGTACAAGCGGCGTTTGCGGCGTTTGGTGGGCGTGAAGGAAAAGGAAATCGCCCCGAATGACACTTTGTCGGTGGAGGCCACAGCTGCTGTTCAGGAGCGCGTGATGAGTCGGTCTGACAACGAAGACCTTTTGGTGAAACGCTACTGGTTCGATGGGTTGGGCTACCAATTGACCCGAACCCGTTTTGACGACTTGTATTGGGGCCGGTCCATTGAAATCGGACACGGAAGCTTTGAGCCGGAGTCCAATGGATGGATTCCCCACCGCACACAGATCACCATTTCGGCACCGGAGACCCATCACCAAATCAGCTTCGAAATTTCAAGGGCCAAATACGGCAAGGCCTACCCCATGCCGTTTGTTGTACCCGAAGACATGGAATACCGGAATGGGCTCTGATTGGATGGTCAAGCGGTCCATGTCGGCCCTGTTTTTTCTGTGCTTCGCAGCAACGGGATTACTCCGGGCTCAACCCAATGAGCAAGCGCGGTTGGAGGCAGAACGACAGGCCCTCGCAGACCGCATTGCGGCCACTCAATCCCTGTTGAGCAACACCCAAAAAGACCGGGCCAAAAGCACGCAAGAGTGGGCCGTCCTCAAAGAACAACTGAGTCTTCGCCAGCAATTGCTTTCCAATTTGAGGTCGGAAAGGCGAGCTGCAGAACGACGGCTGGCCAAACGAGAGGGGGGGGTTCAAACCGCAGATGATCAACTCGAATCCCTCAAATCCGAATACGCAGAGATGATTCGGATCGCAGCACGACTCGGAGGACAAGACCAATGGTGGCAGGCCATCCTGGATGCAGAGGGAACCACGCAGGCATTCCGGCGCCTGATGTTCATAGAAGAATACCGGCGAACGCGAGAAGACCAAGCCTCAAAAATTGTTCAGTCCGCATCCGCCCTCAGGGCAGAATTGAATGCCTTGGAGGCCGAGCGAAAGGAGCTGCTCCAATTGGAATCGGTCCTGGGTTCAGAACGCGATGCGGCCCGCCAGTCTGCCAAGAAAATGGAGGACTTGGTCGATGACTTTCAATCCCGAGAGCGAGAGTTGCGCGATCAATTGGCCAAAGAGGAAGCCCGCAGAGCCGAGTTGGGCAAGGCCATTGCCCGATTGATGGAGGCCGCAAGGGAAGTTGACAGCGGATCAGTCAGCTTTGCCGCCACGCCGGAAGGCCAAGTCATTGGCGCGGAATTCAAAGCCAACAAAGGCCGGTTGCCGTGGCCGGTTTCAAAAGGGGTCTTGGTGGGCCGATTTGGCACCCACCCCCACCCCAGCTTGCCCGGCATTCGAATCGAACGGCGTGGAATTGACATTGCCACCAAAGCAGATGGGGAAGTGACGTCTATTTTCAGCGGTCGAGTGTCCAATGTGATTCCCATCCCCGGAGGCGGCATCGTGGTCATGGTCAACCATGGTTCTCACCGCTCGGTCTATGCCAATTTGGGGTCGGTTGCAGTCAAAACCGGTGACGACCTGCGCACCGGTCAATTGATCGGCACAGTCATTGACTTGGGAGAAGGGCCCAGGGCCCACTTGGAAATTTGGAATGCTGCAGGGAGCTCACCGCTGGACCCAGAACCTTGGATTGCCCAATGAAGATTGCTCTGGTTGGCAACCCAAACTGCGGAAAAACCTCGCTTTTTAACACCCTCACGGGTGCCCGTGCGAAGGTGGCCAACCTGCCGGGCGTGACCGTGTCTCCCTCGGTTGCGGACCTCCCAGCATCGGGGCCAGACGGGACGCACATCCAATTGGTGGACCTGCCAGGCACCTACAGCTTGCAGCCCAAAGCCATGGATGAGGCCGTCACCCGAGACGCCTTGCTCAATCCCCTTGACCCCCATCAGCCCGAAGGCATCGTCTTGGTGATGGATTCTGCCAACCTCAAGCGAAACCTTTACCTGTCCTTGCAAACCTTGGATTTGGGCATCCCAACGGTGGTTGTGGTCAACGAGACGGCCCCGACCGTTTGGTCTCAAGTGGACTTGGAACGAAGCCTTGGCTGTCCTGTGTTCCCTGTGCATGCTTTGAACGGACGGGGTTGCGAAGCGCTGTCAGACGCCTTGCGCGATTGGCCTTCAAAAGCGCAACCTCTGGTTACCGAAAGAGAACTTCCCGCGTGGCGCCAGAGGGCGGACCTGTCCAGACTATCGGCTTCATTGCCGGGGCTGTCTGAGTCTGGATTGGAACTCCTGGTCACTGCTGACCACACCCCTGAATGGCTGTCCAAAAGTTCCGTAGACGCCCTCGCCGCAGTGCGAAGAGATACGGGGTGCCGGTCGGCCGAATTGCAGCTTGCCGAAGCCGCTCACCGCAGCCGTCAGGTGAGAGGAATTGCCACCAAAGTCTTGGGTCAAAACCCACCCGCCAGTGCCACCGCCAGCGCCAAGCTGGACCGTCTGCTGACCCACAGGGTGGGCGGGCCTTTGATTTTAATGGGGGTCTTTTTCCTGATTTTTCAAGCGGTCTACGCTTGGGCCACATGGCCCATGGAATTGATCGATTCGGGAATGGGGGCGTTGATGTCCGCCGTCAGGGGCAGCCTTCCAGCAGGGTGGTGGACAGACTTGATGGTAGATGGCCTGCTCTCGGGCATCGGCGGCGTCGTGATTTTCGTGCCGCAAATTGCCTTGCTGTTTGGTGCCGTTGCTGCCCTTGAAGAGAGTGGTTACATGACCCGCGTGTCCTTCATGAATGACCGTTGGATGAGGGCCATTGGGCTCGACGGCCGCGCCACCATCTCCCTCTTGGGGGGCTTTGCATGCGCCGTTCCGGCCATTTTGGGGGCACGCACCATTCCGGGCAAAAGAGAGAGGCTGCTCACCATTCTCATCACGCCGTGGATGACCTGTTCAGCCAGGCTACCGGTTTACTTGTTTCTCATTGGCTTTGTGGTTCCCGATCAGCCTTGGGGACCCGGGGGCATTCTGAATCTTCAGGGCGCATTCCTGTTTGGCATTTATGCCGCGGGGCTTTTTGCCGGGCTCGCATTGGCCTGGGTCCTTCACCGCGGACTGCCAAAAGCCGCCCCCACTCAATTTTTGATGGAGTGGCCTCCTTACCGCATTCCTTCTTTCAAGCGAACGGTGGGACAAGTGGGGATGCAGGCCAAAGCCTTTTTAACCGGGGCAGGTCAAGTCATCGTGCTGGTTTCGATTTTGCTCTGGGGACTCTCCAACACCGCTCCGGGCGGGTTCGATTCGGTGGATGACCAATTCCAGCAAAAACTGTCTCAAACCGAACAGCAGGGAGGAACGCCCCAACAAACAGAGCAAGTGCAGAGGGATTGGCAGGCCGCCAGAATGGATGCCTCTTGGACCGGCCGTCTTGGCAACTTCATCGAGCCGGTCATTTCGCCACTGGGCTACGATGGGCGAATGGGCATTGCCCTGATTGCCTCTTTTGCAGCCCGCGAAGTTTTCGTGGGAACCATGGCCACGCTTTACGCAGCGCCCGAAGATGACGAAGGCATCCAAGCGCTCAAGTCCAGGCTCGGTTCGGAGATCAACCCCACCACGGGCGCTCCCATATTGAATGCCGCAACCGCCATGTCCCTCATTGTGTTCTACATGCTGGCCATGCAATGCCTCTCCACGGTGGCCATTGTCAAACAAGAACTTGGGGGGTGGAAGTGGGCGTTGTTGCAAGCCGCCGGCATGACCCTGTTGGCCTACCTGGGGGCCTGGGTGGCATTTGCCAGCCTCAATGGGGCTTAACCCACATCAAATTGGCTTGCTCTTTGCGCAAAGAGACCAAGTGACCGCCAGCTGAAACCGCCATGGGGTCGCCAAGCGGTGCGATGTGCTTGACTTCGATGTCTTCACCAACGACACACCCCATTTCCATCAAGGCCAACATGCCTTCTGGTGCATCAATCCTGGTCAAGGTTCCGCCTTCATCAGCGCCCAACTCACTGAGCCTCTTGAGATTCATGGCGCGAAAATGACCCCGAAATCTGCGGCCTTGGCTCACCTCAAAGGGGGATTTTGTGGCCGAAAAAAAACCCAGACCGTAGAGATCTGGGTTTTGTAGTGGGTCATACTGGACTCGAACCAGTGACCTCTGCCCTGTCAAGGCAGCGCTCTGAACCAGCTGAGCTAATGACCCTCTGCTGAAGCGGACGGCGAATATACAATGCGCAAGCCTCTCCGCGGCCCCCATGGACAGACAACCGAAAGAAGCAGGATCAGGGGGTCACCCAATGGGACAAATCAAAGCCCGTCAAGGCCTCGGTTTGTTGAATGTCGCTTTCGAAAAAAGGAAGCAAACCCGCCCTTTCTTCTGGGGTCATTTTGGGAAGCCCATGATCGGTGTACCAATGGCGAACCAGCCTCCTCTTCACCCCACGGGGAAGGCGCTTTGACGCCAATGATTTCAGGCCACTGCGCGTCACCCATGCATTGACCCCTTGCCATTTGGCCATGCCAGCAGGGTTGCCCGCGCCCTGCCCTGCTTCGGGCAATGGCCCCTCAACCCCCAACCAGCCAGCCAGGTCCTCCCAAGTTTGGGGCTCATTCAGGTGCTCATTCAAAACCACTTTCACTTGGCCCTTGGAAAACCGAGATGTCCAGCGGCGAAGGCCATCTGCATACAAGCCCGCCTCTACAAAGAGCTCGCTTCTTCCCCACCCTGGACTGGGGTGGGATTGATCCTGGGCCACCGCCTCCATCAAAGGGAGGGTGGTGAATCCATACTTGCGCGCCATTTGCCAATGCGAATACAGGCGCTCCACGGGGTTCCTTAGGGCCACCAAAATCTTCGCCTCCGGATGTGCTTTGGCCACGTTGGATGCCGCCTCTTGGGACCACAAATAAGAAGTACTGCACTCTCCAATCACCCTATGCTCGGATGTCGCCTCATCAAAAAGCGACGCATATTCATCAGGGTCGCGGACGAACCCAATTTGTCGAGGAGCCAGTGGCTTCTGATCAAAATACAGGCCCAAATCCGGGGGAAGGTTCGCCTTGAACGCCTTAGAAAAGACCGCAGGATCGATGTCTGTCGCATGGTGGTTGGGCTCCTTGAGGGGACTCAAAAACACCTGCGGGTGTCCAGACATCCTCGCGTGGATCAAAGTGGTGCCAGCCTTCGGCGCCCCGATCAAAAAGAAATTCAGTTTCGACGCCACCATCCGTTCATCAACGATACCATCCAAAATCCATGTGTTTTTCGAATCCAAATGAGAGAAACCACATTCCAAATCACAATGCCAAACGAAGCCGACAAAGCCGCTCCGACCAGGCCATGTTCCGGAATCCAAATGAACCCCGCTGTCAATTGGCAAACCGCTGAAACACCCAATATCAGCAGGCCCACCCGCTCACCCCCAGTCATGTTGAGCAAATACATCACTGGGCCCGACAGGGCATTGAGCGCCTGTCCCGCCGCCAAAATCTCCAGTGCCGAAATGGCCGCCGGAGACACAAATGTTGAACCCCAGAAACTCAGCAACCAAGGACCAGACAGCCACAGAAACAGGGCGCCAGGCAAAACCACGGCGGTGTTCATCCAACCGATTCTATGCACGGTATCCCGAAGCCCTTTGAAGTCTCCTGCAGCATACAACGCGCCAAATGTGGGCGCTCCCAGCGCATTGACCGCGAACTGGGTGAAGGTCAACAAGGCCGCCAAGCGAAAAGCCGCGCGATAATGGGCCACATCTGCATCGGTCATCCAAACGGCGAGCATAGCGGTGTCGGCCCAAGATAGAACCAGGTGCAGCACCCCTCCCAACCAAATGGGCAGGGCCAATTCAGCCATCCGGATTTCCGGACCCTCTGTTGGGTGAGGTTCTGCGGAAGACGGAAAGCGCCTCCGAAACCACACGGTGGTGAAGCCAAGCCCCAAAATGGCCATGAACACAGCGGCCATGCCCAAGGCTGATATCGGGTCAGACCATCCAGCGCCCATGAGCATTCCTGCCATGAGCATCCACCAACCAGGCTGAAAAAGGGCATATGTGGCCACGTGACCTGTTCCACGCAAAGTCTCGGCCAACCACCCAATCAGCAGCCAACCGCCCATTGCCCAGCCCAGCCACTCGGACGGCGACTCCAACGACAGCATCTGCATCGCGGGCGACGTCCCCAGGCCTGTCAGAAGGGCCATGGCGCACATCGCGCCTGTCCATTTGTGGAAGGCTTTTCGAACGCGGCCCCTTTGTCCTGATGTGGTCCAAGCCCCAAAAGCCTTGACGACAGCACCATCCCATCCACCCCTCAGCAATGTTGCACCCACGGTGACCCACAGCACAAACAATTCCGCACGTCCCAATGCGGCATCTCCAAATTTGCGGGCCACCCAAAGAGAAAACAGAAAGCCGCCCAAAGCGCCCAACAGCTTGAGCAAAAGAACTGCGCTTGAGCCGCCCAACAAGCGACGCCAAGATCCATCGAGTCTTGAAGAATTGGCGTTGGACAATCGAGGTTGGGTTGGTGTTGGTTTGCAATGGTAGCCCCGCCGAGAATCGAACTCGGATCAAACGTTTAGGAAACGCTTATTCTATCCATTGAACTACGGGGCCGCACGGCAAAGAAACACCCCCTGCCGCTTCCAAGAAAAAGCCCCGACTCCTTTCGGGGGCGGGGCCGGGGCCTTGGGGAAGGCCCCTTGGGCGGGGGTGGGCAATACTGGATTCGAACCAGTGACCTTTCGCGTGTGAGGCGAACGCTCTGAACCAACTGAGCTAATTGCCCAAAAAGGGAGGACAAAGATAGGTGTGAACTCCATGGGTCCAAGCCGAAGGTTTTTTCAGCAAAACACCATCGGTTGACCGGTTTTCTCCACCCGTTTTGTTTTACACTTTATCTGTATTATATTTGCCTTCGTCTAACTATTTACTCCTTTTGTGGGTAATTCTGGTAGAAAGAGGGGTTCTTTTTCGCGTCAGACTCCTCCCTCTCAAAAGGCCAAACATTTCGATCATGACCTTGAGCGATTTATTGAATTTGCTGTCGTTCTTCATGCAGCCGGTCACCAAGGCCAGCGCCATGTACGACCTGAACGGAGACGGACTCATTTCCACGTCCGACCTGATCATCATGTTGGGCATGCTCGGTTGAGCTCGCCCATGGTGCGCCCTGCAGGACTTGAACCCGCGACCCAGGGATTATGAGTCCCCTGCTCTAACCAACTGAGCTAAGAGCGCATATTGAGCGCCGTGGCGCTCAGCAAAAATACACTTCAAGTGGGGTTGGAACCCATCCACTCAAATTCCAATTCACGGCGCTGAACATCGGCTCGAACCACCCGGACCCGAACCTCGGCACCCATGTGAATTTCTTGGCCTGTGTGCAGGCCCACCAAACACTGCCGCTCTGAATCCATGGAGAATCGATCGGTTGAAATGTCGCGGATGTCCACGTATCCCTCACACTTGTTCTCCTCGAGCTCGATGTAAACGGCTTTTCCCGACAGACCGTTCACCACGCCGTCGAACTCATCGCCAATCCGGCCACCCAAAAACTCAACCTGCTTGTATTTGATGCTTGCACGTTCTGCCTCAGAGGCCCGCTTTTCGCGTTCACTGCTGTGCGCACAAGGTCCGTCGAGCACCGCTGTGTCGATGCTGGAACCCCCGTCTAGGTAATGCTGCAAGCTCCGGTGTACCATCATGTCAGGGTACCTCCGAATCGGAGACGTGAAGTGGGTGTAATGCTCAAACGCCAAGCCGTAATGGCCAATGTTCTCGGTGTTGTACTCTGCCTTGGCCATGGACCGAATCGCCATTTGCTTCACAATGCCCTCCTCGGATTTGCCCTCAGCCATCTTGAGCAATTGACTGATTGCCCGGTGCGCTTTCCCTGGCTCGGTGTCCGGCATTTTGTAGCCGAATTGAGCCACGAACATGCGCAACGCCTTCAGTTTTGTGGGGTCTGGTGAGTCGTGAATCCGATAAACTCCCCCGGGCGGGCGCTGGCCTTTGCACCCGGAAATCCATTTGGCCACGCGAACATTTGCCAGCAACATGTAGTCCTCGATGAGTCGGTTGGCATCGAGCATGCGCTTGATCAGCACCTCGACAGGGCGCCCCTCGTCGTCCAGCCTGAAGCGGACTTCTTCCGTATCGAAGTCGATGCCCCCTGCTTTGAATCGCCTCGCCCGCATCTTGTGCGCCAATTCGTTCAACTGTTGCACCTCTTTGGCCAGGTCTCCCTGGCCGGTTTCCAATCGCTCCTGAGCCTCAGCATAGGTGAATCGCCGGTCTGAGTGAATGACGGTTCGCCCAAACCACTCCTTGACCACTTCTCCCTCTTTGTCCAATTCGAACACCGCGCTGAATGCATACCGGTCTTCATTCGGGCGAAGCGAACACAGGTTGTTGGAGAGCACCTCTGGCAACATCGGAATGGTCCTGTCTACCAAGTAAACACTGGTGGCCCGTTCAATGGCCTCTTCTTCAATCCGGCCACCCGGGCGAACGTAGTGGGTCACGTCTGCGATGTGAACGCCCACCTCCAAGTTGCCGTTCTTCAAAGGCTGAACGCTCAGGGCATCATCAAAGTCTTTGGCGTCTTCTGGATCAATGGTGAACGTGGTGACCTTCCGAAAGTCCCTTCTCCTTTTGATCTCTGCTGGGTCCAGTTCTTTGGACATGGCCTCGGCCTCCTCTTCCACCTCTTCTGGAAAATGGTAGGGCAGGCCATACTCGAGCAGAATCGCATGCATTTCCGCTTCGTGGACCCCAGGTGCGCCAAGGACTTCGACCACTTGAGCGATGGGAGGGTCGTCTGGCGACGCCCAGTCTTCGAGTCGCACAGCGACTTTGACGTCTGATGGCGCGTCGTTGAGAAACCTCGCCGGGATCAGAAAATCCCGATGAAGCCGCTTGTCGGTCGGAATGCCGAAGGCGTAATCCTTGACCGGCTGAAGCATGACCACGTAGAGGTTTCTGGCCCGTTTGGTCACATCGCTCACGTATGGCACCTCTTTTCGGCCGCGCTTCATCCACCCCACCTCCACCGTGTCTCCCCAAAAGGCAGTGCCGGTGTGCCCCTTTGGAATCATGATGTCGTCATCTTGACCCGGAACACTCACAAACCCCTTACCATACTTGGTGATTTGGATGGTGCCTGTGACTGTCTCTCCGGTCGGTGGTCCTTTGCGGCCGCGATTCTTTGGCCCCCTCCTGTCCTTCTGATCCGATTCTTGACCTGGCATCATGAAACGGCCACGCCCGACTTCTACCAAGGTTCCTTTGCCCACCTGTTCTCGCATGAGGATGTGCAACATGTCTCGAATGTCACGGTCCGAAATTCCCATGGTGCTCGCCACCTGTCTCGCATTGAGCGGTCGGCCGGGCAGCGTGCGGAAAATCTCCATGACATCATTGAGATAGCGACTGGTTCCGCTCAGCCGCTGACCGCTTCCAGCCGGTACATCCACGCTGGCTTTTTTGCGGGCTCCGCGTCCCGCAGATCCACCTTTGCCATCTGGGCCCTTTCGGCCACCGGACTTTCTCTTCCCCTCTCCTTTGCGCTTACCAGCCATGGGCTTGCCTCATTTTAAAGCAAGTTCGCCCGTCAAATCGCGGATTCTACGGCCAAAATGAAAGGTTGTGCCTGTTCCATTGCGAACTTCCCACCCTCATGTCCAAACCCAACGCCGCTTCCCCTTCCTCCACGGACCTGACCCTCACCCGTTGGTTCCCCGGTGGATGGCATGACCACGAACTGCTCGACAGCGGCGGTGGAAGCCGGCTTGAACGGTTTGGCGACTTGGTTCTGATTCGGCCTGAGCCCAAGGCCATTTGGGACCGGGGGATGACCGAATCGGAATGGCGTCGTCTTTCTGCCGCTCAATTCGTGCCCACCGGCAGGACCAAAGGCCATTGGGAACCCTTTCAAAGTGTGCCCGACAGCTGGGAAATCCGTTACCCCATTTCTTCGGACCAAAACCTTCACTTCTCCCTTGAATTCACGAGGTTCAAGCATGTTGGGGTTTTTCCTGAACAGGCGGCCAATTGGCAATGGATCGCCGACCGTCTGAAGCCAGGAAAGCGCATGTTGAACCTCTTCGCCTACACCGGCGGCGCCTCTCTTGCGGCCCGATCAACTGGGGCAGACGTGACCCATGTCGACGCCATCAAACAGGTGGTAACCTGGACCCGAATCAACATGGAACTGTCCGGTATGGAGGGCATTCGGTGGTGTGTGGAGGACGCATTGCGTTTTGTAGAACGAGAGCTCAAGCGAGGCAACCAATACGACATGCTGGTCATGGACCCGCCTTCATGGGGGCTCGGGCCGAAGGGCGAAAAGTGGAAGCTGGAGGAGAAGCTAGGTCAACTGATTCAGTCGGCGGCTCAAATCGTGGCCCCAGGCGGTTCTGTGGTCATGAACACCTACTCTGGCCTCAGCCCCTCGTCATTGGAGAACTTCTGGAGGGCGGCCCTGCCCGACGCCAAGATGGAAGCCGGAGAGCTCTGCCTGCACAGCGGAACAGGGCAAGTCTTGCCCACGGGTTCACTTGTGCGGGTGGTGCGCCCCTGACGTTCCGTAATTTCGGGGCACATGTTGCGATACCCTTCCCTTTCAGCTGACAACTACATCCGCAACCGCAAAGCTTTTGCCGATGCCATGGCCCCTGGCGGTATGGCCTTGTTCAGCTCCAACGACATTTACCCCACCGGTGCAGATGGAACCCTGCCCTTTAGACAGGACTCCAACATGTTGCACCTGACGGGTGTAGACCAAGAAGAAACCGTTCTTCTGTTGTTTCCAGATGCCCACAACCCGGCGGATCGCGAAATCCTGTTTGTGACAGAAACCAACGCAGAAATCGCCATTTGGGAGGGGGCCAAACTCACCAAAGCACAAGCCACCAACCAAACTGGGGTGCGCCAAATCCAGTGGGTTTCCCTGCTGGAAAAGACCCTTCAACGCTTGGTCACGGAAAGCAGCTGCTGCTACTTGCATCAAAACGAGCACACCCGAGCCTCTGTGGTGGTCGAAACGCGCGAAGCGCGATTCAACCGCTGGTTCACGGAGACCTATCCGCACACACGGATTGAACGCAGCGCACCCATTTTACATCGCACAAGAAGCGTGAAGTCCGAAGAGGAAATCGAACGGATGAGGCACGCTTGTGGAATCACTCGGGACGGTTTCAACCGGGTGATGCGTTTTGTGAAGCCGGGGGTGACCGAGTTTGAAGTCGAGGCGGAATACCTGCACGAATTTGTGCGGAAAGGCTCTCGCGGTTTTGCTTACACCCCCATTGTGGCCAGTGGCGCGAATGCTTGCGTTCTCCATTACATCGAGAACAGCGACGTCTGCAAAGACGGAGATGTTTTGCTCATGGATGTGGGCGCTGAATATGGCAATTATGCCAGCGATATGACCCGCTGCATTCCCGTTTCCGGAAGGTTCACCGACCGCCAACGCAAGGTGTATGATGCAGTACTGAGTGTCATGCGCGATGCCACAAAGCTGCTGCGCCCCGGGGTGAGTTTGCACGAATACCACAAGGAGGTGGGCCAATTGATGACCGCACAGCTCTTGGGTCTGGGCCTGATTGACAAGCACGACGTGCAGAAGCAAAACCCCGCCTGGCCAGCCTACAAGAAGTATTTCATGCACGGCACGTCCCACTTCATCGGGTTGGATGTCCATGACGTGGGCTTGTGGCACGAACCCATTCAGGCGGGTCACATCTTCACGGTGGAACCCGGCATTTACATCCAAGAGGAGGGCTTGGGCATCCGGTTGGAAAATGACATCGTGGTCCGTGACCAAGGCTTTGACGACCTCATGGGCGACATCCCCTTGGATGCCGAGGCCATTGAAGACGCCATGAACGACTGAGCCATGTCCAAAGGATCTGAAAGTGTGATGCTTGGGCTCAAACTCCCCACCGACCCCCGTTGGGTGGCCTTGGTTGAAGGCAACATCTCCGAGGTCCTGACCGACCATGCTTGGTGCGAACAAAAGGCCGCTTCCAACGCCATTTCAACCATTGTGCGATTCCCCGGTCACACAGACCTCGTCGAGGAGCTCACCCGAATTGCCATCGAAGAGATGGAGCACTTCGGGATGGTGGTCGAGAAAATCAAAGAGCGCGGCTGGACCCTCGGGCCAGAGCGCAAGGACCCCTACATCCATGACCTGGCGTCTTTCATCATCAAAGGTGGAAGCAAAGAGGCACAACTCGTGGATCGGCTGTTGCTCGCAGCCATGATTGAGGCGCGCAGTTGCGAGCGTTTCCGAATGCTGTCCGAGCGCATCGAAGACGAAGACTTGAAGGTGTTTTACCACGAGCTGATGGTCAGCGAGGCCCAGCATTACACCACATTCATTGGGTTTGCCAGACGATATGGAGGAGACGTCGATGTCGAAGCCCGCTGGCAAGCATTCCTGGCCCATGAAGCCGCTGTCATCCAGAGGTATGGCAAAAAAGAAACCATGCATGGTTGACCCCTGCACCCCTCCACTACAACCCCAAATCAGGCACCATGAGTGACTCCGCATCCGCGCCCAAGCCCGTTGGCATGTACCCCTTGACCCGTCGCGTCGGGGATTTGTTGTTTCTGAGTGGTGTTGGCCCCCGAATTCCGGGAAGTGGCGCCCACGACGAGGGTGTGCCCGGATTGAAACAAGACCACAACGGCAACTTCACCGACTTTGACTTCGAGGCACAAGCGAGGGGCGTTCTGGCCAACGTCCGGGCCATTCTCGAGTCTGAGGGTGCACAGTGGGAAGACTTGGTGGACATCACCGTTTTCCTGACCGACATGCAGCGCGATTTCACCACGTTCAACCGGGTATACCGCGAGCATTTCGAGCATGTTGATGCCGACCTTCGCCCATGCAGGACGACCATGGAAGTGGGCGCTTTGCCCACTCCAATCGCCATCGAATTGAAGTGCGTTGCCCACTTTCGGGCCTGATCGGCAAACTTCGGCACTGAATTTGCTCCGTGTGGGCATGCGCCTGTTCTTGTTGCTCTCTCTTTTTCTGATGTCCACACCCGTGGCACTGTGCCAAAAGGCAGGCAAAAAGAGCAAAAGACCTGCGCAAATTTCTCTGGACTCCGCGGCGAGCAGACCACAATTGGAGCTTCGCAGCTTGCCCCCTGTGGCCAACTTTCACGGAGAAGACCTTCACTACAGCGTCCGCTATGGTTTCATCGAAGCCGGCAAAGCAAGGCTGCATGTTGAAGCCGGACCAGATTACGATGGCCGCCCCACGTGGCGGGTGGTGGGAACCGGCCGAAGCCTTCGCGCATTTGACTGGGCCTTTAAGGTTCGGGACCACTACGAGACCCACATCGACCAAGCTGGGCTGTTTCCCCACCATTTCATTCGGCGCGTCCGAGAAGGTGGCTATCGCTTGGAACGGGACATCGCCTTCGATGCCAAGCGAAGAACCTCCACCACCACACAAGATGATCGGGTGAGCCACCATGCATTGCCCGCCTTTTGCCAGGACTTGGTTTCCGCATTCTATTACGCACGAAACCTTCCCATCGAGCAAATGGACGTGGGCGACCTCATCGAGATCCCCACCCTCATCGATGGAAAGATTCACCCGCTCAGGGCCCGCCTCACTGGCCGCGGAAACGTGAAGGTGAAATCGGGAGAATTCGATTGCTGGAGTTTTTCGCCTGTGGTTCAAAAAGGCAGGATTTGGAAATCCGACAGCGACCTAACCGTTCATGTGAGCGCGGACAGCCGCCGAATCCCGGTTTTGGTGACATCGGACCTGTTGATCGGCTCCATTCGCCTTGAACTCGAGGCCGATGAAAGCGCCGATACTCAAGGGGCCGTTTCTGCGGGTGCCATCGGGCACTAACTTGCGCTCCATGGCCAATCACGACGCGTTTGACTCTGGTGTACTCGAAAGGCTTGGGCTCCTTCGTGACAAGTATGCTGCCATGGGGCAAGACCTTGTTTCTTATTTGGACGGTCTCCTTCACGCAGATTTCCCCACCTATTGGGACTATGTGAACCTCGATACTTTGCTGAGCCTGCAGCACCCGGTGACCCCCTTTCCGGACGAGGAAATTTTCATCACGTACCACCAAATCACAGAGCTTTATTTCAAGCTGTCTCTGCATGAATTGAGGCAAATTCACGAAGCGGTGGACATGGACGCCTCTTCCATGTTGACGAAAGTGACCCGCGTCAATCGGTACTTCGAGAACCTCGTTTCCAGTTTCGACATCATGGTCGACGGCTTGGACCGCGGTCAATTTCTGAAGTTCAGAATGTCCCTCTTGCCCTCAAGTGGTTTTCAGAGCGTCCAATACCGACTCGTGGAGATCGCCTGCACATCGATGGACAGACTGGTCCATCAAGAGTTGCGCGACAACCACGCCGGACATGGTCTGGACGACATCGAGGAGATGTTCGATGCCCTGTATTGGCGGAGGGGGGCCACCGAATTGGCCACGGGGGAACCCACTTTGACCTTGAAACAGTTCGAGGCCAAGTACCGAGGCAAGATTGTGGATTTTGCAGAGAATCGATTCTACACCAACCTCCGAAAGAAGTGGCTCGGTCTGCCCGAAGGCGAGCAAACAGACGCCCTCAAAGAGGCCCTGCGAAACTTGGACGAACTGGTGAATGTGCACTGGCCATTGTCTCACTACAGGAGCGCCGTTCGCCACTTGCAGTCCAACCCCGTGGACATTGCCGCCACAGGAGGGACCAATTGGCAGCAATACCTGCCTCCGCGTTTTCAGTCCTTGATCTTTTTCCCGGAGCTGTGGACCGATCAAGAGAAGTCCGACTGGGGGAAAAAATGGGTCTTGACGCACGTCACCCACCACACCAGCCCCACATCCAAGTCATAACGGAGACGTTAAAGCCCCACGACGGCAAAACTTTTTGACCTGCCGTCCGTTGGGTAAGAGAGGAGAGGCAAATTGCTTCTCCACTTCGATTCATGCGCACTCCCTCAGGTTCTCTTTTCTTCTTTGGCCTCCTCTCCCTCTCCCTGTGGGGATGTGGGGGTCCGGAAGTGGGAACAAATTCGGCCTCGCTGATGGCCAATGCCCAAATAGAATTGGCGGCTCCCGCAGTTCTGTCCCGCACAGAAAAACAGATGGATCGGTTCGCAATGAGCCGAGAAGAGAACTTTGAGGTAACGTCAGGTCAGGTAAGGAAGGGCCAGAGTTTGTCTCACGTGCTTTCTCCCTTGGGCGTCAGCGGACAAACCCTTCACCGCATTGCAACTGTAGACAAAGAGACCTTTGATGTGCGGCGCATGCGGCCAGGAAAAGAGTGGCATTTGTTCCATACTCCAGACGGGGAACCGCGCTTCTTCGCTTACACCATCACCGCCAAGGAGTATGTGGTTTTTGACCTCTCGGAAGCCGGTGGAGCCCGTCGCGGAAAGTTTCCTTCGCAAACACGCCGCCGGTTCATCGAAGGCGAGGTGAACAGCAGCTTGTCTCAAACCCTCGAAGACGCGGGGCACTCCACCACTTTGGCCCTGGCCACGGCCCAAGTTTACGCTTGGACCATTGACTTTAGCCGGATTCAAAAGGGTGACCGCTTTCAAATCTTGTACGAACGAGATTGGGTGGATGACCAACCGGTCGGAATGCCGCGGGTGCTGTCTTCGGAGTTCATTCACAGAGGACGCAACTTCCCCGCTTTTGCCTTTGATCAAGGAGACGGCGTGGACCATTTTGATGAAAACGGAGCCAGCCTTCGAAAGGCCTTTTTGAAAGCCCCCGTTGAGTTCAGCCGGATTTCCAGCCGCTTCAATAAGCGCAGGCTTCATCCTGTATTGAACAAGGTCAAGGCGCACCTTGGAACGGACTATGCCGCAGCAAAGGGCACGCCCATCATCGCTGTGGGAGACGGCGTGGTCATCAAATCAAGCTACACCAAGGGGAACGGGAAGTATGTCAAAATCCGGCACAATGCTACCTATACCACCCAGTACCTCCACATGAGCCGCCGCAAAGTCAAAGAAGGACAGGCGGTTCGACAAGGAGATGTCATCGGTTACGTGGGCAGCACAGGACTGGCCACGGGTCCTCACGTGTGCTTTCGGTTTTGGAAGAACGGACAGCAGGTGGACCACCTGCGCGAAGAATTCCCTCCGTCCACCCCCATTCACGATGATCATACGGAGGCTTTTGCCCAAAGGGTGGACATGTGGCTTCAAGAAATGGCCCGGATGAGCGGAGCACAGACGCCACAACTGGCGTCGAACCTGTCTCAGTGAGGCCCCTTTCCTTCGGCGGTCCCGTCCTCGATGGCCGCCAGCAAGGCCAGACCTAATCCATCGGTGAGGGTCAATCCTGAATCAGAACGCTCAGGATGCCATTGAACCCCAACCAAAAAAGGAAGGGACAATGTATCCGAATGGCGGATCCCCTCAATCAACCCGTCCGGAGACTTGGCCCATGCCTCAAAAGATGCCGCAAGCCGCCCAATTCCTTGGTGGTGATGGCTCACCACCGACGCCTGATCGCCCTTCGAAAAGGAGGTCGGACCTGAAGCCCATGGCGCCATGACCTCAACCGGGTGAAGGGTGTCCGAAGTTTGACCCGGTTGCCCCCCTCTGTGCATCAAATGGCCCTCATCAGGCAAGTGCGGCATCAAGGAGCCTCCGCCATGAACATTCATGATTTGTAGTCCCCGACAAACCCCCAGACAGGGCACTCCCGTCGAGAGGACGTGATCCAACAGCACGTGTTCCACACGGTCTCGCTCGGGGTCAATTCGACCACAACGCACCGTGTCCGCTGCTTGATTGTATCGCGCAGGGTGAATGTCTTCTCCACCGGTGAGAACCACAGCGCTGGCGCGGCTCAACTCTTGATTCAGCACACCTTCACTTGCCCCATAAGCCTGGAAGAACCGAAGTGGCGAAAGCCCTTGAGAATGGTGAAGCCGGCCGAGCCACTTCCGGTAGTTCTGGCTGCTGTAATATTTGGACAAGACCACGGTGATGCTGTCCCTCTGTGTGCCTTCTGAATGCCCTATGACCGGGGCATTCGGAGAGGAGCAGCCCCAAAACGAGATGCACATCACCACCGCAGCGGAGGCAAGCAACGCGGCGGGTCTTGACGTTGGCCTCATTGCACCCAAGACTCTACTTCTTCCAGTTGCAAAGCGGGCAAGTCGAGCTTGTTCTTTTTGCGGAAACCGTTGAGTTTTTCGCGCAAGGCCGCAGGCTTGGACTCCTGAATCGCCTCGGGGGTATCGAAACCTGCCGCTGCCACATGGGGAGCCCAATCTGAAGGGACGCCCATCGCCTCCAAAGCGCTGAGGTCGGGACCTGTGCGAAACACTTCAGGCCTCATTTGTGGGAAGAAGAGCACCTCCTGAATGGAGGTTTGGTCGGTCAACATCATCACCAATCGATCGATGCCGATGCCCACACCGCTTGTCGGGGGCATGCCATATTCCAAGGCGCGCAGGAAGTCCTGGTCGATGAACATGGCTTCGTCATCGCCGCGTTCCGAAAGCGCTACCTGCTCCTCGAAGCGCTCACGCTGGTCGATGGGGTCATTGAGCTCAGAGTAGGCGTTGGCGATCTCCGTGCCATTGATGAAGAGCTCGAACCGCTCGGTGTACCCGGGCTTGTCCCGGTGCACTTTGGTAAGCGGCGACATCTCAACAGGGTAGTCCGTGATGAAGGTGGGCTGCACATAGTGCTCCTCGCAACACTCGCCAAACATCTCGTCGATCAACTTGCCTTTGCCCATGGTTTCGTCTACCTCAATGTCGAGGTTGGCGCAGGCCTGCCGCAAGCCTTTCTCGTCCATTCCGTCGATGTCGACGCCGGTGTGCTCCAAAATCGCATCGCGCATGGTCACTTTGCGGTACGGAGGGGTAAAGTCGATTTCCTTGCCGGCCAGCGTGGTCTTCGTAGACCCGTGTACCGCCTTGCAAACGCGGCCCAGCAAATTTTCAATCGTCTCCATCATCCAGTGGTAATCCTGGTAGGCGACGTACAGCTCCATGATGGTGAACTCGGGGTTGTGCGTGCGGTCCATGCCCTCGTTCCGGAAATTCCGAGAGAACTCAAAAACCCCATCGAACCCTCCGACAATGAGCCGCTTGAGGTAAAGCTCATTGGCAATCCGCAAATACAACGGAATGTCCAAGGCGTTGTGGTGGGTCATGAAGGGACGCGCCGCTGCACCGCCCGGAATGGCCTGGAGCACCGGGGTGTCCACTTCGAGCCATCCCTTTTCCATGAAGCTTTCCCGAATGGCCTGAATGACCTTGGTTCTGGCCTCGAAGGTCTTCTTTACATGGGGGTTCACGAGCAGGTCCACATAGCGCATGCGGTAGCGCAGCTCAGGGTCGGTGAAGGCGTCGTGAACGTTGCCTTCGTCATCGGTCTTGACGGAAGGCAGCGGCCGAATGGACTTGCTCAAAACGGTGAGCTCTTTGACCAAAACGCTGGGCTCGCCCGTTTGGGTGGTGAATGTGGTCCCCTTGATGCCCACAACGTCGCCGCGGTCGAGCAGCTTCTTGAAGACGGTGTTGTATTGGGTCTTGTCCTCGTCCGGGCAGAGTTCATCCCGATTGAGGTAAATCTGAATGCGCCCGCTGGAATCTTGGAGCTCGGCAAACGAGGCTTTTCCCATGATGCGGCGAGAGAGAATGCGGCCCGCAAGGCAGACTTCGCGGTCTTCAGCAAAGTCCGCAGCCAATGCTGCAGCATGGGTGTCCACGGGGTATGCCGCGGCAGGGTAGGGGTCAATTCCCAATTGACGGAGCTGCTGGAGGCTCTCCAGTCTGATGCGTTCCTGTTCCGATCGGATCATGTTGGCTTGATTCACAGCGAAATTAGGTTGTCGCGGGACGTCTTCCCGGAAGTAAATTAGCAGAGAACACCGGCATCATGCGCACACTCATCGATTCCTTTCCAGATCAACTCTCTGCGGCAGCCTCCTCGATGGCGGCCCAGCCGTTGATGATGGACATACCTGAGCACCACAACATCCTTGTTTTGGGCATGGGGGGATCGGGCATTGGCGGCCGGTTTTTGGCCGGCTTATTGGGTGAAGCCGCCCGTGTGCCCATCGCTTCTGGACACGACTACCGCATCCCTTCGTGGGTCGGACCAAAAACCATCGTGCTGGCCTGCAGCTACAGCGGAAATACAGAGGAAACCCTCACCGCCCTGCACGCAGCCATCCAAAAGGGAGCCCACATTCGGGCGCTCACATCAGGAGGCCAACTCGCTGAGCTGGCCGCTGAGCATGGCTGGCCTGTGCTCACTGTTCCAGGAGGACACCCGCCCCGCTCACAATTTGGATGGGCCGTGACCGGATTGTTGCACCACTTCGCCGCATTGGGGCACACCCCCAATGATGCCGCGCAGGTTTTAGAAGACGTGCAGGCTTCTGCCGACGCCCTGCGCCACCACCGCGAATCCATTGTGACGTTGGCTGGCCAATGGGCGGACGTGTTGAACACCAAAAGCCCCATGCTATATGGAGATGCCGCCTTGGAGCCGGTCTTGATCCGCTGGCGTCAGCAGCTCAATGAAAACGCCAAACGGCTTTGCAATCACCATGTTTTTCCGGAGATGAACCACAACGAACTGGTGGGCTGGGAAAGTGGAGACGACAGCATCGCGGCCCTCTTCCTTCACACCGAGGAGGACCACCCCCGTACCGCCGAAAGAATGCGCTTGTGCAAGGACATCTTTGCCCAGGCCGGCGCCGCGGTTGAAGAAGCCCGTGCCATTGGCGCCACGCGCTTGCAGCGCTGGATGCACCTGGTCCACCTCGGAGACTGGCTGTCATTGCTGATGGCCGAGAAAACAGGTGTGGACCCCGTTGACATCCGACACATCGAGTATCTCAAAGGGGAATTGGCCAAAATGGGATGAGGCCTCAAGTCCACGTTCAAGACCTGGGCCATGCGGCCTATAAGCCCACATGGGACCTTCAGGAACGCCTGCTCAAAGAGGCGGTGGACCGCAAAATTGCGAGGCGAAGGGCCGGCTTGAGCGAGTCTGGCAGACAGCCCGAGGAGGTCGATCCCGATCACCCTTGGCCCGAACATCACCTGCTGTTTGTCGAGCACCCTCACGTTTTGACTTTGGGCAAAAGCGGTGATGCGAACCATGTGATCGCCTCCCCTGAGCGCCTTGAGGCCCTCGGTGTGGAATACCATGAAATCAACCGCGGTGGAGACATCACCTACCACGGTCCTGGGCAGTTGGTGGCCTATCCCGTCCTGGACCTGGACCAATTCCGAACCGACATTGGGTGGTATCTGCGACAGCTGGAAGAGGCCGTCATGCGCACCTGCTCCGATTGGGGGGTCCACGCAGGAAGGATTGATGGACTCACGGGCGTTTGGGTTCGTCCTGAAGATGGGATGAAGGCGCGCAAGATTTGTGCCATCGGAGTCAAGTGCAGCCGCTGGGTGACCATGCACGGCTTGGCGTTCAATGTCTCCACGGACCTGGACTTCTTTGACCTCATCGTGCCCTGCGGCATTCAAGACCGCGGCGTGACGACCCTGGAGCTCGAGTGTGGCCGTTCAGTGCCTAGAATCGAGGCCAAAACTGCCCTTGAATCGCACCTGCTTTCTGTCTTGGGGGCGGACCACCTGAAACCACATTCATGAAAAAAAGCCGCTTCTGGTTCTTGGCTCTGCCCCTCGGGATTTATGCATTGAGCATCATCACCGACAACACCCATATCTGGTCCGGTCTTCAAGAATGCTATTTGCGAGGATACAAAAACGCTCAGGTCGATGACTTGAGGTTTAAAACCGTTCGGCGCGAATTCCACCGTCCACGTCTCCCAGGGCCATGGCCGAAAGCATCCAACATCCACGACGTGGTCATCCCCCCAAGCATTCTGGACTCGACCCATCGATTTCAAACGGTAGCATTGGCCATCGTTCACCGTGACACGCTCAAGGTGGACTGGGTCTCGGATCGAATCCAAGGAGCAGACACCATGCGGACCAACTCCTTTTCTATGGCCAAGACCTTCACTGCGCTGGCCATTGGAGCGGCAGAGCAAGAAGGACTGCTCTCAGTCAAAGACCCCGTGTCCAAATACCTGCCCCGGTATTCGGAAGGGTCAAACGCGGACTTAACGGTGGAGCACGTGTTGCAAATGAGGTCCAACATCCCCTTTGGAGAAAACTACAAGAACCCCTTTGGCTTCATGGCCAAGTGCACCTACGGAGACAACATCCTTGACCGCCTCAAAAACATCCCGGTCAAAGGCCAGGCTGGTGCCACTTGGAAGTACCAAGGAGGGAACACCTTGTTGCTTCAAGAAATCTTGCTTTCTGTGATTGACGTGTCATTGGGGGAGTGGTTCTCCCAAAAGATCTGGGGGCCCATTGGAGCCACCGAAGAAGCCTGCTGGGCCATCGACAACCAAGGTCACGAGCGCAACTACGCCTGCTTTTACTCCACTGCTTCCGAATATGCCCGCATGGGTCAGTTGCTTCTGGACTCTGGAAAGGTGGGGGGGCAACAGGTCATCAGTAAAGATTTCATTGGGCGGTTGATGGCCCCTGTGGGCCCTCTTGCGGACGGAAGCGACATTCAACATTATGGGTATCAGGTTTGGATGGGAAAGCACAATGGCCTTGCGTTCATGAGCTACCAGGGGCTTCATGGCCAATACATCATTTCCGTGCCCGAACTCGATTTGGTGGCTGTTCGGACCGGGTTCCTGCGTCCAAAAGAGAAATTTGAACACATCGATATTGACGTTCATCTTACGATAGATTGGGCTATTCAGCAGGTCGGGTAGAGGTAATACGACTACAAACTGCATTCTATCGTCTGCGAATTTGCATTTTACCAAGTCTAATGCGTATATTTGGTTTTGTACGCTTGTGGGAAATGACTCCCATGATGCTACAACCAAATCGTCCGCCAATGAATGCCCAGCTCGATGCCATCATCGTAGATGATGAAGCGCCCGCCCGTGAGGTGTTGCACAGTCAGATTGAACGGCATTGCCCGTTCATCCGCGTGATTGACCAAGCTCCGAATGCTCGAATCGGTTACGATGCCATCCGAAATGGCCGACCGCACATTGTGTTTGTGGACATTCGAATGCCCTTCGAATCAGGTCTTGACCTCATTGACCGCTTTGACGATCGAGAATTCTACGTGGTCTTCTATACCACCTATCAGGACTACGCCATCGAAGCCATTCGCAGACAAGCTTTTGACTACCTCCTCAAGCCCGTGGACGCTGTGGACCTCAAATCTTGTGCTGACAGAATCCGCGAGCATTTCAGAATCAAGATGATTGAAAACGGCGACTTTCATCGCAAGCTGGAAATCACCACCTCTGGGCAACGCCACTTCATTCGTCACTCCGAAATCCTCCATGTAGAAGCCAGCGGCAGCTATGCGTGCATCTACAAAACTGATGGCACCCGACTCATGGTCTCGAAGAACCTGAAGTACGTGGAGAGCCTCATCGACAACTCGAAATTTGTTCGGGTCCACAACAGCCAATTGGTGCATTTGAATAAAATCAGGCAGTGCAACTACCGCACCAACTCCATCACCTTGGTCAACGGCAAAGAAATCGCTCTGGCCGTTCGCAAAAGGGAGGACCTCCGGCGCCGAATGGCGGAGCTGCTGTCCGCAGACAACGATGCTTCGGGGTTGGACACGGCCATGATCTGAAGCAGACGCACCCCACCGCCCTAACTTCGCGGCATCATGTCTTCATTGATTGACATCCGCACTTTGGGCGATGAGGCTTTGCGTTCTGCCCTGGTTGACTTGGGACAGCCGGCTTTTCGCAGCAAGCAAATCTCAGAGTGGATTTGGACCAAAGGGGCCCGTGGGTTCTCAGAAATGACCAACCTGCCACAAGGGCTCCGCGACGCTCTTGGAGACACGTATACATTGTCGCCTGTCGCTCCCGAAGAAGAGCAAGTGAGCCGTGATGGCACGGTCAAATGCGCCTTTCCCATCGAGCCGGGAAAAGTGGTCGAAGGGGTTTTGATTCCTGCACGAGACCGAATGACGGCCTGCATCAGCAGCCAAGTCGGCTGTAGCCTGTCTTGTGCATTCTGTGCAACAGGCAGACTCAAGCTTCTCAGAAACCTCACCGCTGGAGAGATTGTGGACCAGGTCCGACACATTGCACATTTGGCTGAGCACCACCACCAACACGCGCTCACCAACATCGTTTACATGGGCATGGGAGAGCCTTTGCTGAATTACCGAAACGTGCTGGAGTCCGTGAACCGAATCACGGGAACACCCGGGTTGGGCATGAGCCCCAAGCGAATCACCGTCTCCACAGCCGGCATTGCGAAAATGATCCACAAGCTGGGCGACGATGAAGTCAAATTCAACCTTGCCCTCAGTTTGCATGCGGCTGAGGATGAAAAGCGAAACCGAATCATGGAAATCAATGAGACCAACGACCTCTCCAGCCTGAGAGACGCGTTGGTGCATTTCCACGAAAAAACAGGCACCCGTGTCACGTTTGAGTACATCCTTTTGGGCGGTTTCAACGACGACATTGAAGACGCACGAGACCTCGCTCGTTTTGCCTCCTGCGTTCCGTGCAAGGTGAACCTCATCGAATACAACCCCATCGATGATGCCCTGTTCCAAAAATCGGATCAGACCAAAACCGATGAGTTCAAGGACTTCCTTGAAAACAAATTCAACATGATCGTGAATGTCCGCCGCTCAAGGGGGGAAGACATCGATGCCGCTTGCGGACAGTTGGCGAACAAAAACAAGTTGGCCTCGAGACAAGCCTGACGTCAGGCTCAGTTAGTCCAGCTTCAAGACGGCCAAGAAAGCTTCTTGGGGAACTTCCACTGAGCCCACTTGGCGCATGCGCTTCTTTCCTTTCTTCTGCTTTTCCAAAAGCTTCCGCTTTCGGGTGATGTCACCACCGTAACACTTGGCGGTTACATCCTTTCGAACCGGCTTGATGGTTTCTCGGGCGATGATCTTTGCGCCAATGGCCGCCTGCAGTGCAATCATGAACTGCTGACGTGGGATCAACTCTTTGAGCTTGGCACAAATCTTTTTGCCCAACTCAAATGCATTGGAACGGTGAACCAGAGCAGACAATGCGTCCACTTGGTCTCCATTGATCAAGATGTCCAATTTCACCAACTGAGAAGGTTGGTAGTCCTCTGGGAAGTAG
This sequence comes from uncultured Flavobacteriales bacterium, assembly GCA_943787435.1. Classification (GTDB taxonomy): domain Bacteria; phylum Bacteroidota; class Bacteroidia; order Flavobacteriales_D; family Sanyastnellaceae; genus UBA8752. The sequence goes on along the minus strand of CALSMK010000011.1, from coordinate 48,364 downwards.
TCAAACGACGCGTAGCCCCGAGACACACTCTTAAGCTTGTCGTAAAAATCGAATACGATTTCGCCAAGCGGCATGGAGAAGGACAGCTCCACGCGATCCGATGTGAGGTAAACTTGGTTGTGCAGAACGCCGCGCTTGGAAATGCACAGGGTCATGATGGACCCCACATATTCTGCCTTGGTGATGATTTGGGCCTTGATGAAAGGCTCCTCAACGTGATCGAGCTTGCTTGGGTCTGGCAACTCAGAAGGGTTGTTGATGACCAAGGGCTCCCCCTTCTTGGGGTGGCAGATGTAACTCACGTTGGGGACCGTTGTGATCACAATCATGTTGAACTCCCGCTCCAAGCGCTCTTGCACTATTTCCATGTGCAACATGCCGAGGAACCCACAGCGAAATCCAAAACCAAGGGCCGCTGAACTCTCTGGCTCAAACACCAACGATGCGTCGTTCAGCTGAAGCTTCTCCATGCTGTATCTCAGCTCCTCGTAGTCCTCTGTGTCGACGGGATAAATCCCGGCAAACACCATGGGTTTCACGTCTTCAAATCCTTGAACAGCCTCCTCACATGGAGATGCGGCAAGGGTCAGTGTGTCCCCCACCTTGACCTCTTTTGCGTCTTTGATGCCAGAAATGATGTAGCCGACACTCCCTGTTCCCAAAGATTTCTCAGGAATCAAATCCAACCCAAGGACACCAATTTCATCGGCGTTGTATTCCCTTCCCGTGTTGAAAAAGCGGACGCGATCTCCTTTCTTGATTTCTCCATTGAGAACTCGGAAATAGGCGATGATTCCCCGGAATGAATTGAACACAGAGTCAAACACCATGGCCTGAAGCGGTGCACTGTTGTCTCCCTTTGGCGCCGGAACCCGGTCCACAATCGCCTCTAAAAGTTTGTCTACGCCCAGACCTGTTTTTCCGCTGGCCGGCAAAATGTCCTCGACATCGCAACCGATGAGGTCCACGATTTGATCCATCACTTCCTCAGGGTCTGCGCTTGGCAAATCCATTTTGTTGAGCACGGGAATGATTTCCAAGTCGTGCTCAATCGCCAAGTACAGATTCGAAATGGTCTGGGCCTCAATGCCCTGAGTCGCGTCAACAATGAGCAATGCCCCTTCGCATGCGGCAATCGATCGGCTCACCTCATAACTGAAGTCCACGTGGCCTGGGGTGTCAATGAGGTTGAGCACATATTCTTGGCCATCGCGGGTATACTTCATCTGAATCGCATGACTCTTGATCGTGATCCCGCGCTCACGCTCCAGGTCCATGTCGTCCAGCGTCTGCTCTTGCAGCTGGCGATCGCTCACTGTACCGGTCTGCTGAAGGAGGCGGTCTGCCAAGGTGCTTTTCCCGTGATCAATGTGGGCGATGATGCAGAAGTTCCGGATGTTGTTCATGGGCTTGGTAAAAGTACGGCTCGCCAAGCCAACAAAGGGCCTGTCAAGGACCCCAAATTGCTGATTTACCGCCAGGAATGCCTCACTAAGCAACGCTTACTGCGGTGTAGGTGTTTTTAGGACATCAGCTTCAGTATATTGCGCCCCCCCGCGAGAACCACAACATCCAATGAGAGCCTTACTCATCGCCTTCGGTATACTTTCAATTTCAGCGTTCAGCAATGCCCAAGAGGTTTTGCCCACAGAAATTGAGTCCATCCACAGTAAATACGGTGGTTTTGAATTCGCCGTCATGATGATGGACCGCACAGAATGGGAGACTTACCGCTCCTGGGAAGGGTACGACCAGGAAGCGGTCATCGCGGTCATCAAGCGCCACCAAAACACGCCTGAGTACCTCGCGCGGAAGGAAGCCCGCAAACAGCAGCGCCTCTTGCGTTCTGGCTCTTGTGAATGCTGGATTGAACCCGACGAGACCTACACGGAGATTACTCCGGAAATGCAGCAATTCACTGGAGGTGCTGGAATTGATGTGGACTACTCCCATGGCCCCCTTTCACTGCCCTTCACATTCAACCTTTTCGGGTTGGAGTTTGATGAGTTCTACATCAACTCCAAGGGCCTGATTTCATTTTCAGAACCCGTCATTGACTGGACACCAGAAGAGCTTCCAGACGCCAATTACAACATCATTTCTGGGTACTGGGGTGATGCGGACTACCGACTGACTGGCGATATTTTCTATCGCATTACACCTACTGCGGTTTACGTGAACTGGGTGGATGTGGGCTACTACAACAACCACGACGAGCGGACCGTCAGTTATCAGATTGTGTTTTCTGAAGACGGGTCCGTTGCCATTGGTGGCGGAGCAGCCAACGTTCAGATGTGCTACGAGAACATGGAGTGGGCCCACGGTGATGTGGGTGGAGAAGGGGGATGCTGCGGACCGGATCCTGCCACGGTGGGCATCGACGTGCTAAACAACGACGATGAATTCGTTCAGTTCGGACGCTTCAACTTCACAGACGACAGCTACAATGGCCCTTATGGCGGAGGTGAAGGCGAACAAGATGGCTGCATGTGGCTCAACGGAAAAGACCTGTGTGTCAACGTTTCGGGGTCTGACCCCAACCAGCCCCCCATTGCCACGGAAACCCCAGGAGGTGGGTGTGATGACACGCTGTTTGTGTGCCTGAACGACACCCTTGACCTCAACCTTGGCTTCTTGGCCCCCGAGCCTGGACAAACCATCAGCATCGAGCTCACAGACTTGGACGCGGTGACCAACAATGGGACTTACGTCGAAAACGGTGTGACCTACCTCGATGCCTTTCTCGCTGGCACGGAGGACAACGTGGGGATTTACAATTTAAACATCACTGCCACAGACGACGGCACCCCAACGGCCTCTACAAGCTTGAGTTTTGTTGTGGAAGTCATTGACATTGTCCTCCCCTCTCTTTCGGTCGAAGGAGACTTCAGCATTTGTTCGGGTCAAGAGACCACCATCACCTGCAACGACGATTTTGACAGCTACTTCTGGTCCTTGGGTTGCTTTGGGCCCGAATGCACCTACGAGTTTGGCGGCACCTTCACCGTAACGGCATCCATTGATGAAGGATGCTCAGCCTCGCAAGACTTCTTCATTGATCAAAGCCTGTACTTCTTGCCAGATGTCTGCATCGAACCCAACCCCATTTGTGGAGATGACACGGCCATTGTGACCGTTTGCGACCCCGACATGGACTCCTTTGTGGAGTATGAATGGGACGGCGATTGGAATGGTGCTGGTGGCGAGATTGTGATTCCTGGAGACACCTCCATTGGTGTCACCCCTGGTTCTTTCCGAATCCTGATCACCAATGACGATGGCTGTCAAGGTCAGCGCGTCTTCAACGTGGAGCAAGTCACCCAGGTGATCCCCGACATCACCATCCCTCCTGTTTGTGACAGCCTTTACAGCGTTCAATTCGAAGGTGGATACACCACACCAGATGCCGGCCCCCTCTTGGTTTACATGACTTCCTCAGAACCTACGGGTTGGGGAGGAGACAACTTCCTGGAAGTCGTCATCACCGATGCCGATGGCGTTGAAAGCAATTATGTCTTGGCCAGCTTCGAAGTCTTTACCGCGCACACAGACATTGAGGTCTCTTTGGGAGATTTGGTGGAAATCACGCTGGTGACCGGAGCAAACGCCCCGGTAGATGACTTCAGTTTCACGGTATACAACTGCACCACCACCAACCCAGAGCCGGTGGACGACTTGCCTGCCGATGGCGGTCTTGTCTACTCCGCCACAGCCGACTGTGTTGTCGACCCTGTCGGTGGAACATGGAGCGTTGGTGTCGGAACCGGATTCTTCTCTGACCCCACTGAATTCAACACCTTTTTCACCCCCACCAGCGGATTGGGGATTTACGAGGTGTGCTTCACGGATGACAACTGCGGTTACAGCGCTTGTTATGAAATGGAGACCAGCACCACGCCAACTGGAGAGCTGATTGGCCCAGCCAACAACCTTGTGGACGACAACACCTACCTCTTGTGCGATGGTGAGGCTGTCAATTTCCAAATGGACACCACTTTCCAAGGTACCCTTGACCCCATTGATTGGCCACAAGCCAACAGCTCACAAGGCCTGTTTGCCGAGTATGAGTTCAACGGTGAAGGAGAGTATGACCTCTCGGTCACCCTGAGCAACCTCTGTGGCACCTTGGACTTCCCCTTCACCATCCTGACATCCAATCAGGCCGATCCTGAGCTGGAGGATGTGATCGTTTGCGAAGACGGCACCGAAGTGATTTTGGATTCTGGACTCGACCCCTCAGATGACGCCGACCTGTCCTGGACCTTCAACAATGGCACCATCAACGGCGAAGACGAAGCGATTTTGACCGCTGACGAGGCCGGGGATTACTGCATCGAGGCAAGCAATGAATGCGGAACCACAGAAGCCTGCGCAGAGGTCCAGATTTTTGTTCCCATCCCCAATCCTCTCCCAGCCTACAGCTTGGATTGTGAAGGTGGAAACACCGTTCTGGTGGACCCCCTGACCGACAACGATTGGACGGTCACTTGGGAAGACGGAACGGTGTCAGACACCTATACCGCAACGTTTGTCCCACACCACAATGAATGGCTCTCCGCCACTTTCGAAGACCCACTGGGATGCACCTCGTTTGAGGACAGCACATTTGTGTGGATGGGATACCCTGTAGAAGTCGGAACACCACAACCCGTTCTTCTTCCATCAGAAGGGCCCCTGTTCTTGTGTCCAGAGATTCCGAACACCTTCCAAATCAATTCGACCTTTGCGGTGGAATGGAATTGGACCATTGAGGTGGCCAACCAAGCCAACTCTGCGATTCAAATTCCTGGTTTGAATGCCGACGAGACCACCTTTACCACGGCCCAATTCGACAACCTGTTGGATTCCTCGTACTACAATTCACCGTTGATTTTGACTGGAACGGGCTACAACCCTTGCTCTACAGGCGGCGTTTCTGGGACCTGGCAAGTGGAGTGGGACAACTGTGACATCATCATCCCCAACATCTTCACCCCGGGAACGGCGGAAGGGTCCTTTGGCAAAAACGACACGTTCGAAATCAAGGGACTGCTCAAATACGACGGAGCCATTTTAGCCGTCTATGACCGTTGGGGCAACCAAGTCTTCTATTCAGAGAACTATGACAACCTGTGGAATGCCCGAGACGTTTCTTCTGGAACCCACTACTACTTGCTGAGCTTGCCGAACGGCCGAGACTTCAGCGGTAGCGTCATGATCGCCCGTTGATTCAGCCCCGTGGCGAAGTCCAGAACGCACTTCGTCTGCAGTGACTGCGGGCATGTGACTGGCCAATGGGTCGGACGCTGTCCCAGCTGCAAGGCTTGGAATACAGTCAATGAATTCAAAGAGTCTGCGAATCCGCGGATGGAAAGGGCTGCGGTCGCTGCTGGTGTTGCTGAGGCGCGGCCACTGATCGACTACACTGAACAAACCAGCCACCGCATTGGCACTGGCGAAAGTGAGTTTGACCGTGTCTTGGGTGGTGGTTTGGTGCCTGGGGCACTGGTCCTCTTGGGTGGAGAACCCGGAATTGGGAAATCCACCTTGAGCCTTCAGACCGCCATGAAAGCGGCAGGCAAGGTTTTGTACGTTTCCGGAGAGGAAAGCCCCGAACAAGTCCGGCTTCGCGCCGACCGATTGGGAGACTTGGGGCCAGAACTTTTGATTCTCCCAGAAACCTCTACGGAGGGCATTGTCAGGGCCGTCAAAGAGCACAAGCCGGATCTGCTTTTTGTGGACTCCATACAGACCCTGCACACTCCTCGGGTGGAAAGCGCACCGGGAAGTGTTGCACAAGTCCGCGAATCCACCGCAGAACTCATCCTGGCCGCCAAGCCCCTACAATTGCCAGTGGTTCTGATCGGCCACATCACCAAAGAAGGCGCCATCGCTGGACCAAAGGTGCTGGAGCACATGGTGGATGTGGTCTTGACTTTCGAAGGTGACCGCCACCATGCCTACCGGATTTTGAGGGCGGTCAAAAACCGATTTGGCTCTACCCAAGAGATTGGAATTTTCGAAATGCGGGGAGACGGGCTTCACCCTGTGACCGATCCGTCTGGAGCCTTGCTTGGCGATGCGGACTCGCGCCTGAGCGGCACGGCATTGGCCGTGGCCATAGAAGGCGCCCGCCCTTTGACCGTCGAGATTCAAGCCTTGGTGAGCAGTGCCGTTTACGGCACCCCTCAGCGTTCTGCGACAGGTTACAACCTTCGTCGCCTCAACATGCTCTTGGCGGTCCTGGAAAAGCGGTGTGGGTTCAAACTCGGTGCCTCTGACGTTTTTCTGAACCTGGCCGGGGGCATTCGATTGGAAGACCCCGGCATCGATTTGGCCGTTGTAGGGGCCATTCTAAGCAGTACGCTCGACCTGACGCTGAACCCCAAGACCGCGTTGTGCGGAGAAGTGGGCCTCACGGGTGAGGTCCGCCCAGTCGCAAGGTTGGAGCAGCGCATGGCAGAGGCGGCCAAAATGGGAATGGAAAAGCTCGTGGTGAGTGGGTTGGGCAACAACGAGCCCCCCCCTCCTAAAGGCTTAAAGCTCATTCGAGTCACCCGCGTTGGAGACCTACAAAAGGTCCTGTTTTAAGCCTTCAATCTGTCTTCCCCGCTACCACCACGACGAACTCTCCTTTCGGCGGGTGTTCAGAAAAGTGCGCCGCGACTTCCGTCACTGTACCGCGAACGGTCTGCTCGAATTTTTTACTGAGCTCGCGACTGACGCTGATTTGACGCTCAGGCCCACAAAAAGTGGACAGTTCTCCCATGAGCTTCAACACCCGGTGGGGAGACTCATACAACACGGTTGTTCTTCCTTCTTCTGCCAATGCTTTGAGGCGGGTTTGGCGTCCTTTTTTATGCGGCAAAAAGCCTTCATAAACGAACCGCTCACACGGCAGTCCGCTCACCACCAAGGCCGGAACGAAGGCCGTGGCACCGGGCAAGCATTGGACCTCGACGCCCGCTTCAATGCAAGCCCGAACCAACAAAAAACCCGGGTCGCTGATTCCAGGGGTTCCCGCGTCGCTGCACAGGCAAGCCTGAAGGCCGGACTGGAGCGAAGAGACCACCTCCTCCAACACCTTGTGTTCGTTGTGGGCGTGGAAGGGCCTGAGGCGAGCCTCAACGCCCTTCAATCTCAGCAGTGACCCCGTTGTGCGGGTGTCTTCTGCAAGCACAAAATCAGACGCCTCAACGGCCTCAATGGCGCGGGGTGTAAAGTCCCCGAGATTGCCAATGGGGGTGGGCACCACAGTGAGCATCAGATGTACCGCCTTTGAACCCGTTCCAAGAAGCGCGCCACAGTGGGGTCTTCTTGGTCCCAAACCATGGATTCCGGAACATGCTGCTGGAGCCAGTGCAGCGCCAACTGATAGTCTCCCGCTCCATCCAAGGCTTCGAGCACCTTATCAAACAACAGGGCATCGTCTTGGAACAACCCCTTGATGCATTCGTACTTCTCGACAAGGCTAAACGCAGTCCGCAAATCTTGGATGGGCTTGCGCTCCATTTGTTCCGCCAAAGACGGCGTGCCCTCCATGCCTTGGCCGCTGGAAACGATTGCCTCCTGAGCCACAGGCTCAGTTTGAATTGGCGCTGGTTCTGGCGTTGTTATCGGGTCTGGATCGGCAGCGGCCACTTCAGCTTCCTCAGCAGGCTCTTCTTTGGGCTCCTCTTCAATCCCATTAAAAAGCGGATCAAGGGGCGAATCAACAGGCGGATCAACAGGCCCTGTCATTGAAGCCTCCTCTTCTAATGCACCGGCTTCCTGGTGAACCTCTTTCCCTTCTGGCTCTTGTGCTGTTTCTGGCTCCTCCACTGGCGCTTTTTCCACCACCCCAGACTGGGCAATGTCTGCAAAAGACGGCTCCTCTTCTTTCGTCGGGATTTCAACTTTGGCGGGTGACTCCTCCATCACGGGGTCCACCGCGGCGTCAAACAGGTCGGGCGTTCCCGCCAGACGTCTGGCGTCGGCAGCCTGCTCCGCTTGTTCGCGGCTCACCTCTTCAATCGCATCAATCAGGGATGTCTGATAGGCCGCACCAATCCTGAAGGGGCGCACAGGTTGACGGTCAACCACATTTTCATCCACCCCACCTTCTGGCGTTTTTCTCCTCAGCTCGTAAGCAAATTCGTGGGCCTTGAACCTCAGCAAAACCAGTCGGTCGCAGAGCTCTCTGGCGTCATCCACCAAGGGTGTCAACTCCTCCGGCTCAAGTTTTCCTGCCCTCAACTTTTGCAAGCCGGCTTCCAAGTCGCCCACCAAATCCTCCAAATTCTTGAATCCCGCCATGTCTCAGGTGTCTCTTGTTGTCGCTTCGAAACTACCTGCCTTGGGGGGCGCTTCTGCGCACGTCTGAAGGCGTCATCAACGTGGCACGGTGAATGCCAACACCACCTCGTGACCGCCGCCCAAAACACGGGCCAAATTCCCCGTTGCCCAATTGCGATTGTAGCTGAACGTCAGTTGGTTGTTGATTTTGATGCCCGCGCCCAAGTGAGCCGCTCCGGCTGAACGGTAGCCCAGCATGCCCCAATACTCTCCGCCTCGATCCACGCGCAAAGCACCTGAAACTTCAGCGGGAATGGGCCGGAGATGTTGGAACTGAACGATGGGGGACCAGCCCCACTGACCTGATCCGAAGCGGTACGTCACCATTCCCCTCATGTGGGATTCAAGCTGAGAGCCCGCGCCTGTCCCGTTGAAAACGGGTAGGTTTCCACCGAGCACTTGGCCTGCCGAAAAGGCCGCGTTGAGCCGGTCACTGGACAACCAGATTCCAGCGCTGGCGTCGGGCAAGCCTGTGGCGCTGTAAGTATCGCCTAGGGCGGGGTCTCCGGCTTGTTCAAACTCGATTCGATTGCCGTCAATGGCAAACTGTGTCCAACCCAAGCCCAGTCCAAAGGACATCCTCAACCCTTCCGTCCATTGCGTGGCGTAAGCCAAGCCGGCGTGGGCACCCGCCATCCTCGTCGGGCCCGCCACATCGCTCCAAAACCTGGCGCCCCAAGACAACGAGCTGGACCCGGTGGGTGAGGTGATGGCCAACGATGTGGTCCGGGGTGCAGAAGCCACACCGCTCCAAGGGCTCCTTTGCCAAATGCTCACGTGGATCAAGGTGTCCGATGCCGCTGCTGGATGGGCATCAAATGCATGGTCTAAGGGCAAGGTGGTGATGGGCAATTGCTGCGCCATTGCAGCCTGACCGAGCCACAACATGGGCAGCACCATCAGCAGGTGAACACCGAAACGCAAGTGGGGTTGGCGCTGGCTCATCGCATCAAGGTGATTGGCCCCGTCCACTCGGCCTGCAAAGCCGTCTCGTCGACGCGGATGTGATAGTAATAAGTGCCCACGGGAACCGCGATTCCGTTCAAGGTTCCATCCCAAGAAGCCTCGGTCGAACCCTGGGTCAGCAATATGTCGCCCCACCGATTGAAAATGGTGATCTGAGCGCTGGGATATTGGTCCAGGCCTCCCAAGTTCCACGCATCATTGATGCCGTCTCCGTTTGGTGTGAAGCCCGACGGAACGTCCAGTTCCAACAACACGTCGATGTAAACGGTATCTGTGGCGGAACAGCCTTCTGGGTTGACCGCAGTCAACACAAATTCTGTGGCGCCAAACAACGCTTGTGTAGCCGTTGCCGCGAGGTCGCTGGACACGACGTCTTCCTCGGGCACCCAAGAGTAGTCCCAGTCTGGGTTTGCCGAACCGCCCAATGACGCTGTTCCTCCTTCGGGTATGGTCTGATCGTTGCCCGCATTGGGTGCTGGCAAAGCCAGTCCCGTGACTTGAACGGAGTCGGTTCGAACGCAGCCGAGCCTGGACGCTGTGAACACCCAGTGGCCCACACCACCCTCAACCTGAAGAACCCCCGCCATCAGACCGGAGCCCCCAGAATTGTCAGGCAACAACCACGATGTTTGGATTGCGCCCTCGGCATATGCCTCCATGCTGAGCGGTTGTCCGGCGCACAGGGTGGTGTCTTCTGGCACCACCAATGAAACGTCGCCTTCTGCCACCAATGGAATGGAGGCAATCTCTTCGGTGCACCCCGCGTCATCGATGACTTCCACCGCATATTCACCTTCACCGATGCCGTACAACCCTTGGCCCGTGCCCACCAGAGCACTGTCCAAAAACCAGTTGAACGACCACGTTACTGGATCACCAGAGCCCCCTGAAGCCAAGGCCACCAAGGTGCCGTCCTCATCTCCTGCACAGCTGGGGCGAACCAAGCTGTCCAACACCACAAACAGCGGTGGAGGAGATTGAACCGAGACCAACAAAACTGCAGGACAGCCCGCTTCGTCAATGGCCGTAATCTCATAAACACCCGGTCCCACCCCGGTGATGGTGTCTCCCACGGGAATGGCCCCGAACGGCCCCACAAACGTGAAGTCCGGGTCGCCCGTTCCGTTGGAAGTCTCCAAAACGATGCTTCCGTCTTCGCTGTTTGCGCAAGAAGCAGAATCCACAATGGCCATGAGCTCAAAGTCGCTGGCAGGATCGATCACGATGGTGTCTGTGGCCGTACATCCCACCGAATCGGTCAGGAAAACAGGATACGATCCTGTGACCAAGAATGGCAGAAACAGGCTGTCCGCGGCGCCTTCCACCACAAGGCCGTAGGGCAATACCCCTCCTGAAGGGACGATGGTGGCCTCTCCGACCAAAGCACCGCCGCACGAAGGCTGCACCAAATCAAACCCCATGGTGAGCCCCACCGAAAGCGGAGCCAACGACCACAATGTGGACACAGAACAGCCTGCTGTATCAGACACCACAACGGAATACTCCCCCGCCGGAATCGGCCCTGTCGAAGGGCCTGTGCCCATCAAAGTGTCTCCCTGTGTTGTGGTGCCAGACCACTCTATCAACAAAGGCAACGTCCCTCCAGAGGCGGTGCCTTGAACCATGCCACTGTCGCCTTCGCACAAGGGCTGCGTTGCTGCGCCCTCCCAAACCAATGGCTCTGGCAATTCTACCTCCACAGCACCACTGGCGCCACAGTCATCTCCCAAGCTGGCCGACCAACCGTATGACCCTGAAGGGAGGTTGAACCACGTCCATGTCCCAGATTCCGATGTGGCCACAACCTCATCGGCTGGCAAACCACCCAGCAAAACCTGGGCAGAGTCTGCATTTCCAATCAAGTACAGGCTCACGTTGGCATTGGGGACTCCATCGATACAGTCGCCCAAATCCACCCCAGAAGTGACCTCGAGCCCCCCACCCAATTCCACTTCGGCTTGGCCCTCTGTGGTGCAGCCCGCTTCATCGGTCACCGTCCACCCATACAGGCCCTCGGACAGCCCTGTCCAAGATTCATTTTGAGGTCCTCCTTCCCACTGAACCAAGAGCTCCCCGGTTCCTCCTGTGGCCACAACCTGAACCGATCCGTCTGCCGTAGAAACGCAACTTTCCGCTTGGGCCGTCACCTCTGCCTCAATGGCCGCGGGCTCCAAAATCTGCACCGTTGTGTCGGCCGCGCATCCCCTGTCATCGAGGACACCCACGGTGTAGCTTCCTGAAACCAAGCCCTCAAAAGGCGAAACAACCAGCCCACTTGGACCCTGAGCGCCCACCGCAAGAGCACCGGAACCGCCTGAGGCCTCTACCACCAGCGAGCCGTCTTCTTCAGCAAAGCAAGACATGTCTGAAGCGGAGACCGATAAGTTCAATTCTGGTGAGGCCAACACCTCAACGAGCGTATCGCGCTCACAGCCGGCATCATCCAAGGCCAAAATCAAATACTGACCTGGCTCCAGGCCTGTGGTGTCCGCGCTGTTCCAGGACACCTCGCCATTGACGCTGGTCCCGCTGTAACTGATGGGTTCTGCTCCGCCGCTGACTTCCACCAACAGCCCTCCTGGCGCTGAAGGACAGCCATACTCGGTGGGGGTCACGGTCCAATCAAACAAGGTGACACCCTCTATGGTCGCCGATGCCTGTTGCGTACACGTTCCATCGTCGACAGTCACCACGTAATCCCCTGGAGGCAAAGCGTCCCACAACGCAAAGCCTGCTCCAGACTCAGAGGGGCTCCCGACGGGGTCTGCCATAAACGCGTAGTCTCCAGACCCCCCAATGGCATTGGCGTTCAGTTGACCAAGTCCGCCACACCCTGCTGGCGACACGGAGACTTCAAGGTCCAAAAGTGGATCGATCGCAAAAACGGTATCGGCAAAACACCCGCGTTCGTCTGTGGCTGTGCACGTGTATTCCCCCTCGGGGAGTGCAGCCCAGGCCGAAGGATCCACTTCGCCTGAGGGACCGGTCAGCGTGACAACCAACGGGGGTTCTCCACCCGTGGCGCTGGCTGAAACAGCCCCTGTGCCATTGACGCAATCCAGTTGGAGGTCGTCCAAGGTCAACGCCACGGGCGGCAGTTGGCCCACCTCAACGGTCGCTTCGGCTGCGCACCCATTGGCATCGGTCAAGACGCCTGAATAAAGGCCGGGGGTCAAGCCCTCCAGCGCCAACCCTTCGCCGACCACTCCCTCATCTCCCATCCAAATGGTGGTGTAATCCAACACCCCTCCTGAGGCAGCGCCTTCAATGGAGCCATCTTCTCCTGAGCAGCCTGCGTCTTGGGCTTCTGCTGTCAATTCAAGCAGGTCGGGAGCCGCCAAAACAAAGCCCACCTCGGCGGTGCACCCATTGGCGTCGCTGACCGCTGCAAAGTATTCTCCGGCTCCAAGTCCATCAATCGACGGCCCAATGGTGGGGTCGATGTCCCCGGTCCACACCACAGAGAAATCGGGCTCCCCTCCGTCAATCACAACAGAGGCTTGGCCATCGGAATCCCCAAAGCATGTGGGCATGTTCGCCACAACCGATGCGATCAAAGTGTCCGGAGCTTCAAGCGTTACAATGGTGTCAACAACGCACCCCAGCAAGTCCATCAGCCCCAGGCCATAAACCCCTGCGGACAAGCCAGAAATGGCCAGTCCAGAGCCGATCAACTGCTCTGTTTCTGCATCAAACCATCCAGCCAAATAAGGTCCGGTTCCACCTGTGGCGGTGGCTACAATCACTCCAGACTCTGACCCCTCGCCTTGAGCACAAGACGGACCAGTGGTGTTGAGAGAAATGGAAATCGGCTCGGGCTCTTCTAGGGTCACTTCCCCCGTGGCCGTGCAACCATTGGCATCCACCAATTCAAAAGAATAAACGCCAGCAGGCTGGCCGTTGAGGAAGTCTCCACTGGCTTGCTCTCCAGAGGGCAGGGTCCAAGTCACAGAATAATCAGGGGTGCCTCCCAAGGCCACGACTCCGGCCGTTCCATTGGATTCTCCCGGACAGGTTGGTGGCGCGTCAAAAGGCTGCCCCACCAGCAGAGCTGGCTCGTCAACCTCTGTGGCCCCCTCTCCTGCGCACCCATCGGCGGCGGTCACCATCGCGGTGTAGATTCCCGGCGACAGCCCTTCAATCACATCCAAGCTCTCCCCACTGGACGAATATCCATTCGGGCCGCTCCATTCGTAAAACACCGCTTCCGAAAAGAAGGCCGATGCCTCGCCGTCAGTGTCGCCAAAGCAACTGACCCCTTCCGAGGCCATGTCAATGCTAACAGGTGGAGGATCTTGGAGTACAACGTTGGTGGACGCGCTGCACCCTCCGGTGTCTGTCGCTGTCACCACATAGGTTCCCTCGGAGAGGCCTGAGACGTCAGCCGTGTTGCCAATGGAATTTCCCTCGCCGTCTGTCCAAACAAATGAATACTCCCCCTCTAAGCCACCAGAGGCCACCGCCGCAACGGTTCCGTCAGACAATCCATTGCAGCTTGGAGACTCTCCGAATGCCAGGACTTCCAAAGGAGGGATCTCCACCACCACGATTTCTTGGTCCTGGCAACCGTTGGCGTCTGTGGCCGTGATCAACACCACTTGTTCGCAGATTCCCGTTCCCGTAGGTCCGGTCTGTGCCGCATTGTGAGACCAAGTGAATTCCACGTCGCCGGTGCCAAAATTGGCTGTGGCTTCAATCACACCAGAGCATGGGTCATCGCACGTGGGTGACTGTGATAGGGTCGAGGTGATGAAAAACGGAAAGGGCTCATCGAGTGTTTCGCCCAAGGCCCCACAACCGGGAACAAAAGCGAGATAGCTTCCCGGGCCCAATCCAGACTGGACCACTCCAAACAAGGTGTCGTCCTCGAACAACCAATAAACGCTGCTGGGGTCTTCACCATCTGGTACGCTAACCGTGAGAACGCCGTCATCTGCGCCACTGCAGCTGATCGGCTGAAGAACCTCTATGCTGTCTGGGCATTGTCCCGCAGCCGTTTGGGCCAAGCCCATGGCAACCCAGAAACACACCCCCTGGAGGAAAGCATGACCGGAGCCCAACATTCGTGTGGCCCAGCTCAAGCGGCGTTCTCCAAGGTCGTTTCTCATTGGCTGTTTTGTCGGTTTACGCGTCCGCGCTTCAGAAGTTCCATGGCCGTCATTGGAATGCTGCGCAGGGAACATGGCTTCCCTTGACAGGGCAAGCCAAGATGCCGAGGGTGAATTCGTGTGTGCTGGACCCAGCCTGTTGAAGTGGGCCAACATTCCTGTCGTATGCATAGCCCACCTTCACGTTTTCGGTCACCTGAAGGCTGAACAAGCCTGACAATGCCGTTTCGTTCCGGTATCCAATTCCAAACCGCACCGCTTCGTCGTAGTCAAACAAGGCTTGGACGTCAACCGCAACTGGGGCACCTGCAGCAAAACGAAGTGATCCAGCGGGGTGGAAGCTCCATGGACCTTCCAACCGAATCAAAGAGCCGCCATAAAACCCAACATGACGTCGGAACCGCGAGTCCAACCCCCATTCATCCACAGAGGGCTCAATCAGGTTTTGAATCGACAGGCCCCAAAATGTGTATTTGTTGTACACCCAAAACCCAAAATCCATGGTGGGCGCCAGCAACTGATTGGTGCTCGAAGTGATCGCCGGGTCATCCAATTCGTTGTTCGGCAAATCAATGCCCCCCAAGTCCAGCCGGTATTGCATGAACCCAAGGGATGCGCCCGCCGCCAATTTCCAGCCTTGCGACATTTTCATGTGGTAGGCATAGGCCAAATCCAACTGCGTAAAGCCGTAGGGACCCGCTGAGTCGTCGGTGACACGTCCACCAAAACCGTGAATGCCTCCGCCTGCAGACCGCCCAATTTCACCTTGCAGATTGGCGAACGCCGTTTGCGGCGCCCCATCAAACCCGGCCCACTGCTGACGAAACCCGGCTTTGAGCTCCAGGCAATCGGTGAAGCCAGCAAATGCCGGGTTCTCCTGGAAATAGTTGAATTGCCAGTTGGTGCGCAGCGGCAGTTGCTGCGCTGAAGCCGTGAGTGTGGCGCTCAAAATCGCGACACAGACAAAGCGAATGGAGAAAGTGCTGTATTCCTTCATCGAATAATGGCCACGTGTCCGGTTTCCGGCGGAATCGGCAGATCCGCGTCGTTGAGTTCAATGACGTAGTAATAGGTTCCTGGCGTCAGGGGCTTTCCTGAACGTCCCGTCCCATCCCAAGGTTGGGCATAACCCAAGGAGCGGTGAACGAGCTGGCCCCAGCGGTTAAAGACCTCCACCCTGGCCCCTTCAAAGGCAATGATTCCGTCGATGGTCCAAAAGTCATTGATCCCATCGCTGTTGGGGGTAAAACTGTTGGGAACCAGAATGGGGCTGCCCACCGTCACGGTCACCGAAGTGCTCACCTGACATTCTCCAATTTGACCGTCCACTTGGTAGCTGATGGTTTCCGCTGGCGTCACCGTTGTGGTGGCCATGTCCGGGTCGGACAGGTAAAAGTTGGGGGACCAGACGTATCCAAAAACAGGGTCTCCCCCAACCACTGTCAACTCCGCGGACGCGCCGGGAATCAACGTGTGGTTGCAGCACGCATCCAGCGTGACGCCTTCGCCTTCCAGCTCAACGTACATGCCGCACATGGATTCTGCCGGATCGTGTTGCGTGCCAATGAGAATGAAGTATTCGCTGTTTTGAACCAGGGTCGAGGTCTCCCAAACCAAATCATTCACCCCAGAAACGCAAGGACCCATGGCTGTCAAGCCCGCCGGGTCGCAAGGCGCACCGGAGGCGCTCACCACCACGGCGGCCAGCGTATCGGGGCCCAAATCACCGTCACAAGAGACTTGAGAAATTCGAATTCTGGCATTGCCCGGGTCGCCAAAGTTGTGGTTGGACCTGAACCGGAGAACCGCCACGTGGGTGGCATCAATGCACTCAAAATTCAGAAAGGCATCCGCGCCGTCGAGAACAAACACCGAAGTGGGTGACTCTGGACAGAGGGTTTGGGGGTTTGAGCAGGTCTGCGCCAGGAGGGGGAATCCCCCCGCCAACATTGAGATGGCCAACAGAAATTGCCTTGTGGTGAAATTGCACATGGGTATAAATCGAAGGTAGACCTGACAGGAAGCCGTCTTCAGGCTCCGTCAGGTATTATCCACAACGGAAGGTGAGGACCCAACGTTGCTCTGGACCTCAGTCCAAAAGCGCAATCAGGACGGCGTCTTTTTCTACGGCCTGTCCGGCATCTACGAGAATGGAGCCCACTTCTCCATCGCCTGCCGCTCTGAGGACGTTTTCCATTTTCATGGCCTCCAAGACCAACATGGGCTCTCCCTCTGAAACGCCCTGACCCTCTGAGACCAACACCTCAAGGACTTTTCCAGGCATGGGCGCCCGGAGTTCTTTGGACGCTCCGGCCACGGAGTCTTCCAGACCCATGCGCTCCATCAGCTGTTCCCGAAGACCATGGCGGGTCCAAACGTCATTGGTGCCGTCCAAATGCACTTCCCACCGTCCCTCCGAAGACTGGTGCAGGGCCACCCTGTGGTTTTTCACCCCCACCCTCACCCACCAGATGCCCCTGGCATCGCGATGAACGAGGCATTCAGAGGGGGTGGCGGGCACGTTGTTCCCTTGGAGGTCACGGTAAGCGGACATGGACTGCAATTTACCGCCTACGCAACCGACATTGCACAACATGGCTGGTCTCTACGTGCACATTCCCTTTTGCGCCCAAGCTTGCACCTATTGCGACTTCCATTTCACGACCAAGCTGGCTGACCGAGACCGCATGGTGCAAGCCCTCTTAATCGAACTCAAGTCGGAGCTCCCACACTGGAAGGAAGAAACGTTCACCACCCTTTATTTCGGTGGAGGAACCCCGAGTTTGCTGAGCACAGAAGCCCTCAAGGAAATCGCCTCTGTGGCCTTTTCTGAAGCCAATTGGGCCCTAGAGGAATGGACACTCGAGGCCAACCCCGAGGACCTAAATGGACCGGTTCTGGACAAACTAAAAGAGGCTGGCGTCGGCCGGTTGAGCATTGGTGTTCAAAGTTTCGAGCCGGATGTGCTCCAGTGGATGCGCCGCATCCATGGTGCAGACAAAGCCGAAGAGGTGATTCTGAATGCCGCCAAGGCGGGGTTTGACCACCTTTCGCTGGACCTCATCTATGGGGTTCCTGTGGGACAAAAGGACCGCTGGGAAAAAGACCTTCAACGCGCGCTGGATTTGCCTGTGGACCACCTCAGTTCTTATATCCTCACTGCGGAGCCCAAGACCCTTTATGGGAGCCAACTCTCCAAAGGACAATTGGTTCCCCCTCCAGATTCTCAGGTCATCCAAGAGTACAATCAGCTCTGCACAGCCTCCAAGGCTGGTGGGTTTGAGCATTATGAGGTGTCCAATTTTGCCCGGCCCGGTGGGCACAGCCAGCACAACAGCGCCTATTGGGATGGCACTCCTTACTTGGGCATTGGTCCAGGCGCGCACAGCTTTAAGCGCCCCCGAAGGTGGTGGAACGGTCGCTCCAACGCGGCCTATATGAAGGCGGCTGAACAAGGTGTGTTTTCAACCCAAATTCAGGCGGAGACACTCACCGCAGAAGATCAATTCAATGAGGCGCTGATCACAGGGCTAAGGAGGGCGCAAGGCATCAATCCCGACCTGCTCAAAACAACCACAGGCTTGGATGTCCGTCAACAAGAGGCTTTGACTGGCCTCTTGACTTCAGGCAAATGTGAATGGCACCACGAAAGGCTGCGCATTCCCGAGGACCAATGGCCCATGGGGGACGCCATCACGCTGGACTTGATGGTGTGACGCCTGTGGTTTGAGCCCCCTTTGAACGTCGCTTTTTCAGGAGCACGTCCAGGAACACACTCAAAATCAAAACCGCGGCTCCCCCATAAAACCCTGGGGGCATGACCTCTTCTCCCCCAAAGACCAAAAGCGCCAAGCCGATGGCATAAATGGGTTCCAGGTTGATGGCCATGGCCACCGTGAACGGGCTCAAAACACGCATGACCTCTACCGTCAATGCAAAGGCCAGTGAGGTGGCCACCAAGCCCAACAGCAACAACCACAACCAGTCGCCATGACTGGGCCAAGCCTCCGTCCATCCGCCCGTCGCAGCCATCCAAAGCCCGATCAAGCCGCAGGCCACAGCCAACTCCAGGCGCGACACAGAAAGAGAGGAGGCGCTCTGGCTCCAGAGGCTGTTCAATGTGCCAAACAAGGCGGCGCAGAATGAGCTCATCAAAGCGAGCGCCATTCCCCAGCCGGCCGAAACATCGACCCGGTACATCCACCACAGCCCAAACACGGCAACGACACCCAAAAAGACTTCTTTGACATCCAAACGCTTGCGCCTCACCACGGGCTCAATGAAGGCCACAAAAAAGGGGGCGGTGGCCATCACCGCCAGGGCCAAAGACACGGTAGATGCTTTGATGGCGGCAAAAAAGGTCACCCAATGCAAGGCCACCAGAGCTCCCGTCAGCGCAACGGGGATGAAGAGCTTTTTTGGAATCCCTCCCCTTCGGCCTTTGGCCAGCATCCATGCGTGCAAACCCAAAGCCCCGATGAGGGTGCGCCAAAACACCAGCGGAACCGCCGGCAACTCAATCAGCTTGCCCAGAACCCCGGTAAACCCAAAGACCACAACCGTGGCATGAAGGATAAATATGGCCTTGGGCCGACCCATGCATCAACGGACGGTGACGGGCATGGACCAATGCCGACCCGCGTCGTCTACGAACACCAAAATGAACCAACCAGAGCGCAACCCTTCAGGCCGCACGGTCAGTTGAGTTCCAGCCGCCAGGGCTCCCCCCTGCCGCACCAGACGGCCTTGTCCATCGCGCATGAGCCAGTGGTCCATGTCGGGCCCCACATTCAACTGGAGAGGTTGGCCCTCGCCGAATGGAACTGGGCCGCCCTCTATGGGCATCCACTCCAATTCTGACACTCCGATGCTGGTGGTATCAGGGAAGACCACCGTGACCTCTTGAACCGCCTGGTCCGTGCATACTCCATCGGTGCTCTCTGCGGTCAAAATCACCGTGTACGTGCTGTCTGTCGGGAAGTCATGAAGTGGCGAAGTGGTGGTGTCTAAACCGCTTCCATCCCCAAAGCTCCAGTAGTACCCCCCCGCCCCTGTGGACTGGTTGTCGAAGGGAACGGGGCCGTCTTCGGAATCCCAACTTCCTGGCGCCCCAAAGGCGGCAGAAACCGGCTCTGACAGATCAAAGGCCCCCCTTGGGAGCACAGTGTAATTGTCCAAAAATGGCGCCTCATCATCGCGTTGTCCACCTATGCCTGTGACGCCAAATACCCCCTCAGGAGCTTCGGTACCAAACAAATCTGTGTCGCCGTCAATCACCATTTTGTACAAAGCAGCTCCTGTGGAAACGTAGACCTCAAATTGGGGGGCGATGTTGGTCCACTCTGCGGGATTGACCAACTCCACGCACTTCAATCGAATCAAGTCACTCTCGGTCTCTTCATTCAATTCATTCACAAGTTCAGGCTCTTGAATAGGCTGGTCTTCTGCTGCGAGAATCAAGGTGTCGGCCAAAATTTGAGCGCGGCCTTGGAACTGCTGAATGGCGCCGCGAACACGAACGCTGTCGCCCTCTTCGACCAGGTAATTGTAGTTGTCTACTGGGCTGTAGACCTCGATGCCCGAACTGGGGTCGATGATGGTGAACCTCAATCCCGATGGGTAGGTGTTGAAGCCGTGCACCACACCGCGGAGCTCACAGGGGATCAACAAGCTGTCCAGCACCCCGTTGCCGTCCACACCCCGCACATCTGCTATGGGGTAGAAGGGAAAGCCCAAGTCACTCGGCGCAATTTGAATGGTGACCTCCTCAATCAACACTTCGGCGTTGTCGGTGATGACGGTCATCGAGAGTGTGAAGCTTTCCAATCCTTCTGGCTCAAAATCATCGACGATGCCGATGGTGAACGACTGCGGAGCCAGCCAACCCTGTGGAAAGGTGAGGTTGAGTGGGAACAGCGTTCCAAAGTCAGACACGGCTTGAGCGGTTCCACCAGCCAAGACGTCCACTTGAACCTGTAACTCTTCTACGGGCAGGTCCACGGGCAGCTCAATGGCAATCACATCTCCCTCAAAGGCAACGATGTCGGCCACACCGAAGCCCACAGTGGGCGTGGCATTGGTATCCAGCCCACAAGGCAACGCTGTGTGCTCTCCAAAAAAGTCAAAGGTGTTTTCCGGGTAGTCCATCCATTGGTTTTGAACCACACTCCAGTCCGGTGATCCCGACGTGACGTCTGGATTCCGGACCAACGTGTTGTGCAACATGGTCACGTCGTTGACTGGCCAGCCTTCACCGGGGTTCTCTCCGACGACGCCCAAAACATCCACCACCACGCCGTTGCGCTCCAAGGTGGTGGCGTCGTTTCCATTGAACAGCGTCACGTCGTCCAGAACATCCGCCAACTGCGCCAAGTCCGAAGTCGCGTCGGGGTTGGCGATGGTGAGGACTTCACCGGGTCCCAAGGTTCCTGTCAATTCCAATTCGTGGTTGGCCACGTTGCTGCCGTTGTTGAAAGTCTTTACGGTGTACTCCGTCAAATCGGCAGAAGCTGAACCGCTGGGGTTGTAGATCTCGAGCCCTTTGCTGAAGGTGCTTCCGTCGACGTATTCAGAGAAAAACAAGTCCGTGCACAAACCGCTCGGGTCACAGGCCAAAATGGACACGTCCAAAGCCTGTCCTGAAAGCAAGCCGCAAGAGTCGGCTTGCAACTCTGAAACAGGCTGACCAACCGCTGCACTGGCAGAATCAATGGTGCCCAAATGCCCGAAGCCGTATACCGAGTATTCGCCCAGTCCCAAGCCTTCAAAGTCATATTCCGGGGTGCTTGTGGAATCCAAAATGTCCCCGTTTTCATCGCAAATCACAAAGAGGTATTCCGCCTCGGGGCTCTGGGTGATGTATCCAAACTGTACCAAGGTGTTGGAAAAGGTGAGGCACCCCGTGGCCTCGTCGGCCCCTGCAGCGGTGTAGACCGCTCCACCATCACAACTTGGTGGCAAACAATAGATGCGGTCCACTTCCACAGGCAACGCGCTAAAGGCGACACACCCAGAGGCCTGGATGCTGTCGTAGGGCGCACCCACCTCGATACTGGAGGGGTCCAAATCGCCATCGTAGCTCATGCCCCAAACCAAACACGGACCGGCGGGTGATCCTGAGAAGTTGTAGCCCAAATTCCCTTGGCCGCCTGGAACCACGTCGATCACATCTCCATCGAGGTCAGTGATGACCAGCCCGTATGCGCTTTCCAGAGCGTTGGACGAAGCTGTGAAGGGCAAGAAGCCCCCGGCGAGGTCTACACAGACTTGAGCGGAACCATTTTCTCCGCCTTGCGCGGAAATCAACCCTCCGTCACAATCCAAGAGGTTCGTGTAACCCGGGGTGGGCTGCTGAAGAACCATGAGGTCTGAAGAAAATGCGGGGCCTCCGTCCGGGAGGCGAGCCCAAGCCAAAGCGCCGCCATTCTCAGCGCCCAACATCCATTCATCCAATTGAGGTTGCCCCGGTGTCAGCGAGTCAATTAAGAAGGGGTTGGTTTGGTCAGCTGTGCCGTAAACCACGGCGTCCAAAAGGCCCATCGTCGTCAATGGCGTTCCGTTGGGAAAGTCTGCGCTGTCTCCCACAAAAAGGGCAACTGCATCTCCACCATCACGAAGAAGGCCCGGTTCAAACTCAACGTCGACGCCCTCGACGGCTGGATTGGCCAAAAGGAAGAAGCCCAGACTGTCCGTGCTCTGCCCATCGAGGTCAAACGCCGCGTACACATTTGTGGTTACTGTGTTTCCGCCGCCTTTGTAAAACACGATGATGTGGCCGTCCAAAGGCAAGTTGGGGTCCCCGAAGAGCTCCACGAACTCTAGGCTGTCAGGCACCGAATTGTTGTCTGCATCCACCTCATTGATGAATACATTTTGAGCGTAACCGGCTGAAGGAGCGCACATCAGGATGGACGCCAGCAAAAACGAGCCGAGGAGAAGAGAGTGTAGTGAACGCATTTCCAATGGTTTGGAATCGAGCGCGAAAGTAGGGCGAGACTTCATGACCCCACTTTAACAAGAGATGAATTTCATGACCCCAGAGAAACGTAACTTCAGGGGTGCAATTCCGTTTTACCGGAAGACCTGCAAAAAATGGCCGCAGCACCACAAGACCTCAAACAAAAACTGGACTCCTTTGTCCGGAAGTACCACCGCAACGAAATGCTGCGTGGTTGCTTCATCTTGGGCGCCTCCTTGCCCATGGCGTGGTTGGCTGTGATTGGTTTAGAGGCATTTGGGCGGTTCGGAACCAGCGCCAGAACAGCCTTGTTCTACCTGTTCGTGGCCGTGGTGACCTGGGTCACGGTGCGGTACATCCTCCTTCCCGTAATGAGGCTTATCCGCCTGCAGGCTGGATTGAACCACGACGATGCGGCCCGGATCATTGGTCGGCACTTCCCCGAGATTGAAGACCGGTTGCTCAACACCTTGCAGCTTCAAGAAAGCTCCAAAGGAGAAGACGTCGCAAGTCAGGAGCTGCTGGAGGCGTCGATCGCCCAAAGAAGCCAGGAACTCAAGCCCTATCGCTTCACGTCGGCCGTCGACTTTGGAGAAAACAGGAAGTACCTCAAGTATGCCCTTCCCCCCCTCCTGCTGTTTGCCGGGCTGTACCTCGCCTTGCCAGAAGCGATGGAAGCGCCCACAGACCGCCTCATTCACCACAGAACCGAAGCCCTCGACATTCCTGACTTTCGATTGGTTCAAGTGGGAGGGCTTGTGGCCATCGAGCGAACAGACTTCACGCTTCAAATCAAAACGGTCGGCACCGTTGTGCCTGCGCGAATTGAGGTAGAGGCTGGAGAAGGCCGTTTCCGGATGGAACGCGGTCCAAGTGGCGGGTGGAGCTACCGCTTCCGGGCCGTCCGTGAGTCGATGAACTTGGTGGTGTCTGCCCCTGGAACCCCGGCATTGGACCTGCGCCTCACGGTTCTCCCCAGACCAGAACTCCAAGACCTTCAGGTGAAGGTTCAGCCCCCTATTCACACAGGAATCCCCCCTTTCCAACAGCGGAATGAAGGAGACCTCGACGTTCCCGAAGGCAGCATCCTGCAGTTCCAATTGGGCACGCGAAACACCGAGACACTCATCGTGAAGTGGGGCGCAGAGGAAAACGAGCTCACCGCGGACGTCAACAACCGGTTTAGCTTTTCCAAAACGGCAAAATCGGACCTCAGCTACTTGATCCAACCGCGGTCAGCTCAAGTTCAAGAGGCCGATTCGGTTCGCTACCGCTTGCGCACCATTGCCGACAGGCCACCCAACATTCGGGTCGCAGAAATCCCCGATAGCCTTTCATTCAACAGAATGGCCTTCAACGGATTGGTCCAAGACGATTATGGCTTCACCAGCCTTCGTTTTGTTTTCCAGAAAAAGGGCGGCTCTAAAGAATCACTGACGCTCGACCGCCCTTCACGCCGAGAAGACGGCTTCATCCACTTTTGGGACCTCTCAGAAGCAGGCATCGGACTCGGAGACGCTGTGGAGTATTGGTTTGAAGTCCGAGACAATGATGGGGTCAATGGCCCCAAGATGACGCGTTCTCGCACGTTTGTGCACCAAGCCCCCACTGAGGAGGAGCTGGCACAACAACTGGACAGCGCCGATGCAGAATTGTCCGCCGCGTTGGAAGAGAATTTGGAGGAGGCCCGTCGCCTGAGGGAACAAATGCAAGAACTCCGCAGAGAGCTGATGGAGGAGGACGAGATGGGTTGGGAAGAAAAAGCGGCCATGGAGGAACTGCTCAAGCAACAAGAAGCACTGAAAGAGGAGGTGCAGAAAATGCAAGAGGAGAACCGGAAGAAGAATGAGCAACAGGCAGAGTTTGCCCCGCCCAACGAAGAGCTGCAGAAGAAGCAAGAAGAACTGCAAAGGCTCATGGATGAGGTCATGACCGACGAGCTGCAAGAGATGTTTGACGAGATGAGAGAGCTGATGGAGCAGCTGGAAGAGGGAGACAAGGAGAAAATCGAAGAGCAGCTTGAAAAGATGGACCTCGACCAAGAGGCCATGGAGCAGGAATTGGACCGCGCACTCGAACAGTTCAAGCAACTGCAGTGGGAGCAAAAAATGGACGAAGCCATTTCTGATTTGGAAAAGCTCGCCGAAAAGCAAGAAGAACTCGCCGAGGAGACAGCCGCAGGAGAAACCGAGGAAGAAGAACTCAAGGCCAAGCAAGACTCTCTGGATCAAGAGTTTGACAAAATTCAGGAGGCTTTAGACGATGCCGAGAAGCTCAACGAAGAATTGGAAAACCCCAACGGGATGCCCAAAATGGAGGAGCTCCAAGAGGAGATCGAACAGGACATGAACGAGGCGGGAGAGCAGCTCGACAGCGGAAAAGAGAAGAAAGCTTCACAAAGCCAAAAAGGCGCAGCAAAAAAGATGGAACAAATGGCGCAGCAGATGGAAAGCGCCATGGAATCGGGAGAACAAGAGTCCATGGAAGAGGACATGGAAGCCCTGAGGGCGCTGCTCGAAAATATCATTACCCTGTCCTTCGACGAAGAAGACCTGATGTCTGCCGTTGGCAGCACTCAAAAAGACGACCCTCGCTATGTCACACACGGGCAAACCCAGCGCAAGCTCAAGGATGATGCGGAGATGGTCAAAGACAGCTTGTTTGCCCTCAGCAAGCGGGTCACGCAGTTGCAGTCCATTGTGAACCGCGAAATCAGCCTGGTCAACCTTCATATGGGTCAGGCTCTAGGTGGGTTTACAGACCGCAAGACCGCCATCATCACCAGCAACCAGCAGTATGTGATGACCTCCTTCAACAACCTGGCTTTGCTTCTGGATGAGGTGTTGCAGCAAATGCAAAGCGAGTCCAGCTGCAACAAACCGGGCACGGGAAACTGCGAGAAACCCGGTGGAAGCGGATCCAAGCCCTCCCCCAGCGCCAAACAACTGAAGGGCATGCAACAGTCCTTATCCAAGCAATTGGAGCGCATGAAAGAAAAGATGAAAGGCTTCAATGAGGGCGAAGGAAAAGAAGGCAAGCGCGGCATGAGCAAGGAGTTGGCCCAAATGGCCGCACAGCAATCCGCCATACGACAAATGACCCAAGAGCTTGGTAAACAGCTCAATGAAGACGGTTCGGGTTCAGGCAATGGCTTGGAAGACATCGCCAAGCAGATGGAAGACATCGAAAAAGACATTGTGAAGGGGGAGCTCGATCAACTGACGCTTGACCGACAGCAAGACATCCTCACACGGTTGCTTGAGGCCGAAACCGCTGAACGCATTCGGGGGGAAAAAGAGGAGCGAGAATCCCGCACAGCGCGGGAAACACCGCGCGACGCGCCACCCAGTCTAGAAGAGTATCAGAAACGGAAAGCACAAGAGATCGAACTTTTGCGAACAGTTCCCGCTGACTTAACGCCTTACTACAAGCTCAGGGTCAACGATTATTTCAATACTTTGGAGCTTCCGAATCAGGAGTGAATTTCTGCCATGTCCGAAGTGAGAGAACTACAAATCGCCTCTAGAATGGAGGGCATCACAGAAGTGGAAGCCCTCATCAATCAGATTTGCGAAGATTTTAGCGTCGATGAAACCCATTACGGGGAGATTCTCATCGCCATGACGGAGGCAGTGAACAATGCCATTGTGCATGGCAACAAACTGGATGTCAGCAAGATGGTCAACGTCAAGGTCTCTACAGAAGGCCCGGTTTTGACGTTCACGGTGACCGATCAAGGACCGGGATTTGACCACGAGAACATCCCGGACCCAACCGCTCCAGAAAACCTGGAAAAACCCAATGGGCGTGGCGTGTTCCTCATGCGCCAATTGGCCGACAGCTGTGAATTTGAAGAACTCGGCCGCGTTGCCATCCTCAAATTTGATGAAGCCATTCCTCAGGCCGCCGCTGCCCAGTGACGAATTCAGGAGACATTTCCTTTCTTTTTCACCTCACCCCCTTTCGCCTGCGCCACCGAAACGCAATCCGCGATTGGCTCTCAGCATGCGTGCAAGAAGAAGGCACACGTATCGAGCAACTCAACTACATGTTCAGCACAGACGACTACGTTCTATCCATGAACGAGGCGCACCTGGACCACAGCTATTACACGGACATCCTGACCTTCCCTATGCCGTCAGGGCAAGGAATATCTGGCGACATCCTCATCTCTATCGACAGGACACGAGACAACGCCAAACTCCTGAATAACAGACCATTAGACGAACTTCACAGGGTCATGGCTCACGGCGCTCTGCACCTCATCGGATACAACGATGACTCCGAATCCAACAAAGAAAACATGCGCAAGAAGGAGGACCAATGGTTGTCCCGCCGATCCTTTCTTGACTAAAACGTTCCACGTGGAACATCCCCATGCTTGAATCCTATGACATCCTGGTGGTTGGCGGCGGCCACGCCGGCAATGAAGCCGCACATGCCGCCGCAACGCTAGGAAGCAAAGTGCTCCTGGTGAGTATGAATCTGACCACAATCGGCGCCATGAGCTGCAACCCAGCCATGGGTGGCGTTGCCAAAGGCCAGATCCTTCGAGAAATCGACGCACTCGGTGGCATGAGCGGGAGGATCTCTGACAGAAGCGCCGTTCAATTCCGAATGCTCAATCGATCCAAAGGGCCTGCGATGTGGTCCCCAAGAACTCAAAACGACCGACACGCATTCTCTCAATGCTGGCGATCCACCCTCGAGGCGCACCCCAACATCCACCTGTGGCAAGACATGGTTACAGGGCTCATCATCGAGCAGAACAAGGTACATGGCGTCACCACGCAACTCGGCATTGAAATCCGCGCAAAACGAACAATCCTCACCTCAGGCACCTTTCTGCAGGGCAGAATCCACTTAGGCAAACAGCAATTCCAAGGCGGACGATCAGGAGAGCGCGCAGCAGAAGGCATCACTGCCCAACTGGCTGAAAACGGCCTCATCTCGGGAAGAATGAAGACTGGGACCCCCCCAAGGATTGACGGAAGAAGCATAGACTTCAGCAAGACCGAAACACAAGCAGGTGAACCCACTACAGAGGCGTTCAGCTACTATGAGAAAGCAAACATTGAGCCCCAGCTCCCCTGCCACATCACCTATACCAACCCTGAAGTTCACAACATCCTCGCCGAGAGCCTTCATTCCAGCCCCCTGTTCTCCGGCGCCATCACGGGCAAAGGCCCACGATACTGCCCAAGCATCGAAGACAAGATTCACAGGTTTGCAGACAAGGACAGGCACCAGATTTTCATCGAACCAGAAGGCCGCTCCACAGTAGAGACCTACCTCAATGGATTTTCGACATCTCTCCCCAAAGAAGCCCAACTGGCGGCCATGCGCAAAATTCCAGGCCTTGAACACGCCCGCATGTTCCGTCCAGGATATGCTGTCGAATACGACTACTTCCCACCCACACAGCTCAGACACACCCTCGAGACAAAAGCATTGCCCAATCTTTATTTCGCAGGACAAATCAACGGAACAACAGGCTATGAAGAAGCCGCATGCCAAGGCCTCATGGCAGGAATCAACGCCCACTTGGCCAACCACAACAAAGAACCGCTGACCCTTCAACGCGATGAAGCCTACATCGGCGTGCTGATTGACGACCTGGTCACCAAAGGCACAGATGAACCCTACAGAATGTTCACCAGCAGGGCAGAGTACCGAATCTTACTGCGACAAGACAACGCAGACCAAAGACTAACACCACTGGCCAACAAACTGGGACTCGTTCGATCCGAAGACTGGAAAGCCTTCCAACTGAAACAAACCACAGTGAACACCATATCCAACCACCTGGAGAAACACTCAGCCGACCCAGAAAACGTCAATCCCACACTTAAAGCATCAGGCAGCTCTGCCCTGAAACAAAAAACACGGTGGTCACAAATACTCAGCAGGCCACACGTCAACCTAGACTCACTCATTTCAAGCAGCCCCGAACTCACCGAGGTTTGCGACGGGCATCCACAATCATGGCTCGCACTGGTTGAGACAAAAATCAAATACCGGGGATACATTGAGAAAGAACAGGCACAAGCCGACCGAATGAAGGCGATGGACCACCTCACAATCCCCAAGGATCTCGAGTACATGCGCCTCACCTCTCTCAGTATGGAGTCACGACAAAAACTGGAAGAAGCCAAACCAGAGACATTCGGTGATGCAAAAAAAATCAGCGGAGTCTCAGCATCTGACCTTGCCGTTCTCATGATTTACTTGGGCCGGTAAAGCACGTTCCACGTGGAACATCCCCAAAAGCCCTCACAGCCCCGTAGAGCCCACTTCTCCCCTCCGAGCACCATGGGGTCAACTTCCCAAAGAAGTTTGATTTACCTAAACCGCTGTAAATCAACCAACTAAACACAAACCTCACCGAGACGCGAGCCTTTATCTTCGCGGCGCAAACCAGCCCGCCATGAACATGAAGGCCCACCTCGATCAACTCGGCATCCAAGCCGAAAACCCTGGAGTCCAAATTGGAGCTTCTTCCGCCTCCATCGGAGCCACCATTTCTAGCCTGAGCCCTGCCGACGGTCAAACCATAGGCGCCACAGGAATTTGCTCTGCCGCAGATTATGAAAAGGCCATTGCCGCAGCCACAGAGGCCGGAAAAGAATGGCGAACAGTACCTGCGCCATTGCGTGGAGAGGTTGTGCGACTCTATGGAGAAGCCCTTCGCCATCACAAAGACGCCCTGGGAGCCCTGGTTTCTTATGAAATGGGCAAAAGCCTTCAAGAAGGACTTGGCGAAGTCCAAGAAATGATTGACATCTGCGACTTCGCCGTGGGGCTTTCTCGTCAGCTTTATGGCCTCACCATGCACTCTGAGCGTCCTGGACACCGCATGTACGAGCAGTGGCACCCGCTCGGGGTAGTCGGCATCATCAGCGCCTTCAATTTCCCTGTCGCAGTCTGGAACTGGAACACTGCATTGGCCTGGGTTTGCGGCAACGCTTGCATTTGGAAGCCCTCTGAGAAGACACCGTTGACTGCTGTGGCCTGCCAGAACATCTGGAACGAAGTCACCGCCGACATGGACCATGTTCCCGCAGGTCTTTCCTGCATCATTCAGGGAGACTATCAAGTGGGAGAAATGATGACCCAAGACAAGCGAGTGGCCATGGTTTCCGCCACTGGTTCCATTCGCATGGGCAAGATTGTGGCCCAAGCCGTTGCCGCGCGACTGGGCAAGAGCCTGCTCGAATTGGGTGGCAACAACGCCATCATTGTTGAGCCAGATGCCGAATTAAAAATGGTGGTTCCAGGCACTGTATTCGGGGCCGTTGGAACATGCGGTCAACGCTGCACATCCACACGGCGCTTGATCATCCATAGCAGCATCTACGATCAAGTGGTTGAGGCCTTGACCAGCGCATACAGCCAGCTTCGGATCGGTGACCCTCTTGACGAGAACAACCACGTTGGACCCCTCATTGACAAGGACGCCGTCGGCATGTACGAACAGGCCTTGAAGTCCGTTGTGGAGCAGGGTGGAAAGGTCTTGGTTGAAGGGGGCGTACTCGAAGGGCCCGGATATGAGTCCGGCTGCTACGTTAAGCCCGCCATTGCAGAGGCCACCAATGACATGGCTATCGTTCAGCACGAGACCTTTGCGCCCATTCTGTACGTGATGAAATACGACACACTTGATGAGGCCATTGCCATGCAAAATGGGGTGGTTCAAGGCCTTTCGTCAGCCATCATGACCACCAGCCTCAGAAGCGCAGAACTCTTTTTGTCTGCAGCTGGAAGCGATTGTGGAATCGCCAATGTCAACATTGGCACCAGTGGAGCCGAAATCGGTGGTGCGTTCGGAGGCGAAAAAGAAACAGGTGGGGGCCGGGAGTCCGGAAGCGATGCTTGGAAAAGCTATATGCGCCGTCAGACCAACACCATCAATTACAGCACAGAACTGCCTCTTGCTCAGGGCATCAAGTTCGATTTTTGATGCTCAAAGGCACCGCGCGTCAGGCCCTCAACGTCTTTTGTTTGGCGGCGGGATTTGGCCTGTATTCTTGCTCGGTAGGGCCAACGGAACAGCGGAACAGCGGAACAGCTGGGGTCCTTGTTTTCGCCTTATCCGACAGTGTGGATGTCCGCATACCCGGAACGAAAACAGACTCCACTTGGACCCTGAACAACGGCACTGAAAGCATCCACCTTCAGTCCTCTGGTGCTGAAGATGGATGCTGGACGGTTCCAATTTTTGAAGGGACCATCTGCATGAACGGGCAAGTGGGGGAGTGGCATGACGTTCTGAGACCTGGCCATTATGCAGTACCGGTTGCGTGGGAATCAACCCCTGGGCCTGCCGATATGAAGCCCCATGCCAACACCCTTTCATGGAGGCTCACCTTTGGGGTCGACGACCCTTGGTTTGGTGACCTCACTGTCCATCAAACCTCTGATGGACAAGTTTTTGGTAGCATATCCACTGCTACCGGTGACTTCCGGTTCCTTCATGGACAATTGTCTGACTCCGCCGGGCTGATCATGCAGACTTTTGACGGCGCGCACTTGTTCCGATTTTCGGCAACATCCATGCCCGACGGCACCCTTACGGATGGCGTGTTCCTAAGCGGAAACCATTATGCAACCTCCTTTACCGGAGCCGTTCTATTGGAAAATGATTCTCCCTTGTCTGAGGGTAAAGAAGCCAGCTGGACCGGTGAAATGGCCTCATATACTGGCATCAACTTAGATGGCTCCCCAGCCCAATGGAATGCAGACCTCTGCAACAGGGACCCACATCTTGAGCATCATGGGGTCTTGGTGCCCCAACTGCATGGATGAGCATCGGCTTCTCGTCCAGCTCATGAATCGCCACCCGGATTTGAAGGTTCACACCCTGGCGTTTGAACGGGGACTGGACAAAGATGACGGTGTCGAGAAAGCATTGAATCGACTGAACCGTTACGCCTCACAAATGGGTGCGGATCGATGGGACGACCGGTGGACGTTTGTCCTTGCTGGCCCGGCCTCCAAAAAAGCGGCCGCGGACTCATTGGCCTTTGTCGACAGGGTCGTCAGCTTTCCCACCACCGTGGTGATCAACGAGAACCAACAAGAGCCCTGGATTCACACGGGCTTCAATGGACCAGCCACGGGCCCTGCTTACGAGGTAGAAGTGGCCAAATTCAATCGGGCCATCAACGCCGGTCTGACGGAAAATCGTTGACCCGATCCACCACCAACTTGGCACCCCTGTTGGCCACCTCCCAGGAGGTTAAAAATACCAAGCGACCGATTTCCGCCATTTTTGGGTAGCGAATTTTGTCGGGCGTATCCCCTGGGCCGTGGTAGTCCTCGTGGACACCACTGAAATAGAAGATCACAGGGATGTTGTGCTTCGCGAAGTTGTAGTGGTCACTGCGATAATAAAAGCGATTCGGGTCATCTGGCGCATTGAAGGTGTAATCCAACGCCAACCCAATGTGCCCTTCGTTCACCGCTTCACTGATGTCGTGCAATTCACTCGACAGCTTGTCACCGCCAATCAAATACACATACCGATCGTCGTCCTTGTGGGCCTCGTCAAACCGACCGACCATGTCCATGTTCAGGTCGCACACGTGGGCTTCCAAAGGGAAAGCTGGGTGATCGCTGTACCATTCTGAGCCCAGAAGCCCCTTTTCTTCACCCACAAACGCAATGAACAAGATGGACCGCTTGGGTCCTGCGCCGCTGTCTGCTGCAGCCATCCACGCTTCTGCGTTTTCTAGCAGACTCACGGTTCCACTTCCATCGTCATCGGCACCATTGTATATCAAGCCCTCCTTGTCCACGCCAACATGGTCGTAATGGCTGGTCAACACAACCACCTCTTGACTCAGGATGGAATCTGACCCAGGAAGAAAGCCCCAGACGTTGGTCGCCATGATTTTCTCGTCTGCCCGCGCCAGATTCAAGTCAAATGAACCCAGTTGTGTGCCTTTCAACTTTCGTTTTGGCCACTTTTTGACCACAAACTCTTCTGACTTCCAGCCCGACAAACGCAAGACAGTCTCCATGGACATCAACACTGTCGGGATGTCTGTTCCCTCGCCCTCTCGGTCTACATCCAACCTCATTCGTTCTCTTTCCAGCCAAGGCAACATGCGTGATCGCGTCGTTGTAAAGTCGTTGACTGCCATCACCACAGCCACTGCACCCAAGCTGTCAGCCAACTCCCTTCGTCCCTTTCCACTCATTTCTTCAGGAACATCGGACAGCATCACCACCACCTGGCCTTGAACATCTAAGCCCGCGTAATCATCCCAGCCCGAATTCGGGTCTTGGAGGCCATAACCCACAAAAACAGCCTCTCCTTGCAAGGAAGAAACTTCGATACCTGGGTAGGGGATCCACTGGTCTCGATAAGGGAGGTTTTCCCCTTTCATTCCGATCAAGCCTCCTTTTAACGCGCTTGTTTTCAGCGGAACTTCTTGAAAGTATGACCCTTGTACAGGCTCCAATCCCAGCTCTTCAAATCGAGAGGCAATGAAAGCGGCGGCTTTGCGCTGGCCCTCTTTTCCAGTCTCTCTGCCCTCCATGCTGTCTGCAGCCAGGACATAAAGCAGGGAACTCAAGTCTTCTGCGGTGATGGTTTCTGCCCATTGCACACCCTGATTTGTGTGTTGCAGAGTCTGACTTGAACCGATCCAAGATGAACCCAAAAAGGCCGCCATTAGGAGGAGATGAAAATGCTTCATGAACATGCAATTTTTTCGACCCGACGGCCGTGACGGCCGCCTTCAAAAGGGGTGTTTAAGAACTCAGATACACAATCAAGGGCATCAGAAGTGGCAATGTACCTCGCAGGTAAACACAGCACATTTGCATCGTTGTGCTGTCTGGCCAATCGAGCTATGTCCGGTCTCCAAGCAATGGCCGCACGCACACCCTGATGTTTGTTTGCCGTCATGGCTACACCATTTGCCGACCCACAAATCAAGATTCCGAAGTCCCCATTGGTGTGCACCGCAACCGCCAGGGGGTGTGCGTGATCCGGGTAATCCACGCTTGCACCATCGGGAGTTCCATGGTCCACCACTTCATGTCCATTTTCGTTCAACCACGCGAGAAGGTGCAATCGTAAATCGCCTGCTGCATGGTCATTGGCCAGTTGTATCCGCATGATTGCAAGTTCACCCAGAGGCCCTTCTCAGGAATGCACAATGGAATGTGAATTCGCACGATTTGCTGTGGGTAAACAACACATAAAAAAATTTGCAGAAGTGGTCCCCTTATCGGCTTATCAAACTCACGCCAAGAACCGGCATCTTTTGTGGCTCTTTTCTCAGAATCATCCTCACGATGTTTTGGAGGATTTGAACACCACCTCCACCCATCGATTGCAACAATGTGACGTTATCCTCAAAATGAAATCTGGTGTGAACAACCCTTTTAAATCCTTGACCTTAAAAAGGATGACTTGGTGAATATTCCGTTGAAGAAATACCATTCACTGTGGATGGCGATGCCCTCCAAGCTTTTGGCTCATTCTTTATCCTCAGTATCAACAGCCCTATGACTACTACTAATCTTTTCTTTAAAAAAAGAGTAATACATAGTGAGGGTAAAAACCTGAATTCAAAGTCTGATTCGTTGGATTGGGTGTGGCAACTTGCAGCCATGTCCAGTTGGGGTCTTCGTTGTGTTGGATTGGGAATCTTGTGGATGGGTGTTGGCCAGCTGATGGGTCAAGACTCAACGTGGACCGAATACCGCTATGCTGAGGGTGTGGTGAGCAGCGAAGGATACATGGTGGATGGTCAACCAGCGGGTTATTGGAGGTCTTTTTATCCAGACGCCAAGCGAAAAAGTGAAGGCAATTGGAGGGGAGGGAAGCTGGAAGGAGAATGGGTGTTTTTTGATTCCAAAGGCCGATTGGAAACAACGCTTTCATACGCATCAGGGAGGAAGCAAGGAACCGAGTTCAAATGGGATTCAACAGGAACGTTGCGCGCGTGTTTGCCTTGGAAGCAGGACACGCTGGACGGAGTTGAGCAGTCTTTCGATGAAAATGGAATCGAGACTCAAACCATTCCGTGGCAAAAAGGCAAACGAGAAGGGATTGCTACAGACTATGCAGTTGAAGGTGAAGGCAAGGGAAGAATCATCCGCAGAAAGGGTTATCGTGGGGATTTGTTGAGGTGGGTTGAGGACATCAATCGAAACGATGATCAGGGCAGAAAAACAGGAAAGTGGATGACGTTTTGGCCTTCGGGTCTGGTTCGCTTGGAAGGACCATACCTGCGGGGACTGAAAGAAGGTGTATTCAAACAATTTTCAAGGCGTGGAGACCTGGAAAAGACCATGACCTATCATTTGGGAAAGTTGGTGGAAGACGCGCCAGAAGCGATTGCCTTGGACATTCGACAGACGTTTCATGACAATGGAGAAGTGGCCAATGTTGGCCCCTGGCGCAACGATACCCCCATGGGTACACACCGGTATTTTGATCGGGAAGGCCACCTTGTTGAGGTCAAGGTTTTTCGCGACGGAGCGCTTGCTGCTACAGGCATGCTGGATGAGTTTGGTCGACGCACTGGACCGTGGACACTGTTTTGGAAGGATGGAAGTGTGAGGGCAAAGGGTGAATATGCCGAGGGATTGCAGGAAGGGGAATGGCAGTTTTTTGACCGGGACGGACGTTTAGAGCAACAAGGAGGATACCGTGCCGGGGAATGGCATGGTCGATGGAAGTGGTTTTATCCAGGGGGTGAACTGCACCGGGACGAGCGCTACCGAAAAGGCAAAGAAGAGGGGGCGTTTATCGAACTCTCTCAGAATGGAGACACCTTGGCCAGGGGAGACTATGAACGCGGTTTGAAACAAGGGGCATGGGTTGAACATGTGAACGATGACCGCAAAGAGGGCAAATACTTGGATGGAGATCAGGACGGCCTGTGGGTGCATTATGGCCCCAATGGTGTGGTGAGGTTTAAGGGGGCGTTTGTGGCGGGTGTTCCAACTGGAGAGCACCAGTGGTATTGGTTCAGTGGCATGCGATCTGTGATTGGCGACCACAAGGGAGGCCAGAGAGAGGGCAATTGGCGATATTTCGATGAGTCAGGACTGGTGCAGTTGGTTCGCCAGTACAAAGCTGGCCGCATTGTCAAGGTGAATGGGTCCAAAACGGACCGGTAAAATGGAACAAGAGCACAACAACGAAAAGCTTTGGCCCAATGGGTGGATGGATGCGATTCCGTCTGCCCTTTTTCTGTTGAAGGGGTCCCGTGTTGAGCGCGTAAATGAGCGTGCTTGTTTTCTGTTCGGATGGCCTTCTGACGTGTCCAACCGCTCATTGGATTTGTTCAAAAATGAATGGTTGGTTTGGAGGGAGGAAGACCGGGTCTATTACGACTTAAAATGGGCAAAAGCCGATTGCGCTTCTCGCAAATCGGTGCGAATGGAGCTGGAAGCCCAGAGATCGGAAGGAATGCGCTTTCAAGTGGAGTTGAGGTTCTCCAACAGTCCAACTCCAGGCATGGACATCCTTCAAATTGTGGACATCAGTGAGCAGCGGTTCCGTCAGCAAGCCTTGCAAGACAGGGAGGCGCACTACCGACGTTTGAATGACATTGCTCAAGAGGCGATTGTGCTGGTCAAAGACGGCGTGGTGTTGGATGTGAACTCTCGGTTTTTGGTGATGTTGGGCGTGGATCACCCGGAAGAAGTCATTGGAGACAAGGTGGAACAGTTGGGATTGCGTCGTGTGGGCAATTTGGAACCCATAGAAGGCAGTGGGGTATTTGATCGAGGGGATTGGGTGCTGCAAAACAAAAATGGAGATGGCCTGCACTTGGACATTGGGAAAGGAAGGCTAGAGGACGATTCTGAGGTTTGGATGATGTACGACATCTCCGATCGAAAGCGGATTGAATTCGACTTGATTCAGGAGCGCGAGCGTTTTCGATTGTTGGTTCAGAGTTCTCCAAATGGCATTGTGATTTTGGTGGATGATTTGGTTCGCTACGTCAACCCAGTGGCGGAAAATCTGTTTTTGGATGGGCCGAACACCATTGAAGGAAGCCGATTCTCAGCTTTATTTCCAGAGGAATTGAGAGACCGGATTTCAGCGAGCTCGACCCACGCCAGGCAAGGTCAAAATGTGGAGGAGTGGGAGCTGGAACTGCCCGAGTCGGGCAAACGGCTTACACTCAAGTGGAGGCTCACCATCTTCGATGGACAGCCCGCTGTCCAGGTCAACTTGTCAGACGTGACCGATCGCCACTCTTTGATGCAAGAGCGCATTCGCGCAGAGGTCGCCGAGGAGGCCAATCAGCTGTTGACTCAGCAAATTGAACAGCGGATTGCAGCTGAGGCGGCCTTGAGAAGTGCGACCGCCCGTATGAGGTCCATTGTAGAGTCTGGAGAGGACTTCATCATCTGGACGGCACAAATGGGTTTCGATGTCACAAGCGGCAATCGAAACTTTATGAACTGGTTGGTTCCAAATCAGAAGAAGGAGGAGCCTACGCCACTTCAGCTGAGCGGGTGTTTGGCGCAGATGGTGAAAGACAGTCAAAACGGGAATGGCTTTGATGTAGAAGACCGTTTCAACCGAGCATTGGGCGGGGCTCCACAGCGATTTGAATGGTGCCTTGGCACAGCTGAACAGAAGAATCGCCGTTGGTTGCAACTGTTCTTGAACCCGATTGAAAGTTCGGAGGGGTACCCGGAAATCAGTGCGATTGCCTACGACATTACGGACCGCAAAAGGATTGACAGAGCGATTCGAGGCGCCCTGAAAGAGAAGGAAATTCTGTTGCAAGAAGTGCACCACAGGGTCAAAAACAACCTTCAAATCATCAACTCCATCCTCAATCTGCAGAAGAAATTTGTAGAAGATGAGAATGCGATCACGGGCTTGGAAGAAATCCAGAATCGGGTCTCTACCATGAGCATCATTCACGAGACCCTTTATCAAAATACAGACGTTTCCAGCATCGGCTTTTCTTCCTATCTCACCCGGATTGCAGGCAACATCATTCAGAGTTATCGGTCGGAGACGGTGGTGGAGCTGATCACAGAGTTAGAAGACATTCAAGCCCCTCTGGATCAGGCCATTCCGTGTGGTTTGATTCTGAATGAGTGGGTGTCGAACGCGATGAAATATGCGTTTGAAGGCCGCAAGAGCGGCGTCATTACGGTGGCGTTGCGCCGGAAAGAGCCGGAGGCATTTCCTGAAGAGGAAGAGATTCAAATAGAGGTCAGGGATGACGGTGTTGGCTTGCCAGAAGGCTTTGACTGGAGCGGCCGTGATTCTTTGGGATTATACCTCGTTCAGGCGCTTAGTGAGCAGTTGGATGGTGAGTTATTGGCTGAAAGCGACGAGGGTACGCGCTTTTTGGTTAGCTTTCGGCGACCGAAAAACCTGTTTGACAGCTGATGGAGGTACTTCCATCGAATGATTCGAGGTTTTTTCGAAGAACCTGAACCCGAAACTGAAGTCTATGGCCATCAATATCTTGGTTACTGAGGATGAAAGCATCGTCCGCAAAGACATCGAGCAAACGCTCGAAAAAATCGGTTACAACGTCGTAGCATCAGCGGACAACGGAGAAGACGCCATTGATTTGGCGGTCCGTCACCGTCCCGATGTGGTCCTGATGGACATCATGTTGAAAGGAGACATGAACGGCATTGCAGCAGCCGAAGAAATCAAAAGAACATTGGATGTGCCCATCATCTTCTTGACGGCTTATGCCGACAGAAGCACTTTGGGAGAGGCCAAATTGGCCGAACCACACGGATACATCCTCAAGCCATTCAAAGACGTCGATTTGCAGACCAGCATTGAGATGGCCTTGCACAAGTTCTCTAAGGAGCAGGAGGCGCGGTTGGAGAATGAGTTCTTGAGGAACATGGCCGAGCACAAGGAAACGGCCGAATACCTGTTCGTGAAGAACCGCAGTCGCTTGATGCGAATTGAGTTTGACGACCTGTTGTTCATCGAAGCGCTCAAGGATTACGTGGTGGTTCACACACCCGAGCAGAGCTACACCATTCACAGCACCATGAAGGACGTGGAGAACAAGCTCAACGAGCGTCGGTTCATGCGTGTCCACCGCAGTTACATAGTGAACTTGGATGCCATCCACAGCATCAAATACTCCATGATCCAAGTGAGAGGAATGGAGAAAGAAATCCCCATTGGCGGTAGCTACAAGGACATTTTGGCCAGCAGAATCAACCTGCTCTGACCACGGCCTAACAGTGGCATTAGAAAACGAAAAACCCCGGGATCTTCCCGGGGTTTTTTTGTTGCTCCCCCACCTGGACTCGAACCAGGGACCTACTGATTAACAGTCAGTCGCTCTAACCAGCTGAGCTATAGGGGAATGCTCAACCTTCATTTCTGAAGGAGCGCAAAGATACGCTGTTTCGACATTTGGTGCAATGCCGTTGTGTGCAACGGCCCTCCACTAACTTTGCGGCGCTAATTCAATCAAGATGTCTTGGAACTCCCCATCCGTTGTTGTCGTTGGAACCGTTGCGTTTGACTCCATTAAAACCCCGTTTGGCGAAAGGCACCGCATTGTAGGCGGGGCCGGAACGTACATCGGTTGGTCCACCAGCAGACTGGGGGTTCAATCTGGATTGGTGAGTGTGATTGGTGAGGACTTCCCCCAGGCGGAGTTGGAGAGCATGAAAGAGGCGGGCATGGGCCTTGAAGGTGTGGCTTGCCCTGAGGGAGGAAAGAGCTTTTATTGGTCGGGCTCCTATCACATGGACATGAACGGAAGAGATACTTTGGCCACAGAGCTGAATGTGTTGGCCGACTTCAAGCCCGTTATTCCTGAGGCTTGGCGAAAGTCGAGATACGTGATGTTGGGCAACATTGACCCAACCTTGCAGGCGTTGGTTTTGGATCAAATGGACGAGCGACCAGAGCTGGTGGTTTTGGACACCATGAACTTCTGGATGGACATTGCCCTTGAGCCGCTGAAGGCGGTTATTGCTCGGGTGGACGTCCTGACCATCAATGACGAAGAAGCCCGTCAATTGAGTGGGGAGCGCAGTTTGATCAAAGCGGCACGTTCGATTTTGAATATGGGCCCCCGTTACCTCGTGATCAAAAAAGGGGAGCACGGCGCATTCCTGTTCCACGTCGAAGAAGGACAGGTTCAATACTTCTTTTGCCCGGCACTTCCCTTGGAGGATGTGGTGGACCCAACTGGAGCCGGTGACACGTTTGCGGGTGGATTTATCGGACACATTGCCCGCAGAGGGAGCACGGACTTCGAAACCCTAAAGCAGGGCGTGGTTGTGGGCAGTGCATTGGCCAGCTTCACTTGTGAAGAGTTTGGAACCGACGGAATTCGCTCTGTGAGCACCGCGGAGTTGGAGGGCCGCATCGATGCCTTCCGCCGCATGACGGACTGGAAGCCTCAATTGGTGGAGGCTTGAGCCTTTTATTTTAAGCTCATCCTCAATTGAGGATCAATGGCTGTGCCGGATTCCCACCATTCAAAGTGGAGGTGTGGCCCAGAGCTGTGGTCGCCAGAGTTTCCGATAAAGGCCAGCAATTCACCCTGCTCTACTCGGTCACCGGACTGGACCTCCAGTCGGCTGTTGTGCATGTAGACAGATACGCGGTCGCCAGGGTGTTGAACCATGATCGTGTGTCCACCTCCCGAAGTAAATCCAGCAAAGACAACCGTTCCCGAGCCAACGGCTTTCACAGGGCTGTCTTCTGGTGCAACCAGGTCTACACCCCAATGGCCGACTTGAGGGTTCCAAGGCGACGAGATTTGGCCTTCAACTGGGGGCAGCCAGATTCCAGAACTTTCTAGACCCCCGGGTTTTCCAATGGCAAAGGCGTCCTCTTCTTCGACGCGGGAACGAAGGCCCGTGAGCGCCTCACCAGGTTGTTGTGAGAGAGATGAAGGAGGGGTCGCAGGGGGGGCGGTGTTGGAGATGACCTCCATGGATTGAGGGGGAAGCTCTCCTGAGAAGATGGCCTTGAGATTGGCGATGTATCGACCTTGGGCTTCCAGGATGTTCGAAAGTGAATCTGCCGTTTGGATGGCCTCCTTTTGCATGACCCGGCTCTCAGTGGTCATGTAACCAGGAACCACAACCTCGCGAAGCGGGGTCCATGCAATCAGCGCGTAGGTGATCAAGGCAACGATGATCACACTTCCAGCAGCCAGCCATTTTAATTGGAGGGGCTGAACCTTCATGGCCCAGCGTTCTGCGAAGGTTCCCTCTTCTTGAAGAATCAACCTAAACCGCTGTTTGGACGGCTTTTTATTGGGCGTTGATGTGGTCTTTTTCTGTTCCATCTTCAGTCCAAAGATGGTCGACAACGGAGGAAGAGCATCGAATTTGTGACTGACCCGCGTGGAATGCAATATTTTCGCGGCTTCTGAGTTGGTCGCTCGGAACATAGGCTCAACATGAACCACAAGTCCTCTCAACCCTCCTCATGGAATTGCATTCGCCCGGTGCTGAATAAGCTGGGCATGTTGTCCCTGCTTCTTTTCTTGGCTGGTTGCACCACCCAAAGGGACGGGCGGTTCTATCGGGCCTATCACAACACCACGTCCAGATTCAATGGTTTTCACTTTGCGCGGCTTGCCATGGAGGAAGCCGATCAAAAGTTGGCCGAGACGCACGAGGAGAATTGGGACGAGGTGATTCCCCTGTTTTTGGTGGGCACCGAAGATCAGGCTGACTTCTTGTACCCTTTGATGGAACGGGCGATAGAAAAGTGCTCTCGTGTTGTGGACCGACACGCCATGACCCCGCCGAGGAGCGCGCAGAAAGACTTCAAGCGCCCGCAGCTCAACCGGTGGATAGACGACAACTACACCCTCATCGGCAAGGGCCACTTTTACAAAGGGGACCTCTCCAAGGCTGAGGAGGTGTTCAAGTACTTGCAGCGGACACACAAGGAACCAGACAGTCAAGTGGCGGCAGGGACATGGCTGGCACGGACCTACATGGCCATGGAAAACATGCCCAAGGCCAATTCGGCTTTGCTCAAGGCTGTTGGGGAGCGCGACGCCTCAGATGAATTGAGGGCACAAGCGTTTTTGGTTCAGGCGCAATTCAACCTCACACAGAGCAACATTGAGGAGGCCATGCGTTCATTGGAACGGGCCATCCCCATGATCAAGCCGAAAAGAGACAGGGCGCGTCCACTGTTTGTCTTGGCTCAGCTCAAGCGGGAATATGGAAGCAACCGAGAGGCCATTGAGCTGTTCGACGACATTGTCAAGCTGAAGACCCCGTATGAGATGGAGTTCCAGGCCCGTATGCAGCAGGCGTTGGCCTTTGACAGGCGCCGCGGAGACAGTGAAGAGATCAAGGAGTTGTTCTTCGACATGTTGGAGGACGACAAAAACGAGGAATACCGAGATCAGATTTTTTATGCGCTGGCTCAAATTGAACTGGAAGAACTGAATCGTGAGGAGGGAATGGACTTTTTGAGGGAGGCCCTTTCCGAAAATTCTGGGAACAGAAGGCCCAGGATGAAGAGCTTCTTGGGCCTGGCCGACCTGCACCTGGAAGACCGTGAGTATGAGTTGGCGCAGGCTTACTATGACAGCACCTTGGCCAACATGAATGAAGACCACCCGAGGTATGCGGAGGTCAGAAACAATGCGCGCAGTTTGACTGAGTTGGTGGAGCAGCTGACGATCATCGTTCGAAATGACAGCTTGAGGGAGCTCTGTGATTTGGATGAAAGCGACCGTTACGCCCGGATGGAGGACATCATCGAAGGGCTGAGGCTGGAGCAAGAGGCAGAGGCAGAAGAAGCGGAAAGGCTGGCTGAAGAGGCGCGGAAAGAGAGCCTGTCCATGCCGGGAAGCGAAACGGCATTCTGGCCCTACAATCCCAGATTGCGCGACGCCGGACAGAGGAATTTCTTTGACCTTTGGGGAGACCGGCTCCTGGAGGACGATTGGCGCCGAAGCAGGAAGTTGGCTTCTGGATTCAGTGTCATTGAAGAAGTGGCCGAGGAGATGGCTTCCGGAACCCTGTTGGGAACTGGAGGGGAGTTGCCCACTCCGGAAGAGCTTCTGGAGGGGCTTCCTTGCTCTGAAGAGCAAAGGCAAGGCGCGGATGTCCAAACGGCGACAGCGGTGTACCAAAGCGGCGTCATTTACAAGGAGAAACTCGAAGACACCGACAACGCCATCGAGTCTTGGGTGGACCTCATTGACCGTTACGACGAAAGCGAGGAGCACCCCCTGGCGCACTATCAATTGTACCGGACGTACCTCTTTTTGGAAGAGAACGAGAACTATCAAAACCCGTTCTGCGGGACGTGCAACTCTCAGTATTGGGCAGACCAGATTTCATTGCTTTACCCCGACAGCGAGTGGGCGCAACTCGTTGAAGACCCGGAATTCGTTGACTTTGAGGAGCAGCGCCGCATCGATGAGCTGGCCGCTTACGAGGAACACCTGATTCGCTACTATGCCCAAAAGGACTACCAGGGCATTTTGACAGAGGTCAACGCCATGTTGGACACGGTCCCCAACCACACGCAAGAATGCCGGTACCGCTTCCTGCGGGCCCAGTGCATTGGCTGGTTGGACGGACGTGCTCGAGGCCGGGACAATTACATTCAAGCCCTTGAGTCTGTTGTGGCATCATGCGACTCTTCAGAACAAGGGGTGGCTGCCGCTGAGATCTTGGCTGGCCTGGGTCAAGGTGCCCAACCTGAAAAGGAAAAGGTGGATGCTGTGCCACAGCTGCCCGACTTCGGGAATTTCAAGGACAAGCCTGTGCTGGAGCATTACCTCGGGGTGATCATTCCCGTGAGAGAGGGGGGCGCCGATCAAATCAAAGCGGACCTGTCTGACTTCAATCGGCAGTTTTTTGCAAGTGGCAACTTGAAGGTGACGAGCAATTTGTTGGACCGAGAAAACCAATTGGTGTTGGTCAAGAAGTTTGCTCGGAAGGATCGAGCGGTGGATTACTTCAAGGTCTTGACCACCAACCGAGAGTCGATGATTGACTTCAACACCAGCGGGAATCAGGTGTTTGTCATCCACACCGAGAATTATGTTGAGCTCTTCAAGGGCAAAGACATAGAGGGGTACATGCGATTCTTCGAACAGTATTACCTTCGAGAGTAACGCGCAGAACGGAATCAAACCATGGGAAGGCACCGCAGCAGTGAAGTGAACATTGAGCAGGGAATCAACCGAATTGTGGAGGGCACGCTCGTTGAGGGCACCATCCGCAGTGAAGGCAGCATTCGCATAGATGGTCAATTTGTGGGAGACATTCACACCACAGGCCGCCTTGTGATCGGCGTCAAAGGCCGTGTTGAAGGCCGTGTTGATTGTCAAGACTGCGAG
Source organism: uncultured Flavobacteriales bacterium (assembly GCA_943787435.1). Taxonomy (GTDB): domain Bacteria; phylum Bacteroidota; class Bacteroidia; order Flavobacteriales_D; family Sanyastnellaceae; genus UBA8752. The sequence goes on along the minus strand of CALSMK010000011.1, from coordinate 4,700 downwards.
TCAGAAGGCATGGTTGTTGGGCACCTTCGCGTGGTCGGTCTTCTGAGCCTGAAGGCGTCGAGCGGAGTGGAAGGAGAAATCCGCTACGGACGGATGTCTGTTGAGGCCGGTGCAAAAATCGAGGGCGTTTGCAAACTGGATGATGGCGTGAAGCCCTCAGATTTGATGGCAGAAACCCAAATGATGAGCGTGGACCATGAAAACGGACCGCTCCAACAATCCGCTTAAAGGCGACAAGAAAACAGACCAAGGTGCCTTGAAGCACATGGGTCTGGCCACCACGATGGCCGCCGGCATTGGTGGCGGAGCGTGGTTGGGAAGCATTTGGGACGAGCACAGTGGCCATGAAGTAGCTTGGGCCACGGCCTTGGGGGCAATGGTTGGACTCTCCCTTTCTTTGATGGCGGTCTTTCAGGATTTAAAACGATGAAGTTTCAATGGATGTTGGCCTTGACGGCCTGAGTGCGCTGCTGTTGGTCAGCACGTTGGAGCCCCCACTTTTGACCGAAGCCGTGCGTTCACCTCTGCAATTGTGGTGGTACTGATGGCCTTGGTCACTTGGCTGTTGGACCGATGCTGCGGCCTAAACCGGGCGCTCGTCCGGGCGCTTTGGTTCGAAATGTGATGTTGGTCACCCTCATTAAGATGGCGGTGGTGATGGTTGGCATCCTGTTTTATTCCCTGTTGGACATGCCTGACCCCACACAATTTGCTTTGGCCACTTACCTGATTTATGCAGCATTCACGGCCATTTGGTGGCTGAGGCGATGCGCCATGAGGTTCCGCCAACGGAGGGCATTTGATACTTCTACGTCCTTGGATGCACAAAGTGGGGACAGAGTAGGATTGCGGGGGCTATCTTCGCACCCAAATTCGCTACGGCGATGTTGAACAATACCCGGCCAAATAAAGGCATCATGCGCGTTTCAATGAGGATCCTGTCTCTTCTGTTGGGCTTTGGCTTGACCGGAAGTGCCTTGGCTTCTTCAGGCGGTGGAGAGAACCCCGACCCAGGCGAGTTCATCATCCACCACATTGCCGACGCCCATGACATCCACCTTTGGGGGGAAGGGCCTTCAGCTGTGCACATTCCGCTTCCGGTGATCGGTTATGCTCCGTCGCGAGGTGGAGTTTGTTTTCAAGTTCGCACCTGCTCCACCACGGGGAAGACCACGTGGACATGTCGGACCACGGGACGGGAGCTGCGCACGCCGGTCAGACGACCATGCGAGCGGACAGTACCACTGCCACAGCACGGATTTGACGTATTCTTTGGACGCCAACGGGGCGTTGCATGCTCAGGATGGTTCCGGAAACGGTTCAAGCTTATGACCTGTCCATCAGCAAAAGTGTGTTGGGCATGTTCATCGTCATTTTTATTATGCTGCTCCTCTTCCCGAGGGTGGGGTCGGCATACAAGAAGAGAAAAGGCGAGGCCCCCAGGGGTCTGCAGAACGCACTCGAGCCTCTGATTCTGTTCATCAGGGACGAGGTGGCCATTCCAAGCATCGGAGCCAAGAAGGCCGACCGCTACTTGCCCTTCCTCTTGACCACGTTCTTCTTCATCTTTTTGTGCAACCTGCTGGGCTTGGTTCCATTCATCGGAGCGTTCAACGTGACGGGCACGGTGGGTGTCACCTTGGTGTTGGCCACATTCGTGTTCATCATCACCACGGTGTCGGGCAACCGCCATTACTGGGGCCACATCGTTTGGCCTCCCGGCGTCCCACTTCCCATCAAGTTGATTTTGGTGCCGGTAGAGGTGGTTGGCATTTTGCTCAAGCCCGCCGTGTTGATGATTCGTTTGACGGCCAACATTGGCGCGGGGCACATCATCATCTTGGCATTGACCTTTTTGGTCTTCATCATCAGTGATTACGGCGCCAATACAGCGGCGGGCATTGGAACTGGAATTTTTTCTGTGGCGTTCATGATTTTCATGTACTTCATTGAACTGCTTGTAGCGTTTTTGCAGGCATACGTTTTTACCCTTTTGGCGGCGCTTTACTTCGGTGACGCAACCCAGGAGGCCCACCATTGAACACAACCCAAATCAACCCCTAATCCCTTCCTTATGGAACTCGCAATGATCCTCATGGAGGCTGCTAACATCACCAAAGGCCTCGCTGGCATTGGTGCAGGTATCGCAGCCATTGGTGCTGGTGTCGGCATCGGTCGCATCGGCGGAAGCGCCCTCGAATCGATGGCTCGCCAACCCGAAATCAGCGGTGATCTCCGTGCGAACATGATTGTGGCTGCCGCTCTTGTTGAGGGTGCCGCTTTGTTCGCCATCATCGTCTGCTTCCTCGCAAGCTGAACCAGGCTACAGCCTCAGTTCCATGGAAGCGTTTCTGAATACCGTTTACGGTACCGTCTTTTGGTCGACCATCTCCTTTTTGGTGGTGTTGATCTTGATGCGGCGTATGGCATGGGGCCCGATCCTTCAAGGCTTGAAAGAGCGCGAGGAGGAAATCGACGGTGCCCTGAACAAGGCCAAAGAGGCGCGGGCCGAGACTCGAGAACCTGCCAGCCGGACAACGAGCGTCTTCTTCAGGAGGCCCGGGCTGAGCGCGACGGCATGATGCGCGATGCGCGGGACATGGCCGACAAGCTGGTGGCAGACGCCAAGCAGCACGGCCAAGGACAGAAGGCGAGCGCATGATCGGCCAGGCCAAGCAGGCCATCGATGGTGAGCGCGCTGCAGCCGTGGCCGACCTGAAGGCAGAAGTGGCGAAGCTGAGCCTGGAGATCGCTGAGCAGCTGGTGCGCCAGGAGCTGAAGGACGACGGGCATCCCAACAAGAGCTGATCGGCCGGATGATTTCACGGACTCCAAACTGAACTGACCAGATGTCAGCCGGAGCTCTGTAGCCCGCCGATACGGCAAGTCACTGTTGCTCACATCTGAGCAAGGAGCAGAATGCGGTGGAGGCTGTGGAGCAGGACATGCGAGTGCTGGCAGATGTGGTTCGAGAGAACCGCGAATTGTCGGCCATACTCGGAAGTCCTGTTGTGCGTCCCGAAAAGAAGGAGGCCATTGTGGGCTCTGTCTTTCAGGGAGCCCAGCCATTGACGGCGTCCTTTTTGGCCCAGCTCGCCCGGAAGGGCCGCGCTGGTTGCTGGCCCAAATGGCCGAAGCCTTTTTGGCATGGTCAGAGAGGAACGAGGAATTGTTCTTGCGGAGGTCGTAACGGCCACCCCTTTGAACGATTCCAGCCGTTCTGAAATCAACGCCCTGATTGGCAAAATCCACGAGGGAGGCGTGGAATTGTCTGAAAAGGTCGATCCCCACTTGATTGGCGGCTTCAAGCTGCGGGTCGGTGACCGGATGATCGACGCTTCGGTGTTTCAGTCCCTTCGGACGATGCACCGCAACCTCACCAACAACCCCTACGAACCGGCTTACTGAGCGTACCCACACCTCATGTCCCAGATCAAACCTTCTGAAGTATCTGCCATTTTGCGAGAGCAATTGGCTGGCAATCAGACCGAAGCTGACCTCCAAGAGGTTGGCACCGTTCTCCAAGTTGGAGATGGAATTGCCCGCATTTATGGCCTGTCCAACGTACAGGCTGGTGAGCTCATTGAGTTCGAAACGGTGTCCGTGGCATCGCGTTGAACCTCGAGGAGGACAACGTGGGAGCGGTGCTGCTCGAGCCGCTGGTGAGTTGAAAGAAGGCAGCTCGGTCAAGCGCCTGAACCGCATTGCCTCCGTGAAAGTCGGAAGGGGCATGTTGGGTCGCGTGGTGAACACCTTGGGTGAGCCGATCGACGGCAAGGGGCACATTGAGGGAGACCTCTATGAGATGCCCATCGAAAGAAAGGCACCAGGTGTGATTTACCGTCAGCCAGTGGCAGAGCCGCTTCAGACGGGAATCAAGGCCATCGACGCGATGATTCCGATTGGCCGTGGACAACGAGAGTTGATCATTGGGGACCGCCAAACTGGAAAAACGACGGTTGCGGTCGATACGATCATCAACCAAAAAGAATTTTATGACCGCGGTGAGCCCGTGTTCTGCATCTATGTCGCCATTGGCCAAAAGGGCTCAACGGTTGCTGGCATCGTACAGACGCTGGAAGAGGCCGGAGCCATGGCATACACGGTGGTGGTGGCAGCTACTGCGGCTGACCCTGCACCACTTCAGTTCTACGCACCCTTTACAGGTGCGGCCATTGGTGAATTCTTCCGCGACACAGGAAACCCTGCTTTGGTTGTTTATGATGACCTGTCTAAGCAAGCCGTGGCTTACCGTGAGGTGTCTTTGTTGCTTCGTCGCCCGCCGGGTCGTGAGGCTTACCCAGGAGACGTGTTCTACTTGCACAGCCGCTTGTTGGAGCGCGCCGCCAAGGTGATTGCTGACGATGGCATTGCCTCAGACATGAACGATTTGCCAGAAAGCATTCGTCACATGGTGAAAGGAGGGGGGTCATTGACCGCGCTGCCCATCATTGAAACGCAGGCTGGAGACGTTTCGGCGTACATCCCAACCAACGTGATTTCCATTACGGATGGTCAAATCTTCTTGGAAAGTGGATTGTTCCTCTCTGGTGTCAGGCCTGCCATCAACGTGGGTATTTCTGTGAGCCGTGTGGGTGGATCTGCTCAAATCAAGCCCATGAAGAAGGTGTCAGGAACCTTGAAGTTGGATCAAGCCCAATACCGCGAACTCGAAGCGTTTGCGAAGTTTGGTTCAGACC
>CALSMK010000010.1 GCA_943787435.1 uncultured Flavobacteriales bacterium | reverse complement strand
TGGCCCAGCCACCACCAAGGCATCGTATTTGGGCTGTCTCCATGGGCGACCTTCTATGGTTTCGCAAAGGGCATCTACAGAGCCATCGAGTTTCACGTCGACCACATCTGCAGTCTCAGATAAAGAATTGGTGAAGTCAGCGGTCTCCACAGGCAGGAAACAACCGTGCCCTTGAAGAATGCCCACGACAGGTCTTCGGTTTCGCAATCCCATCCGGATGGCTTGTCCCAAGTTGAACTCCACCTGCGTGATGGCATTTTGGACCATCACTTCGTCGGGGTCCATGTTTTCAGAACGTAGGAATTGTACGGGATAATCCACCCCTTTTACGGTCACCACGGCACAGGGCCACACGTTTTGAAACGTTGTTGCCCCTCCTTCTCTATGGGCAATCCTGGTGAACCTGAGCCCTTGTTCGTACAAGGCCAACTCAGTTTCGCCGATGGTTTTGTCATCGCCGGAGCCTGTCACATCGATGAATTGCCACCTGACTCGACCATTGCTCTTGCGGGCAAAAGTTCTCAGTTTTGACTTGATTTCGTCTCCAAGCCGGCGGTAGCGAGCTGGAAAGTCGCCTTCGAGGTAGCACTTGACCAAAACGTCGTCTTCCCCCCCGGCCAGCTCAGAGAGCATGTCGTTGGTGGCTGAAGAGAGACTGTGCCTTTGGTCTTCAGTCACATCCAAACGAAGCGGCCATTGGGCCAAAAGCCCAAGGATGACCAAGGCCAATGCAGCACCCCTCCACCCTTTTCCATGGGGCCCTTGAATCCAATCCATGGTCTTCATGCGCGTCCAGGTTGAATGTGCCGCATGGCGATGGCCAGAGCGATGAAGGTATATGCGACGAACCAAGCCACATCAGAAATGATGACCACCCCTGTTCCAATGGAGCGGAAATGGGTCTCCATGCCAAACCATTGAACGAGGTGGTCTCCCGCTCCAAAAAGGGAATAGGACCCCAAGGCAGATGGGCCGTAATACATCAACATGCAGACCAGTGCAGAGGATAAAAAGGCCACCACTTGGCTGTCTGTTCGCGCCGAGGTGGCCAAGCCTGTGGCAACAAAGGCTGCACCGAGCAACAGAAGCCCCAAGTAGCCAGCCAACACTGAGCCATCGTCGATGTTGCCCACAGGGTTGCCGAGTTGATGGAGCACGAAGTACCCGGCCAAAGTGGGAACCAATGCTGCGGCCACCAAAGTGGTTCCGGCCAAAAATTTGGCCCACACAATTCGATGAGGGTCCAAAGGGTGTGTGAGCAGGAGCTCGAGCGTTCCGTTTTTTTCGTTCCTCAGCAATGCTGCGCATGGTGATGGCTGGAATGAGGAAGAGAAAAACCCAAGGGGTGAACAAGAAGAAACTGGTCAATTCTGCCACGCCGGTTTCCAATAAATTCCACTGGCCTGGGAAGACCCAATGAAAGAGTCCGCTCACCAGAAGAAAAACGGAGATCACCACCGCCCCAATCACAGAGGAGAGGAATGCCCGCAGTTCCTTTTTTGTACAAATGCTGTCATGAATGCGGTCCGAAATTAGGAAAGCCCAGAGCAGCCGATGGCTTTTTTGCAGTCGCCCGGATCCGCAAACAGCGATTTCGTTGCAGGCCAAACTTGAGAAAAAAGAACGCTTTTGCGATAGGCATCCAGGTCGTGTTGACTGTCCCAAACGCTCACAGTGCTCAGTTGCTCTGGATGATCATTGGATTGAATGAGTTGCACGGAATGGCATCCGGGTTGGCTTGCAATGGACTCGCGGTGTTGTGCGAAAAGTTCCAAAAAGGCATCGACCATATTCGGGCGGAATGACATGTGAACGGTTCGGAGAATCATAGGGTCAAATCAGGCTTCCTGCTTTTGGAGCGGCTTCAAACTCAATGCGAACGGTGGCGTTTTCCTTGAGTCCAAACAATTGGCTTGCCCCTCCTCCACTGCCATTGGCTCCATGTCGAATGGCAATTTCTAAGAGGCCCATGTGGTTGAACAGTGCCACACACGCTCTCCACTGGGGACTTCTGAATAGGAGGTGTGAATTCGGGTCACGTCCATCCGACTGGCGCGAAGTGGAATTCGAAAAGGTCGGTCCCGGCCCACGTCCTTGAATGTGCGCTCATCAATGTTGGTGATGAGGTTGCCGTAGCGGTCGATGTGAATGACTGTGCCTTGAACGTAGTTGGCCTCCAATCAAAGGCCGTTGCCATTCGCTTTCCTCCCAACCGGCGGAGGGCCTTCCAATGACGGCGGGAACACCACCTTGAGCCAAGTGACAGGAGACTTGGACAAACAAGTGACGTTCGGGAAATGTGAGAATGTCACTTTTCGGATTGAACGTTGATGTCGTGAATGGCATCGGGCTTTTCGGTTTGCAATCAGGCTGAATATGCCGTCGTCCAATCCCACATAAAATTGCCCACCCAACTCCATCACGCGATGCACGTAGTCGTCTTGCTGGTTGGTGTTCATGGCGATCAAGTGAACCGTACCTCTCGGGAAATGAGGGGCCGTTGCGCGCAGAGCAAAAGCCGCAGCGTTGGTGTCGAACGGGCGAATGTCATGCGTGATGTCCACGATTCGAACGCGGGCGTCTTGTTGAATGATCGCGCCTTTCAAAGCAGCAGCATACAAACTCTCCGCCCCGTAGTCCGAGGTGAGGGTGATGATGCGAGGTGTGGCTTCCGGTGGTGCCATGGGGTACAAAAATCCGGAAGCCCTGCGCGGAGTAGCTTTGCATTCTTCGAGGAAATTCCCCCCATAGAAGTTGACACATGGCCATTGAACGCCGTTTTCCCCTGCCTGAAGTAGCTCCGCTGGAGTTTTTTGGCGTTGGGCACAGAAAGTTTGCCGCCCTCAAAGGACACTTCCCAAAACTGAAGTTGGTGGGCCGTGGAAATGAGGTCAAAGCCATGGGCTCCAAGGCCGACATTGATGTCTTTGCAGCAAAATGGGACCTCATTGTCTGGCACCTTGAACGCTACGGCAAACTGGAAGAGGACGAATTGGAACGCTTGGTTCGCGAGGACGGCGAGGTGGTGAAACGGTCCGCAACAGATGATGACACCTTGGTTTACGGGCCTGGTGGATTGCGGGTAACGGCCAGGACACCCAACCAGCGGAAATTGGTTGAAAAAGTCCGGGCCAATGACATGGTCTTTGCCATCGGGCCAGCTGGCTCGGGCAAGACGTACACGGCGGTTGCTTTGGCTGTGCAAGCATTGAAGGAAAAGAAAGTTCGGCGCATCATCATGACGCGTCCCGCGGTTGAAGCTGGAGAAAATCTGGGCTTCTTGCCGGGAGACTTGAAGGAGAAGCTCGATCCATACATGCAGCCGTTGTATGATGCCTTGACTGACATGTTGCCGCATGACCGTGTAGCCGACCACCTCGAAAAGGGGGTGATTGAGATTGCGCCGCTCGCGTTCATGAGAGGCAGAACACTGGACAAGGCATTTGTGATTTTGGATGAGGCGCAGAATGCGACGGTCGCCCAAATGAAAATGTTCCTGACCAGAATGGGGCGGTCTGCAAAGTTCATTGTGACGGGAGATGCCTCACAGGTCGATTTGCCGAAGAAGCAGGAAAGTGGCCTGCGCTTTGCGCGGCGCGTTCTTCGCGGAGTGGAAGGTTTGTCTTTTGTGGAGCTTACCGGAGACGATGTGGTTCGACACGCACTGGTGAAACGCGTGATCATTGCTTTTGAGCAAGAAGAAGGAAACAGATATGAAGGGGGAATGGGGCCCTCCATGGGGCAAGTGCCTGCTCAAAAATGGCACAAGCCACAGGACGACGAAGAAGGGGAAGATGATCCGGTTGATTCCGATATTGCACCCTCTGAATCATGAGCACATCTGTTCTACCCACTCCCCTCTTTGACCAAAGGTTGCATTTCGAGGGTGAAACTGAATTTTATCGGGGCAAGGTTCGCGATGTCCACAGCTTGGCAGATGGTCGTCTTTTGATGGTGGCCAGTGATCGGATTTCCGCCTTTGATGTGGTCTTGCCAAAGCCAATTCCACTGAAGGGTCAGGTCTTGAATCAACTGGCGGCGCACATGTTGAACGCCGTTTCGGACATTGTTCCCGTGTGGTTTGAGGATGCGCCAGATCCCAATGTGGCTGTTGGAAAAAGGTGTGAGCCCATCCGATTGGAGATGGTCATTCGCGGTCACCTCACAGGCCATGCTTGGCGAACTTACCGTTCCGGTGAGCGGGTCTTGTGCGGCGTAAGAATGCCAGACGGAATGAAGGAGCATGACGCCTTTCCGGCGCCCATCATTACACCTGCGACCAAGGCGGAAGAGGGCCATGATGAAGACATCTCTGAAGCGGAAATCTTGTCCCAAGGCTTGCTTCCTGAGTCGCTTTACCGGGAAATGGCCTCGGTCACGAAAGCCTTGTTCAAGCGCGGTCAAGAGATGGCTGCTGAACAGGGCTTGATTTTGGTGGACACCAAATACGAGTTTGGCCTTTACGAAGGAAAATTGATGTTGATGGATGAGGTTCACACCCCAGACAGCAGCCGTTATTTTCATTTGGACGGCTTTGAAGCCCGTCAAATGGCGGGTGAACCGCAAGCCCAGTTGAGCAAAGAATTCGTAAGAGAGTGGCTGATTGAAGGTGGCTTCATGGGCAAAGAAGGCCAGGTGATTCCAGAGATGACTGAGGCTTTTGTTCAATCCGTGAGCGACCGTTACGTGTCATTGTATGAGCAGGTATCGGGCTTGACTTTTGTGAGGCCTGAAGAATCGGACACAGTAGAACGCATCCAAAAAAACATTGCATCGTGGCGCCACGCGCATTAAAGAATGCCCCTTGGCGGCAAGACGCCATCTTGACTGTACGCTCCCTTAAGGCTGGCGGAGTTATACTCTACCCTACGGATACCGTCTGGGGACTGGGTTGTCGCGCAGACGATCCAGAAGCGTTGGAGAAGCTTTACCAACTCAAGGGCCGAGAAGGGGCTCAACCCTCGTTGGTGTTGTTGGATGCTGAAGGTTTGCTGGAGGAATATGCCAACCCCGTGCCTGACATTGCTTGGGATTTGCTTCGGGAGGCTGGCTCCAGTGGCCGTCCGATGACTTTGGTTCTTCCAGGTGGCCGAGATGTGGCTCCCGCTTTGTTGGGTGAAGACGGAAGCTTGGCGATGAGGGTGGTCCACGACCCCTTTCTTCAATTCATCATTCGGGGCATTGATGTTCCCCTGGTGAGCACTTCGGCCAATTTAACGGGGCACCCCACCCCAGGTCATTTTGATGAAATCCCCAAGGCAGTCAGGACAGGTGTGGATCACGCGTGTGTGACGGGGCGAGACCGCAAAGGGAGTCAGACTTCCAGCATGGTCAAATTGGATGCTTCTGGAAGAATTGACATTCTGAGGCCATGAACTTTGCGAGTCAGTTGACACACCCCGTGTTCAAAGCGGTGGGTGAAGAAGCCGATCGAAAGGGTGAAGCGGCTTTTGCCATCGGTGGATTTGTTCGGGACCTGATTTTAAATCGGCCTTGCAAAGACATTGACATAGTGGTTGAAGGCAGCGGCATTGACTTGGCCAAGGCCGCAGCCAAAGAGCTCAAAGCAGGCAAAGTGGCTGTGTTCAAGAATTTTGGAACGGCCATGTTTCGATGCCAGGACATGGAAGTGGAATTCGTGGGGGCCCGAAAGGAATCATACCAGCGCGGAAGCCGCAAACCCATTGTGGAGGACGGAACGATTGAAGACGATCAAAACCGCCGTGACTTCACCATCAATGCCATGGCGCTGAGGTTGAATGCCGATGGGTTTGGTGATTTGGTCGATCCCTTTGGCGGTCTGGCTGACATTGAAGACCAAACCATCAGGACGCCTCTCGATCCTGATGTGACATACAGCGATGACCCTTTGAGGATGTTGAGGGCCGTTCGATTTGCCTCTCAATTGGGGTTTCACATCGAAAAAAGAAGCCTCGACGCCATTGAGCGCAATGCCGAACGTTTGGACATCATATCAGCCGAGCGCATCCATGTCGAGCTGAACAAGATTCTTCTGAGTCCTCGGCCTAGTGTGGGATTCAAGCTCATGATGAAGACTGTGCTTTTGCACAGGTTCTTTCCAGAAATGGTGGCCTTGAAGGGCGTCGAAAGGCGCAATGGCATTGGCCACAAGGACAACTTCTACCACACTTTGGAAGTCGTAGACAACGTGGCCATGGTGAGCCAAAGTTTGTGGTTGCGCTGGGCGGCTTTGTTGCATGACATCGCCAAGCCTCCAACCAAGCGGTTTCATCCGGATCACGGCTGGACATTTCATGGCCATGAGGACAGAGGAGCCCGCATGGTCCCCAAGATTTTCAAGCGGCTCAAATTGCCCTTGGATCACCAGATGAAGTATGTCCAGAAGCTGGTGCTTCTTCATCTGAGGCCCATCGCCCTCACCAAAGAGGAAGTCACGGATTCTGCGGTTCGAAGGCTTTTGTTTGAAGCTGGTGACGACGTTGATGACTTGATGAAGCTTGCACGTGCAGACATCACGTCAAAAAATGAAGCCAAAGTCGAGCGCTACCTCCGCAACTACGAAGTGGTGGTGAAGAAGCTGATCGAGGTTGAAGAAAAAGACAGGGTGCGCAACTTTGAGCCTCCCATCACTGGAGAGGATGTCATGGCCACTTTTGGTATCCCTCCTTGCCGTCCCATTGGGGCCATCAAGAATTTGATCAAAGACGCCATCATGGATGGCATTATTCCCAATGAGCCCGCAGCGGCTCGGGCTTTGATGATGCGCTATGGTCCTGTCGTCTTGGATGCATGGAAATCCATCCAAAGTCAACTGTCCGAAGGGGAATACAACGAAAAAGGAGCCCGCGAGGCTTTTGATGCGTGGTTAGAATCGGTGGAGGTTTCCCCGAATCCTTAACCTTTCCAACCGTCTTTCAGGGTCACGGAGCGGTTCCAAACAGGATGCCCTGCTTGCGCAGAATGTTCTTCGTCCATGGAGAAATATCCCAATCGGGTGAATTGATAAGGGGTTCCTGCCTGGGCTTGCTGGAGGGAGGGCTCCAATTTGCAATTGGAACGAACGGTTAAGCTGTTGGGGTTCAAGAACTCGGTGAAGTCTTGGCCTTCATGTCCATCTGGAGCAGCATCTGAAAACAACCGGTCGTACAACCGCACTTCGGCGTCTATGGCGGTGCTGGCATTGACCCAGTGAAGGGTGCCTTTGGCCTTGATTCCGCTGTTGTCAGAACCGCTTTTGCTGTCGGGGAAGTACTCCACGTGGACCTCTTCTACCCTGCCGTCAGCTCTTTTGATGTGGTCGACATAGCGCACAATAAAGGCGGACTTCAATCGCACCGTTTTTCCAGGTGCAAGCCGGAACCACTTTTTATTGGCTTCTTCCTTGAAGTCGTCTCTTTCCATCCACAGGTTCCGTCCGAAGGGCATCATTCGATGTCCGGCAGATGGATCTTCGGGGTTGTTTTCTGAAGGGAGTTCTTCGGATTGACCTTCTGGATAGTTCACGATGACCAATTTGATGGGGTCCAGAACCGCCATGGCCCGGTGGGCTGTTCGGTTCAAATGCTCCCTGAGTGCCCACTCTAGCAGGCTGAAGTCAATGACATTTTCCCGTTTGGCGATGCCCACACGGTCGCAGAATGTCCGAATGCTCTGTGGCGTGAAGCCCCGGCGTCTCAAGCCGCTGATGGTGGGCATTCTGGGATCGTCCCATCCGTCGACATGTCCTTCTTCCACCAAGCGAAGGAGTTTGCGTTTGGACATGATGGTGTGGTCCAAGTTCAGCCGAGCAAATTCAATCTGACGGCTCGGAAAGATGTTGAGGTTTTCGATGAACCACTCATAAAGTGGACGGTGGACCTCAAATTCTAAAGTGCACAAAGAATGGGTGATGCCTTCCAACGAGTCGCACTGCCCATGGGCAAAGTCGTACATCGGGTAGATGCACCAATCGTCTCCAGTCCTTTGGTGATGAGACCGCTTGATGCGATAGATGATGGGGTCCCGCATGTGCATGTTGGGGTGACCCATGTCAATTTTGGCGCGCAGCACACAATGCCCATCTGGGTGATCCCCCGCCTTCATTTCCTGAAACAGTTGAAGGTTGTGTTCAACCGAGCGGTCGCGATGCGGGCTGTTGGTGCCCGGCGACGTCGGACTGCCCTTTTGCTCAGCCATGGTGGCGGCATCTTGGTGGTCGACGTAGGCCTTTCCGTTTTCGATGAGGCGCGTGGCAAAGGCATAGAGCGAATCGAAATGATCGCTGGTGTAGAATTCACCCCCATTCCATGTGTACCCCAACCAGGAAACATCCCTCCGAATGGCATCTACATATTCTTGGCTTTCCTTCTCCGGATTGGTGTCGTCGAACCTCAAATTGACCAAGCCGTTGTGGCTTTCAGCCAGTCCAAATGACAAGCAAATGGCTTTTGCGTGTCCAATGTGGAGGTATCCATTGGGCTCAGGCGGAAACCGAGTGTGGATTTGCTTGTGCTTTCCCGAGGCAAGATCGTCGACCACCACTTGTTCGATGAAGTGTAGGGACGGAGTTGAATCTTCTTCGGAATGCGGGTGCGCGGTTCGCTCGGACATGGTGCAAATTTATTCCGCAGAAGAGGTTATGCCCCCTTTTTGTCGACTTCGTCTTCGAAAAAGAACAGGAAGCCACAATTGGGGTTATACCAATGTGAAGCCCCAAGATTTTACACCCGTGAGCGATGTGCGCAGATTCCGTCTGCGACGCGGGGATCGAATTGTGGGCTGGATGCGCGAAGAACCCAATGGAACTCGATACTACAGCCGAGAAGGTTTGTGGTGGTCTGGGAGACAGATCAAGTGGGACGGGAGAGACCGTTGTTGCGGGCTTCAGGATGTAGACGACCGATGGCTGCACGAAGGAGACTTGCTGCAACAAGTGGGCGGGTCATGGTGGGAAAGCCGATACCGCTGGCTGGTTTTGTGTGATGCTGAGCATGGATGGTCATTCATCCGAAACAGCGCGATCCGAGGCATTGTAGGTCTGAAGCCACAAGATGCCTGTGCCAAAAAGTGGCGCTGGTCTGGTGTGGGTTGGCGCGCTTAGAACAACGCACCAAGAAAAAACCCTGGTTTCACCAATGTGAAGCCAGGGTTTTTTGATGGTGTTGTTAACGATTCAGAGAAGCTGAATGCGCTTCATCAATTCATCCTTGTACGTGCGCGAGATTGGAATCTCATCGTCGTCGATTTTGATGATAAACTGGAAAGTGTCAATGTGAGTGACCCTGTCGATATTGATGACAAAATTGCGACTGACCCGCACAAAATCTTCATTGGGAAGTTTGAGCAAAAGGTCTTTCAAGCTGGCTTTCACGTTGTACTTCTTCTGTCCAACGTGGATTGCACTGTACTTGCCTTCGACTTCAATAAAGCGAACGTCACTCAAATGAATGCGCCTCAGTTTGTTGCCCACTTTGGTGAAGAAGTGCTTTGCTTTCACGTGAGAGCTGTCCAGTTCTTCGAGGGCGCGGGTGACAGCGTACTCGACTCCTGACTCTTCCGCAACGTCCATGTCATTGGCGGGAACCAATTCCATGTCAAGAACCCGCAGTTTGTTCTGCGCTTTCAACTGTTCAATGAAGTCATCAAGGCCATTGGACCGGCCTGTGACCACAATGAGGTCGGGAGGGGTGAACAAACAGAGGCCTGCAGCTTCGGCTGCTTTGTTCGCTGAGCGAACGTCACATCCCAATTCTTCCAATTGAGCGAAGGGCTGACGTGTCGTGGCGTCAGGGCCGAGAATTAAGATGCTGGGTTTTCGAATCATACGTAGAAAGAACAGGTGCTCTTCTAGTTTGTTCCTTTTTGCGCTTCTTTGGGCACAAGTAGTAGGTACAGGGGTATGGGTCTTTAACCTGCGGAATGGCCAAAACATCAGAGAACCTGTAATTTTGTAGAGTGAAGAAGAGTTTGAGATTTGGAGTCGAGGAAGAAACCCTGGTCCAAGAGGACGTCGCCCTTGATGAAGCTGTATCAGGGGGGTGGCACATTGTGCTTTACAATGACGACCACAATACATTCGAACATGTGATTGAATGCCTCATGGCTTACTGTGGCCATGAAGTGATGCAAGCCGAGCAATGTGCGATCATTGTCCACACCAAAGGCAAGTGTTCAGTAAAGAATGGAGACTTTGACGAGCTCGAGCCCATATGCACTGCCCTTTCTGAGCGCGATTTGTCCGTAGAAGTGGAGCCGGCATAACGTGGGTTTGACTTGAACGGGTGAACCCCTAACTTGGCTTGATCCATCTATATCTGATGTCATTAACCTCCCTTAGCCAAAGTCTTCTTTTTTTGGTTTTGCTGTATGCAATTCCGGCCAAAGGCCAATGGGAGGACATGACCGAATATTATTTGGTTGAAGCGAGTACCCAAGCCAGCTGGTTGGGGTGTGGCATGAGCCTGGCGGATTTCAATTTAGACGGCTTGGATGACTTGACTTTTGCTGAAAGCAATGGTCTGGTGTCCATGTATGCCCAGATGCTGGATGGTGGATTTGAACTCGTGAATGTGTTTGATGGTCAGGTTCAGGGTCAAGGTTTGGCTTGGTTTGATGTGGACAGGGATGAGGACTTGGATTTGATGATCACCCGTCGATTCGGATCCATGCAACTCTTCATTCAAGAAGAAGGTCAATTTGTGGATGAGGCTGAAATCCGGGGCATTCCCCTGGATGACGACTGGGAAAGCAGAGGGCTGGCTGTGGCGGATTATGACAACGATGGCGACTTGGACGTGTACATCGGGATGTACCACGATGGTGCAACTGGCTTGTCGGAGAACATTCTCTTGAACAATGATGGAACTGGATTTTTTGATGACGTGACCGCAGAAGCTGGAGTAGGAAATGGACTCAAGCACACGTTTCAAGCAACATGGTATGACTTTGACGCTGACAGTGATTTGGACCTGTGGGTGGTGAATGACCGCGGGGTGTTTCCCAACGCCCTCTATGAGAATTTGGGCGATGGAACCTTTGAAGACGTGGCCACAAGTATGGGTGCCGATCAAGCCATCTGGGGAATGACGGCAACTTTAGGCGATTACGACAACGACGGTGATCAAGAGTTGTTTTGCACCAATGTAGCGGAGGCGCCCAATTTGGCTCTGGACTTGGTTGGGGAGCAGTACGTGTCCGTTGGCGAATGGAATGGTCTGAATGGTTCGAGATACAGTTGGGGTGCCTGCTGGGTGGATGCCGATGGAGACATGTGGAGTGACCTGATGGTGGCGACCTATCGCTTTCCAAACTTCATGCCCTACGACAATTACTACTACAAGAACACGAATGAGGGGCTCTTCTTCGAAGACTTGAGCAGTGCTTGGCCAAACGAGCAGACCCAGTTGTACTGCGTGGGTGTGGTCGATGTCAATCAGGACCTGGCGCCCGACGTCATTGGGTACGGCAACATGTCGTTTGTGGCAAATCCTCCAGAACACCCCTGACGAAAATGAGATTGCCCCGGGCCGCATTGGCTGTTCGGTTGTGCGGCACAGAGTCGAACCGCTGGGCCATCGGTGGTCAGATTCAGGTGCATGCAGGCGGGGTTGTTCAAACCCAACTGATCAGCAATGGTTCTGACTTACATGACCCAGCCAATCCAACACGCGTTATTTCGGCTTTGGCCAATGAGTCTGCAGCCGATTCGATTGTTGTTCATATGGCCAAGCGGTTCTCAGGAGACCATGGTACGATGTAGCAGCTGGAACAACAGCCCATCTGGTTGAGGGCAGTGCCGAGGCACAGCTGGCAGTTGGAAGGAGGCACTGTGTGAGGATGAAGCCACATTGGTTTCCCCCTTTGATGCACCGGTCATTCGCTGGAATGGGGTTGTGTCAGATTCATTGACCCTACAGATCGATACGGCAGGTACCTACGTGTTGCAATGTGAATGGATGGGCGGACTTTTCGTTTGGACAGACACGCTGGTTTATGAGTTGGAACCGACCCACGAAATCACGGTGGAATGGTCCGAACCGAATTGTTTCGGTGAAACTGGAATGCTGGGTTGGAACACAGACTCCTCTTTTGTAGTTGAGTTTTCAGGAGAACAGTGGGGAAGTCAAAGTAGCAGCATTCCATGGGATGCGGGTGAGGTGGTGTTGACGACCACCAACCTCTCCAGTGGTTGCCAAGTGGGCCACATTGTGAATTTGCCAGAGCCTCCGGCATTGGGTCTATATCTGGTTTATTTGCCTGCAGCATGCTCGGATGACTTGGCTTCTGTGGAGGCATTGGGGTATGGCGGTACTCCCTCCTATTTGATCAATTGGTTTGACGCTGATCCCAACAACCTCCCAGAAGGTGAGGTGCCGTTGTCATTGACAGACGCCCAAGGCTGTACCATAGACTCGAGCATCATTGTGGTCATCCCCGACCCTCTCGTTGCGGACGTTGAATTGGAAAATGAGTCCAATGGGAATGACGGATCGATCGCCTTGCAGATTTCTGGAGGAACCCCTCCGTACGAAACGCTGTGGAACAATGGAACTTTGGGGGACACCGCCTTAACAGGACTGTCCGCAGGTCTATACAGCTGGGTGATTTCTGATGCCCACGGTTGCTTGTTGCTTGGGCTTCAAGAATTGGTCAACCTTGGAAGCGATGAATCCCTGGTGAAGGGGCGATGGGGTTGGCAGATGACCGAAGAGCAAGTGGTCATCTGGGCCCCTGAAGACGTTTCAGGCCGGGTTGTTTTTCAGTTGTACCATTTGGATGGAAGGCTGGCGATAGAGACCGCGCTTGAAGGCGCCGCTCCTTGGAAATTGAACCGATTTGATTTGCCTGCCCACGGTTCTGCGCGCATCATGGATGGCGAGGGAAACTCCTTGTTTCACTCCATGTATTGAGTGCTTGAACTCGGGCATTCCTTGACTTGGATTTGCCCAGTCAAGATTTTGAACTCAGCCTGTAAAGGATCGGGCTTTATTCCGCCACTGACTTTAGCCATTCTACCTCAGCTATGGGGTCTTGGGCCTTGAAAACAGAGGAGCCGGCCACCAACACATCGGCTCCGGCTTGAACGAGGCTGCCCGCATTGGATCGCCCCACTCCCCCATCGACCTCAATCAAGAATTGGGCGGAGTGCTCCTGTCGCATTGCGGCCAAACGTTCCACTTTATTTAAGGTCTCAGGGATGTACTTCTGACCTCCAAACCCTGGGTTCACGCTCATCAGACAGACCAAGTCCAACTGACCCATCACTTCTTGAATGGAATGCAGCGGGGTGTGAGGGTTAAGCGCAACGCCAGCCTTCATGCCCGCTTCCTTGATAGAAGCCAGGGTGCGGTGAAGGTGCGTGCAGGCTTCTTCATGAACGGTAAGGACCGAAGCACCCAATTCTGCAAATGTGGAAATGTACCTGTCGGGATCCTGGATCATCAGATGGACATCCAATGGCTTGTTTGCATGGCGTGCGATGGCAGCAATCACAGGCATGCCGTAACTGATGTTGGGAACAAAGAGTCCGTCCATGACATCGATGTGATGCCAATCTGCTTGACTGCTTTCAACCATTTGCACATCTTTGGCCAAATGTCCAAAGTCGGCTGCGAGCAAGGACGGGGCAATCAGGTGAGTCATGGTGCAAAAATGGTGGCTTCTGCTGTGATAGTCCGAATATTGCACCATGGCTTTATCGACAGCTTCTGAACCTTCCGAGGACGGCCTTGGCCAAGATTGCATCACAATCGGATTGACTGGGGGCATGGGAGCTGGAAAATCGACGGTGTCGAAGGTGCTCAAAACACTGGGCTACGCGGTGTACGATTCTGACCGAGCTGCCAAAGGACTTTACGACTCAGACATGGTCCTGCGTCAGGCTGTGATGGACCGATTTGGTGAGGCTGTTTTCTCCTCAAATGGAGACATTGACCGTTTGGCTCTGGCCAAAATGGCTTTCCGTTCGCCAGAGGCCACCCGCGATTTGAATGAGATGGTTCACCCGGCTGTTCGCCAAGATTTCGAGAAATGGCGGAAGATGCAATGCTCACTTGGCCACCGTATGGTTTTCAAAGAGGCGGCCATTTTGCTTGAATCTGGGGCCTCAGGACAATGTGATCAGGTTTGGTTGGTGTCTGCCCCATTGGAGATTCGGAAGTCAAGGGTCATGTCTCGAAAGGGCATGACGATAGAAGACATGGAGAGGCGCATGGCCTTGCAATGGCCAGACCAGAAAAAGCGGCAGCTGGCCGATGAAGTGATCGTCAATGATGGTGAAGTTGCACTGGTGCCCCAGATTTTGTCATTGACGACAATTGGCGCGGATTAAAGGCAACCTTTTCTGACTTTCTCC
Source organism: uncultured Flavobacteriales bacterium (assembly GCA_943787435.1). Lineage (GTDB taxonomy): Bacteria > Bacteroidota > Bacteroidia > Flavobacteriales_D > Sanyastnellaceae > UBA8752. Next base: position 34,795 of record CALSMK010000010.1, on the reverse strand, counting down.
GTCGAAGAATACACCTGTCTGTATTTCCATGTTCTCAACTGTGCACAAGCCGTTCGGCTTAGCCCTGCTTTTTGCATTTGCCTTTGGGTCCAAGGCCTTGGCTCAGCTCGAGGATGTCTCCATTTTGAATTTGGTGTCCTCCTCTACTTCCGCCAGTTGGTTTGGATGTGGATTGAGCATGGCCGACTTCAATGGAGATGGTTGGGATGATGTCACAGCTGCGGGTTCCAACGGAAATGTTTCCCTGTATTTAGGCGGCCCAGATGGACTCATTGAGTACATGGAGCTGGAGCATGACAATGAAGCCAAAGCAGTTTTGTGGGTGGACATTGAAAACGATGGTGACCTGGACCTTTTTGTAGGGGTCCTGAACATTGGCATGTTCCTGTATGTGCAACAGGAAGATGGCAGCCTGGTTGAAGAAGCTCAATTGCGTGGACTGCCCAGCCATGATGGTTGGCAAATTCGGGGATTCTCAGCCAGAGATTATGACAACGATCGGGATTTGGACATCTATGTATGCAGTTACCATGGAGTGGGCGAAGGGGAAGGTTATGAGAACTTCCTGTTCAAGAACGACGGAGAAGGTGTGTTCGAGGATGTGACTGAATTTGCGGGTGTGGGCAACGAATTGAAGCACAGTTTCCAGGGTGCTTGGTTCGACTTCAACGGGGATGGTCTCGATGACTTGTGGGTGATCAATGACCGGAGTGTTTTCATCAATTCACTCTACCAAAACATGGGAGACGGCACTTTCTATGACATCGCCGGTGATGTGGGTGCAGCTGTTGCCATTGAAGCCATGTCGGCCACCCTTTTGGATTACGACAACGATGGTGACTTCGACATGTACATGACCAACATCGAAGGCAATCCAAACATGTTTCTGAGAAACAATGATGGATTCTTTTATGATGTGGCGGAGATCGCTGGTGTGGCGTCGATGCAATATGGATGGGGAACCTGTGCTTTGGATGTAGATGGTGACATGTTGTTGGACATGATGGTGGCCACCTATCGTTTTCCCAACTCCAATCCCTATGACAACCACCTCTATATGAACCAGGGGAATGGTTTTGTGGATGCCATTGAAGATTGGCCCAATGAACAATTCCAATTGTATTGCTTGGGAAGGTTTGATTTGGACAATGATCGGTGCCCTGATGTTTTGGGTCATGGCAACTCGGCCCATGCTCAGGTGTTGCGCAACACCAATGGCAATGATGCCCATCGGTTAACCTTGGATTTGGTGGGCACCTTTTCGAATTCTCATGCCATTGGAACGGTGGTTGAATTGCACGTGAATGGCCAAACCATTATGCGGCAAGTGGACGCCGGTTGCGATTACATGACCCAGCATACCTATACGCAATTCTTTGGATTGGGAGAGGTTTCTGTGGTGGACTCTGTGACAGTCAGTTGGCCAAGTGGAATCGATGAAGTGTACTACGAAGTGCCCGCGGATACGGCGCTGACCTGGGTTGAGGGCACGGCCAATGCCAGCCTTGAAGAGCTCGAGGTTCTGTGTCCATGGCACCCAAAAGGGTTTTCGTTCAACTTTCCAATGGATGTGACCACCGTGCTGTGGAATGGCGACACCATCACCGGCAACTCAGTGATGGCCGATACTTCAGGGCTTTACACTTTTGAAGCTTCTTGGTGGGGTGGGCAATACTCTTGGACCCAAGAATGGTTGGTAGAATTGGAGGAAGAGCCTCAAGTGGATTTCATTGTGCAATCTCCGAGTTGTGCGGAGGATTCAGGATTGATTTGGTGGGCTGCGCCTGAAGCAGAGCAGCTCATTTGGGCACAGGACACCCTTCCCAATTTGGGCGAGCTTTCTGGGTTGTTGCCTGGGGTAGATTCACTGTATTGGGATTATGGAGCGGGTTGTCAAGTGCCATTTGAACTGAGCATTGAAGCGGCTGACCCTTTGATTTTGGAATGGACGGTGAACCACCCTCTTTGCTTCGGTGATTTGGGGTCTGCTGCGGCCTCAGCAACTGGAGGAACGCCCCCACTCGATTTGATTTGGGGCGATGCCGATCCGCTGGCCATGTTGCCAGGAACTTGGCCTTTGACCGCCATGGATTCTTTGGGATGCTCCATCATGGAGCCATTGGAGGTGAACGAGCCTGAACTGCTCGTTTCTCAGGCGGAATTTGACTTCACCGACGTGTTGGACTCTGCTTATGTGACCTTGGATGTGGTGGGTGGAACTCCGCCGTATGAGGTCACTTGGATGGGGCCGATTGAGGACTCAGGATGGGCCTTGGCTCCGTCTTCGCTGGGTTGGGTGGTCGAGGATGACCACGGATGCTTGTCGCTGGGAGCCTTGAGCATCCCACTCAATCCACTGGCTGGCTCGCTTGATGTCAGCCAAGGATTGTGGAGTTGTTACCGGACAGAAACCAATGTGGTTTGGAGTGGCCATTGTTGTGGCATTTCCTCGGTTGAGGCGTTTGACCTTCATGGCAGACAATTGGTGAACTTGACCACCAATGGGTGCGCTTTGGATGCTGTGGACTTGGGAACGACTTCGCCGGTGATTCTGCGTGTGACGCAGAAAAATGGTGCCGTGGTGGTGTTGACCCGCTGACCGCTTGAGGTCCGTTCAAAATTCAGGTGCTTGCAAATGAAGCCGCTGGCTTCGGACGGTTTGGTGAGGGGCCTGTGCTTCCTCCATTCCTGCTTACATTTCCGATATGATGGAAGCTTGGCACTGGTGGATTTTGATTGCACTGGTTTTGTTGATTGGAGAAGCTTTTGTCCCAGGCTTGGTTCTGGGCTCTTTGGCCATCGGAGCCATCACAGGCGGACTGGCCAGTGTGATGACGGATTTCTGGGAGTACCAGTTGATTGCGGCTTCGGCAGGTTCATTGGTTTCGTTGGTGTTTTTGCGCCCCATCGCCATGCGCACTTGGTTCAGCGGAGAGTCCGTGGCCACCGGTGTGGATGCCTTGCCGGGAAGAAAGGTCCGAATCACATCTGAGTTTGACCCAAGAACGGGCCGCGGTCGTGGCCAAGTAGATGGCGACGATTGGCTCATTGAATTCCCCCAAAACTGGTCAGGAAAGCGAGCCGAAGGCCAGGTCAATTTGAACGACTCAATGGACCACAAGGTTGGAGATGAACTCGAAATTCTTCGGGTCGATTCTAATGTTCTCATCGTAGTACCCGTAACCCCTCACTGAAATCATCATGGAAGGATTTTCATTCATATCGATCACATTGTTGATCTTGACCACAGTGGTGGTCATTCGTGGACTTCGCATTGTCAAGCAAAGTGAAGCCATGGTCATAGAGCGCCTTGGCAGATACCGCACCACGATGACGGCAGGAATCAACCTCATTATTCCTTTCGTGGACCGGCCCCGGGCGAGCATATGGCGTTACGTCAAGGAGGACATGACAGGAAACCGTGTCGTCGCCTACAAAATGCTGGAGCGAATTGACATGCGGGAAACGGTGTTTGATTTCCCCCGTCAAAGCGTCATCACCCGTGACAATGTGGTCACAGAGATCAATGCGTTGATTTATTTTCAGGTGGTGGATCCTGTGAAAAGTGTTTACGAGATCAACAACCTTCCAAACGCCATTGAGAAGCTGACCCAAACCACCCTAAGAAATGTGCTGGGCGAACTTGACTTGGACGAATGCTTGTCTTCCAGAGACACCATCAACACGAAATTGCGGGCCATCCTCGATGAAGCCACCAACAAATGGGGAGTCAAGGTGAACCGGGTTGAGTTGCAGGACATCAACCCACCTCAGGACATCAAGGAGGCCATGGAGAAGCAAATGCGTGCAGAGCGCAGTCGCCGGGCTCAAATCATTGAAGCGGAAGGAACCAAAAACAGCGGCCATTTTGGAAGCTGAGGGGCGCAAGGGAGCCGATATTAACCAGGCCGAGGGCGAAAAGGCAGCGATGATCCTTTCGGCAGATGGCCGTGCTCAGGCCCGTTTGAAAGTGGCTGAAGCCGAGGCTGAAGCCATTCGCAAGGTGGCCGATGCTGTGTCCACAACCAAGGCGGACCCCACCCAATACTTGATTGCCGTTCGCTACGTAGAAGCCTTGGAAAAGATGATGGAGACCTCCAATGACAAGTCTCGAATTGTATTCATGCCTTACGAAGCCAGCGGAATGATGGGCAGTGTGGGCAGCATCAAGGAATTGCTGAAGGATTGAAAGTCGATGAGCTGAAGGCGACCTTCGATGCACTCAAGCGGGCACATCGCTTGCAGCCAACATCACCGTTGAAGGAACGCAAAGCGCTGCTTCGATCCATGTTGAAAGGATTGAAGGCATGTGAAGGGGACCTGTTGGAGGCCCTTCATGCCGACTTGGGGAAATCAGAACCCGAAGCCAGGCTGACTGAGTTTTTCCCGATCCGAAAGGAGATTGAATTCGTTTTGAAATACCTCGGGGATTGGATGCGTCCAGATCGACGCCCTACTCCCCTCCAATTGATGGGAACCACATCCGAGGTGATCAACCAGCCCAAGGGGGTGGTGTTGGTCATCGCACCTTGGAATTTCCCGTTGTTGTTGACCATCAAGCCTGTGATTGCAGCCTTGGCAGCGGGGAACCGCGTTGTGGTTAAGCCGCCAGAGCAGGCACCTGCCACTTCGAAAGTCATGGCAGAATGGCTCAGGCGAACCTTGCCGCAAGATTTGGTTCAAGTGGTCTTGGGTGGGCCTGAGCACGCAGCGGAATTGACGTCTTTTCCCTTCGACCACATTTTCTTCACGGGCGGCTCGGAAACTGGGCGGAAGGTCATGAAAGCTGCAGCTGAGCATTTGACACCATTGACCTTGGAATTGGGTGGGAAAAGCCCGGCCATTGTGGACGCGAGTGTTTCCGCCAAAATGGTGGCGGGTCGCCTGGCTTGGGGCAAATCATTGAATGCAGGACAGGTTTGCATTGCACCGGATTATGTTCTGGTGGAGAACCGAGCCATGGGAGCTCTGATCGAGGAAATCATCGGTGTTTGGACGGCTTGGTTTGGTGCCGATGTCAAAGCCTCGAAAGAGTATGGTCGCATGGTGAATGAAGTGCAATTCGATCGCTTGGTGGCCACCCTTGAGGATGCCGTATCGAAGGGAGCGGTGGTGCGCCATGGTGGCGGTTACAACCGCGAAGAACTGTTCATGGAGCCCACCATTTTGACGGATGTGTCCACGGACATGCGGGTCATGCAAGAGGAAGTGTTTGGCCCTCTTCTTCCCTTCATGTCATGGGATTCGGCCGATGAAGTGCCTGACTTGGTGTCAGCAGTCAAGGACCAGCCTTTGGCGATGTACATCTTTACCCGGGACAATAAGAGGTCCCAGGGCTGGATGATGTCCACCCGATCAGGGACAGTGGGCATGGGAGAAACCGTGGTTCAGATTGCCAATCCAGACTTGCCATTCGGTGGAACGCAAGCAAGTGGCATGGGGCGGAGCAATGGGCGGGCAGCGTTCGATGAATTCTCGAACCGCAGAAGTGTGATGCGAAAAAAATGGCCCATCACTGCAGTGCCTCTCTCCTTCCCCCCTTTTGGTCCGGCCAAATTCGCCCTTGTGAAATGGATATCGAGGAGGCTTTGAGTCCAAAACGGAGGGCGTAAACGTCGCCAACTGCCCCGCTTCACTGACGTATCTTACAGCCCATGTTGGTTCAAACCCACTTCCCTCGAAAATTGGCGCCCAGCCGGTACGATCAGTACCTGGCTTCTGGCTGGTTTAGGGGAAGTGTCATGCTCTACAAGGTGGACTTGTTGTGCATTGAGTCCGGCATTTTTGGTGTGGTCAACATTCGATTGAATCTGGGGCAGTTTTCGTTCAAGAAGAGCCAACGGAAAAGGATGAGCCGCTGCGACAAGAAGTTCACCTTCAGCATTGGTACGGCCAAGCCTGATGCAGAAAAGGAGGCGCTTTATTCCATGCACAAAGAGCGGTTCAAGGGCTTCATTCATCCGACTTTGAATGAATACCTGACCAGTGGTTTTCACCGAACGGTGTTCGACACGAGAGAGGTTTGTGTATACGATGGAGACAAGCTCGTGGCCGTGAGTTATTTCGACATGGGTGAGCAGTCCATGGCGAGTTTGATTGGACTTCAGCATCCCGATTACCGGAAATACGGCTTGGGCATTTACACCATGCTCAAAGAGGTAGAATTTGGTCGGTCTGCGGGATTCAAATGGTATTACCCGGGTTACGTGTTGGATGTGCCTTCTGACTTTGACTACAAACTGGAGTTGGGGGATTTCGAATACTACACCCCCACCAAACGCTGGGGGGCCTATCGAAACTTTGACCCTTCCGCTACTACGGGCTCAAGGGCCAGAGGAGCCATGCGCTTGCTGCGGGAACAGTTGGAAGAGCTGGGCATTCCTTTTGCCGAGCGTTTCTATCCGTTTTTCTCCTTGGGTTATATGGCCCCATGGCAGTTGGAATTTTTGACCATGCCTCAGTTTTATGAATTGGCGGAATCCGAGGGCCGAAGGTTGATCATCGGCTATGAGCCTCTGAATGATGAGTTCAGGCTTCTTGACGTGGGACAAACAGACCAATTCAACCACTTGGTCAGAATGGACCACAGTGCAGGCTTGGACAATGAGGGAGAGCATTTTATGGAGATGCTCCAAGTCCGCAGGGTCTTGAAAAAGGCGCAGGATTGCACGGAGATGATGTCTGACTTGGTGGCCAAGGGGTGGGCGCGTCCCCCGGGGATGGCCTAAATGTGGCTAAGCCTTACGAGCTTGCGGTTATGAAATTGGGCACATGGAATGTGAACGGCCTGAGGGCCGTTGTCAAGAAGGACTTTGAAGGTTGGTTAGAAGCCAGTGGCTTGGATGTGCTGGGTTTGCAAGAGACCAAGGCCCAAGACGATCAAGTGCGGGAAGCGTTGTTCGGTTTAAGCGGCAAATGGCACGTGCACAGCTCGAGTGCCATAAAAAAAGGATACAGTGGCACGGCGATATTGAGCCGTGAGGAACCACAGTCTGTTACACACGGCATCGGTGTGGAAGGAATGGATGATGAGGGCCGTGTGACCACTGCGGACTTCGGCTCATTTTGTTTTGTGACGGTGTATACCCCCAACAGCTCTTCAGGGTTAAAGCGGCTTCCATTTAGAATGGAATGGGACCGGGCTTTTTCCAAATACTTGTCTGAATTGGCAAAGGAGAAACCTGTGATTTGCTGTGGAGACTTGAACGTTGCCCATCAGCCGCTTGACTTGGCCCGTCCAAAACCGAACTACAACAAAACACCGGGCTACACGCAGGATGAGATCGATGGGATGACCTCTCTGCTGAGCGCCGGTTTCACCGACGTTTGGCGCCACCAGAATCCCGATCGCCAGCAGTACTCATGGTGGAGTTACCGGGGTGGAGCGAGGGAGAAAAATGTAGGCTGGAGGTTGGACTATTTCCTGGCTTCAAATCAGGCCATGCCCCAGTGTGGTGAGGCAGAAATCTGGGTAGACGTTCACGGGTCTGATCACTGTCCTGTGGTTTTGGACTACCACCCAGAACAATGAAGCAGAGGCTCACTGGCGAATCAAGCTGAGGGGCTCTCCTGCTTCAGTCTTCAAAATGTACAGTCCTGCTTTGGGAAGTGCGATTCGAAGTTTGTGTGAGGGGCTTGTTCCCTTCTCAATGGTCCTTCCTTGAAGGTCGTAGAGCTGATAGTCACCAATGGCTGTGGCTTCGCTGGATTGAACCATCACCATCCCATCGGATGAAGGGTTGGGCCAAGCCTGCAGTTGGGACAGAGTGTTCGAAGCCGTTTCAGTCCCTTGGATTTCGGTGGTGAAGGATTGGCTGGCGATGCGTTCTGGGGTTGGTGCGAATTCAGCATACAGTTGGCGAAAGCCGTCGATCAAGCTGTCTCCTTGAATGGCCAGGGTGGGTGCCACCCATTTGGGAGGAAGGCTTTGGTACCAAACGTTGCATTCGACAGTCAAGCTTGCATTTTCTTGCCAGCCTTCGGGCAGAAGGAATTGGATGTGGTCCCCTCCTGTTCCCTCGGCGCCAAGGCTGTCTAAATTGAAGTTGGGGTCAGACAAGGCCGAGCCAACGATGGCCGTAGTGTCGTAGACCGCATGGTCCGAGGTAAAGCCACGCGGCGTTAGGCGGTTGTCCTTGAGGTGGTCGTGTGCACGCTCCAAGACGGTGGTGACATCACCATTTACGTCCCCCAAGACGAGCTCATAGATGACCACGTCACTGTCATCGGTGATGACATCATGGTGAGGCTCCCAGTCCACGTTTTCCTGGCCCACAATGTGACCGGTTTCTGGATCCCAAGCCCCGGAATGGAACAAGAGATCTCCGTTGTCACCTCGGACTTCGAGTTCGACCCACGCCCTCCTGGCTGGATAGCCTGAAGGGAACTTGTGACCCGCCTGATTCAGCAGCTCGACAGAAACGCGGGGTGCACCGTTGTCGAGGATGAGTTCGGCGCTCAATGTCAAACTCTGCTCTTGCAGCATCTTCAATGTGCGGTCGATGGTGCTGTCGAACTGTGCCTCAGTGGCCGACAGGTCCAGAGAGTCCACATTGTTTCGAAGCATGCGAAGCATATGGGTGTTGGCACCTACAAAATAGTGGAGTGAGAACGGAGACCTGGGCTGAAGCCATGCGTACCCGCTTGCAATGCCCACGGGGTCATCAATTTGCGGCATGTGACATCCTTGGCATTCTTGCTGCTCCGGCCCCGATTCGTAGACTGAATTGACCCACTCGTGGTAGGTGGCTTGTTCAATCACGGTCTCGCCCGTGTATTCGCCCTCGAGCGTTACGCTGTTGGTGATGAGGCTGTGGCACGCAGCACAGCTCTCTGATTGCGTCATGTGTTGACCGAACATCGGGTAAAATCCGATGAAGTCTTGCATGGGTTGGTACTGGACTGGATACTCATCTTTTCCGCCACCGTAGGGTCCAAAGATGGTGTCTTCGACGAAGGTCATCTCACCGCTGAATCGGGTTCCAATCCCGTCGGCATCTTGTTGGTGGCAAACGGCGCAATTGACGCCGTCCAAGGCCAAGGAATCTGTAAGGGCTTCCAACAGTGAGTAATATTCTGCACCGTCGTGGTGGGCGGCAAAGTGTCCCACAGGAGCGTGGCAGCTGGTGCACTTGTCTTCTAAGCCAGCCGCATGGGATGGATTGGTTAGAACCTCATGTCGCACCTTGGCGCGCCAGAAGGGGTCTTTGGTGCTGTTGGCCATAATCGAGCTGCGCCAATCGTCGACCACGTTCACATCCCATCCTTCTGGCATGGGTTCCATGGGGAAGGTTTGCCCTGCAATCGAGGCCAAGTTGTTGGGGTCGACGCCATGGCATCCTGAGCATTTGCCAGAACCGTAAAACAAGGAGTTGATGGTGTCGGGAAGACCACCCAATACATCTCGATAAAGCGTGCCTTCCACCCCGTGATGATAGAATTGGGCCCGTTCTGAATCCGAGGCGTCCAAAGTCAAAAGTGCACTGGTGGACACCAAGGCAACTGCAGTCAGAAAGAAGACAATTGAACGCTTCATGGGTGTAAGAAACAAAGAACCCCGCGTCGTTGCCGGGCGGGGTCCTTGAATGAAGTTAAAATGGATTAACGCAGAACCACACGGGCAGTGGCTGTGCGTCCGTCCTGGGTCAGTTTCAAAATGTGAACCCCTTTGGGCAATCCGGTCAAGTCAAGCGTGCCCAATTGAGCAGGGCCTGCAGCTTGGCGGCTATAAAGCACGCGACCTGAGGCATCGATGACCTCACAAAGGGCCGATCCTGAAGTCACGTCCCACTTCAATTGAACTTGACCATTGGATGGGTTGGGGAACAACGACAATCCACCATCGAGAGGATGGATGTCTGCCACGCCCACAGCGGTGATGCTCACTGTGACGGGTACCCGGTCCGATGCACAAGCGACACCCTGCGTACTCACGGTCCAATCGTAGAAGAAGTAGTAGTAATTGGTGGCGTTGTTGGGGTTGTTCACGCTGCTGGAGGTGATGGTCGCCAAATCTCCCAACTCGTAAGGGTAGTTCAAGTCGCTTCCTTGGCCATCTCTCCAGAGTTGAGGGTTGTTGTCCAATGTGCGCAATCCATGGGCCACACCTTCGGGCACTTCCAAGTCGATGGTCACCACGCTTTCTCCATCTGGCACATTGACGGTGACTTGATCGAGGATGGTTCCTTCTGCGTTGATGGCGGCAAACGTGCGCTCTCCTTCTCCATCGGCAAAAACCTTTACGCTGTTCACGACCAGGGGCTGGTATGCATCAAAGCGCAACCAGTAATTGCTGTTGTTGTGGTATTGACCTTCGCTTTGGTTGGAGGAGCCACCCATTGCGCTCTCCAAGCCGTGGTTGATCACGTCTTCCACCCACAAGGTTGTGGTCTCGTTCAAAACAGGCGTGGTGTAGCTGTTGCCCACATAGATGGGGGTCTCTGCGGTTTCGCTTTCGTACCAGTGCAATTCAGTTCCTGTGAACTCCAGAGTGGTGCTGGCAGGTTCGGTCAACGCCTCATCTTCCACCACGGGTGTTCCAGGGGTGCTGAACAATTCCACAGTGACATCCTCCGATGAAGTGGGCTCTGCACATTCTCCAGCAATGGCCACGCTGTAGGTTCCAGCTTCCGTGATTTGAATGGCTTGATCGGTTGAGCCAGTGCTCCACGTGTATTCAGGAGCTGAGCTGCAAATGAGGGTCACGCTTTCTCCGTCGCAGAGCTTGAGCTCGCCATCGATGGAGATTGTGGGCACTTCTGGTTGGTAGACTTCAATGGAGATGGAATTGGAGATTCCAGCACAGCCTTCTTCGTCATAAACCAAGACGGTGAAGTTTCCAGTTTCACCCACGGTGATGGTTTCGCCTTCTACACCGTTGCTCCAAGCGTAGCTGTTGTAGCCTGTCGGTGCGCTTAAAGTGACGGTTTCTCCAGGGCAGATGACTGGCTGTCCTTCCAGGGTCACTTCAAAAGCATCCACAATGCAGGGAGCTTCAATCACATTGTGGAAGGTGTCGATGGCTGGATTGACGAGTGTGGTGGAAAATCCACTCGGGAATTGAACCACTGCGCTGTCTGCGTACTCTGCAGTGCCCAATCCAAAGTGGGCGTGGGTGGAGCATGTGATGCCATAGCTCTCTCCTGCCCTGACGTCGCGCAATTGAATGCCCCAAGGGCCGTACAGTGCGATTTGCGCACCGACGGCGTCACTGTTGGAAATGATGCCCTGCAGGTCAAAGGTCATCCAATGGTTGTCGTTGCCTTCGTTGATGTAGAGTTGATCGGGATTGTTGTTGTCAGCGGTTACATACCCATTGCCATGACTGGCGATCAAGTCAATTTGACCGTCGTTTCCAAAGTCTCCTGTGGCGAAGCTCAACATGGCGTCGTCGTAAGAGAATGGCCAAGCCAATTCCTCGAATGTGCCGTCTCCATTGCCTTTGAAGTAGTAATTGGAGCTGTTGTCCCCTGAGGTGATAAAGTCGAGGAACCCGTCATTGTCAAAGTCCACAAACTTGCTTTGGAGGAAGAAACCGCTGACTTCCATTCCGCTGCCTGAGGTGATGTCTGTGTAGTAGCCGTTGCCATCATTTTCGAGCAAGAAAACGGATGCGCTGTGGTTGGTCACCGCAATGTCCATGTCTCCATCGTTGTCGATGTCGCCAAAGTCGGCTGTCCAACTTTGCTCGTAGAAAACCAGACCGCGCTCCAAAGCCTCTTCGGTCCAACCTCCTTGGCCATCGTTGATCCAGAGCTGGTTGATTCTGCGAGGGTCTTGTGGGTCGTTGACGAACTGGCGGCACTTGGCGATGAACAAGTCCACGTCACCATCGCTGTCAAAATCTGAAAACACCGTGCCGTAGTTGCCACTGTGGTCGGTGCTTGGATAGTCACTGTAATCGTAGCTCGTGAGGGGAATGAGATCCAAGTCGTTCATGGGCATACTCGATTCAGAGCCCTTCCATGTGCGGCTGAGGGCGTCGTCGTGGCAGCCAAAGGCGTCGAGAACGCCATCGTTGTCAAGGTCCGCCATGTTGCACGCTTGCATGAACATGGAGCCATTGTCGAGATCGTCGATGGAATAGCTTTCTCCAGCTCCGAAGTGCATCAAGTGCACCCCATCATAGCTTCCGCCTGCAAAAATCTCTTTGGTTCCATCGTTGTCGATGTCGCCAATGCAAGCCCCCCATTGGTTTTGGTCGCTAATGGGGCCGTAATGGACCTTGGTAAAACCAGATGCTGTCTGGTACATGACGTTCACGTCTTCCCCTTGGTCGAACAATACCACGTCGTCCAAGCCATCGTTGTCCACGTCGATAAAGCCGATGGGCCCCCCACTGTTGAAGGATCCTCCCAGCAACTCAGTGGATAGATTAAAAGTCTGTGCGTGAGACACGATGCCGATCAGCATCAGCATGGCCACGAGGGGAAAGCGGGTTTGGTTCATCCTTTCAAGGTTTTGCAGGCCGACAATATACATCTATACATGGGAGACATTTTGTCGACGTCCACCTGCATTAACAAAGCTGAAGCCAATTGGTTGCACTTAATTTCGCAACATGGCAAACCATGGCCGTGTGGCATTTGAGACTTTGGGCTGCAAGCTGAACTTTTCTGAGAGCAGTGCTTTGGGAAAAAGCTTGGGCGAAGCGGGTTATGCCCGAGTGGCCATGCATGACAGACCCGATGTTGTGGTGGTCAATACGTGCAGTGTCACCGACCACGCCGACGCCAAGTGTCGGAACATCGTGAGAAGGGCGAAGTCTGCCAATCCGGATTCTTTTGTGGCCGTGATTGGTTGCTATGCACAACTCAAGCCCAAAGAGATTTCAGAGATTGAGGGGGTAGACCTTGTGTTGGGGGCCCAGGAGAAATTCAACTTGGCCGGGCATTTGGATGAACACCGCAAGCGGAAATCTGAAGGGGACGAATCCGTCGTGATTCAACGCGGCGAAATTCGCGACGTGCATGCTTTCCACCCAGCGGTCAGTTCAGGAGATCGAACACGAAGTTTCCTCAAGGTCCAAGATGGGTGCGACTATTTCTGTGCTTTTTGCACCATCCCACTGGCCCGCGGTCGCTCCCGCAGTGCCGACATCGCCACTACGCTGGCTGAAGCCAGAAAGGCAGCCGATGCTGGGGCGAAGGAGGTGGTGTTGACTGGGGTCAACATTGGTGACTTTGGCAAGGCTCAAAACGAAACATTGCTCGAGCTTTGCAAGGCCTTGGAGTCGGATGCGCAATTGAGGGACGTGAGTCGGTATCGAATCAGTTCCATAGAGCCCAACTTATTGACCGAGGAGTTGATTGAATTTGTGGCCCAATCTGAAAAATTTCAACCCCACTTCCACATTCCTCTTCAAAGTGGAAGCGATGAAGTGTTGGCTGCAATGCGACGGAGGTACAGAACCGACTTGTACAGAGACCGGCTGAATCTCATTGTCGACCTCATGCCGCAGGCGGGCATTGGAATCGATGTGATTGTGGGTTTCCCAGGTGAGTCGGAGGCACATTTTGCCACCACGCGCGACTTCTTGTTGGGACTTCCCGCCTCTTACTTGCATGTGTTCACCTACAGCGAAAGGGCCAAGACAACAGCTTTGAGAATTGACGATGTGGTCCCTGTCTCGGAGCGAAAAGCCCGCAACAAAATGCTGCAGCAAGTCAGCATGAAAATGCAGTGGGCCCATGCCGCCAAATTTGAAGGACAAGTGCGTCCTGTGCTCCTGGAGTCAGACTTGGATGAGCAAGGCAGGAGAAGTGGCTACACGCCTGAGTATGTGAGGGTGGCTGTGGCCGATGGAGTGGGTTGTTCAGCTGGGGATGTGGTTCCTGTTGAGCTTGGAAGGATGTCTGAAGGTCGCGTCCAAGGCCGGGTGGTCTCCCCTTAACTTACCCCCACATTATTTGGCCTGTGTATCCCAATCTTTATTTCCTTTTCCAAGACCTGTTTGGCATCGAAATCTCGGCGCTCAAGCTGGTCAATTCATTTGGATTGATGGTGGCCTTGGCGTTTGTCGTGGCCAGTGCGTTGCTTCGAAAAGAATTGCTGCGCAAAGAAAAAGAAGGCTTGATGAAGCCCACTCAAAAACAAGTGTGGGTGGGCAAAGCTGAGGGTCCGCTGACTTGGATTTCCAGCGCCCTGCTTGGGTTTTTATTGGGCTGGAAGGTGCTGTGGTTGTTGTTGAATGCCTCGGATCTTTTTACGGGCATCTCCCCTCCTCAGAGGCATTTGTTCAGTGGAGACGGCTATCCCCTGCTGGGCATTCTTGGCGCCGTAGTGTTTGGCGTGCTGAGGTGGCGAGAAGACATGAAGCAGCGCTTGGACACGCCTGAGCAAAAATCGGTAATGGTGCACCCTTGGGAAAGGACAGGAAGCATCACCATGGTGGCTGCGATTGGTGGCATTCTTGGGGCCAAGTTTTTCCATCTGTTGGAGTACCCAGATGAGATGGTCGCTTTTTTCCGTGAGCCCTCCTTGCAAGGCTTCATCGGAGGGCTGACGATCTATGGCGGATTGATCGTTGGCGGATTGACTGTGGCCATTTATGCACGCCGCAATCGGATGCCATTTTTGCATTTGGCCGATGCCACAGCTCCAGTTCTCATGTTGGCTTACGGGATTGGGCGGATGGGATGTCAAATCAGTGGGGATGGCGACTGGGGCATCCCCAACACCAATCCCAAGCCGAATTGGTTGTCATGGGCCCCAGATTGGGTCTGGAGTTATCCCTTTCCAAACAATGTGAATGCGGTGTATGGGCCGCGTCCGGCCGGATACACGGGGAAGTTGATCACTGAAAATGACCCCTGGCCCATATTTGAAGGCTTTGGGACTTACCTCGATCCCGGGGTCTACCCCACTTCCCTCTACGAGACCATCATGGCCACTGCAATATTTGCATTCTTGTGGTCCATGCGAAAACGTTGGAGGGTGCCCGGCTTCATGTTTGCTGTCTACATGATGTTCAATGGTTTAGAGCGCTTCTTTATCGAGAAGATTCGGGTCAATGCAGAAATGGGATTCTTGGGAATGACCCTGACTCAAGCTGAATTGATTTCCATGGTCACCTTCCTCGGCGGATTAACCCTGGCCATTTTGGTCAGCCGACGGGCGGCAGCTTCCGGACGGTAACCCTCAAATTGTAAACATGTCAAGCCCTGATCCTCTGCCGTTTGATTTGCGTGTTTTGGTGGAGGATGCCGAAAAGGTGATTCGCCCGGTCGGTGCTTATCTGCTCAGCCAAAGGGTGTCTGAATCTGACATCGAAGTCAAAAGTTTGAACTCTTTGGTGAGCCATGTTGACAAGACAGCTGAGGCTGAGTTGGTCTCAGGCTTGTCGGCTTTGGTTCCCGAGGCTGGGTTTTTGGCTGAAGAAGGAACAGCTGGGGATGTGAATCAGGCCCGTTTTCGTTGGGTCATCGATCCTTTGGATGGCACAACCAACCTCATTCATGGTCTGCCTGTGTTTTGTGTATCCGTGGCGTTGGTGGATGGAGACACCCCCATTCTAGGCGTTGTGTTTGACCCCAATCGGGACGAGTGTTTTACGGCATGGAAAAACGGGGGTGCACACTTGAATGGGGAGCGCATCCATTGCAGTTCCAAAGAAGCGCTTTCAGACGCCCTGATAGCGACGGGTTTTCCCCACTGGGACTTTGAGCGCATGCCGGAATACTTGGAGGCGCTCACTGGTTTTGCAAAAGGAAGCCGGGGCTTGCGCAGAATGGGATCTGCGGCCATTGATTTGGCTTACGTGGCCTGTGGCCGGTTCGATGCCTTTTTTGAATACAGTCTTCAGCCTTGGGACATCGCAGCTGGCTTGATATTGGTCTCGGAGGCAGGAGGCAGCACTTCTGGGTTTATGGGGCAAACTGAGCCAGGATTCATGTTGTCAGGTAAGGAGGTCCTGGCGGCTTCTCAAGGGGTGTTCGCGGAGAGCTCTGAGGTGATTCGATCAGCCTTCGGTTAAACTTCTTGGATCGGCTACGTTCTTGAATCAAGTGCGCAAATCATCTTCTTTCCACTTGGATGAACCGGCGAATTCTTCGGAAGTTGAATTTGAGCCTTGGATGAGGCAGCACTATGCGTTGGTCCTCTCTCAGTCGAGAAGGATGCTGCTGGTGCGGGAGGACGCCGAGGACGTGGCCCAACAGGTGTTCATCAAAGCTTGGAAAGCTTGGTCTTCTTTTGAAGGGAATCGCACCCAACGCGTGGCATGGTTGCTCAAAATCACACGCAACACTTCCGTGGATGCTGCGCGCAAAAGAAACGTCAGGAGAATGGCGCCCTTGGATGTCGTTCTTGAGGAGCGTACAGCCCAGGTTTTGTCTTCACCTGATTTTGACGGAGATGTGATTTTGGCCCGTTTACACGCGGCGATTTCCACTTTGCCACCCCGACAACGTTGGGTGTTTCAAGCCCGATACTTCGATGGGCGGTCCTATACGGACTTGGCCAAAGAGACGCGCAAATCAGAAGGGGCATTGAAGGCTTCCTTTCACCATGCCCGCAAGAAAATCGAGTCCTTCATTCAAGAACAAGCTGCTGAGATGATCACCGGCCATTAAACCCAGTCGCTTTCATGACGTTGACCTAATGATGCATTCCAATCATCAAACATCCAAAGACGATGGCTTTCGTTGTCAGCCTGAGCAAATTGATGCGGCATGGCAAGCTGTTCAGCTTGGCATGAATCAAGGCCGTGATTTGCGCAGATCTCCAGTGTGGAGGTTGGCGGCAGCCGCCGCCGTTTTGATCGGCATCGTGGGGTCCATGATGTTCGACGTTCAGACCAAGCCGTGCCAGACTTTCTTATGTCAGTTGGAGGCGCTGTCGGATGAGGAGGTCTCTCAATTGTCGGGTCTGTTGGTCGAGGAAGAAGGTTTCTTTTCTGACCTGGACGAGGAATGGTAGCACGTTGGGATGAAATTAATAACCACCTGGTCACCATGAGTGAAATGAACAACCGCAACCTTTCGTCGTGCATTGTGGCCTTGCTGTTTCTGTCGTGTACAGCGCTTGTCTCGGCGCAGTCCGAGAGGCAATTGCAGCGGCAAGATTCATTTTCTGAACACCCGAATCAGCGACCTGATTCCGCATCACGCGCTCTGATGCAAGGCATATCATTGGCCTTCATCACAGAGGAGTTG
The DNA here is from genome assembly GCA_943787435.1 of uncultured Flavobacteriales bacterium. Taxonomy (GTDB): domain Bacteria; phylum Bacteroidota; class Bacteroidia; order Flavobacteriales_D; family Sanyastnellaceae; genus UBA8752. The sequence goes on along the minus strand of CALSMK010000010.1, from coordinate 17,642 downwards.
AAGTTGGACGAAAAGGAGGCTGAGCGGTTTCGGCTGATTTTCAATGGGACAGCAAATGAGCAGGTTGAATTAGAGTTGGAACAGCGGAGACTCCGAAATGAGCTCAAAGACGCATCGAAGAAAAGTTTGGCCGAGTTCAATTCTGCCTTGGAAGCGCTTTTGGCTGTTGAATTGGAGCAAACCCGTCAACGGGCAAAACTTCTCCGAGATCTGGCCGAAGAGTTCGGTTCTGATTTTGCCATGAAATGCATGGAAGCCCGAAAGAAGTTCAAGCGGATGATGCTTGAGCGAATGGAAGCCAGAAAGTCGAACAGACACCGGTAACCAGCATTGGAAAAGGGACCTTCGTCCAACCATAACCACGAGCCCCCGTCTTCTCGTCCCTTGCTATTGATCATCGGTCTCGGGTCTGATGAGATGCCAGTGACGGGACGGAAGAGGCCCTCAGTCGCCATTTGGTGTCCAAGGGGAAGCCTTGGAATTCAATCGGGTTTGAACGACAGTGATACGCCATTCACACAATGGCGGGTTCCTGTCTCTGTAGGACCGTCGGGAAACACATGCCCCAAATGAGAATCGCATTCGGTACAGCGAATTTCAACGCGAATCATTCCATGACTGGAGTCTGTGATGCGTTGAATTTTGTCGCTGTGGATCTCTTCATCAAAACTGGGCCATCCGCAGCCAGCGTCAAACTTGGCTGTATGGGCGAACAAGGCTGTGTCGCAAGCCGCACAGTGGTAGGTCCCTGACCGAGTTTCTTGGTTGAGCTCACTTGAAAAGGGCCGTTCTGTCCCATTCTGCCTCAGAACACGATAGGCTTCTGGGCTCAGTTTTTCTCGAAAAGTGTCATCCTTGTTCAGGGGAGATTCCATGGCTCAACTGGGATTTCCTGATGGACCACCGCCTCTGTTCTGGCCACCGCCACCATTTTGACCGCCGCCTTGACCTCCGCCTCCGTTTCGCCTCTTCCCATTGCGGCCCTTGTTCCGGTTTCCACCTTCGGAGCCTTGGCCGCCTTGGCCTTCGCTTCGGTGACCTTCGGGTCTGCCCCCGCCACCTCCTTTGCGGCCATCTCGTCCACGGCCTCCACCGGAGCGCCCTCCGCCATGGCGGTTTCCTCCCCTTCCGCCTCCGTGGCGTCCGCCACCTCCACCACTGCGTCCACCGCGGTGTGAAGGAGCGTTGGGGTCGTACTTAGGGCCTTCTCCAAGCTCTTTGGGCAGCGGTTCTTTTCGAACCTCCATTTGAATGAGCTGCTCGATTTTGGAGAAGTTGCGCATCTCTCCTGGTGTGATCAGGGTAATGCCAATTCCTCCCCGACCGGCGCGAGCCGTTCGGCCAATGCGGTGCACATAGTCCTCCTCATTGGGTGGTACATCATAGTTGATGACCATCTCGATGTTGTCGATGTCAATGCCCCGGCTCACCACATCGGTGGCCACCAGCACGTGAACCTTGCGGTTCCGGAATCGGCGCATCACGTCTTCTCGGTCTTTCTGATCCAAGTCGGAACTGATCGAGCCCACATTCAATCCAGCTTTGGAAAGTGAGCGGGCAATGATGGAGATTGACCGTTTCCGACTAGAAAAGACAATGACGGATTCAAGTCCGCGGTCTTTGAGCAAGCTCACCAGGAGTTTGGGCTTCTGGTCGTCGTGCACAGGGTAAGCCACCTGCATGACTTTTTCGGCAGGACGTGAGAGGGCAATTTGCACCGTGACAGGGTCCTTGAGCATGGTGGTGGCCAGCTTGTTGATGCGCTCAGGCATGGTCGCGCTGTACAGCAAGGTCTGCCTGTTCGGATTGCAGTGTTCCGTGATGCGGTTGATGTCGCCGAGGAAGCCCATGTCCAGCATGCGGTCGGCTTCGTCCAGGATGAGAACATCAATTTTGGACAGGTCGACATAGCCCAAATTCATGTGGCTCAGCATGCGACCAGGGGTCACAATCGCAATGTCTACGCCAGTGGTGAGGGCGTTTTTCTCGCGGTCAAAATCACTTCCGCTGCCACCTCCATAAATGGCGACGCTCGATGTTCCCGAGAAGTAACCAAACCCTTCACAGGCTTGGTCAATTTGCAGGGCCAACTCACGGGTGGGCGTGATGATGAGACACTTGATGTGGTCTCCTCCTCCCGATTCGTAGATGTTGTGCATGGTGGGCAGCAAAAAAGCCGCCGTCTTGCCGGTTCCAGTTTGCGCGATGCCAATCACGTCTTTCCCCTCTGTAGATGGGGGGATGGCCAGGGACTGGATGGGTGTGGCCAATTCAAATCCCATGGCGTCGAGCCCGTCTTGGACTGCATCGCACAATGGCAATTCCCTGAAAGGAATTTTTTTGGGTTCTTCGGAGGCGCCTTCCTCCGGTGATTCTTCATTCGCGTCCCCGGTCGGCGCATCCGGCGCCTTGGCTTCTTGGTTGCCCGAAGTGGGCTGGGACGCATCTTGGTGTGCCAACTCTTCGTCGGCGCTGTGCGTGTCAATCATAAATCAAGGGGTTCACTTTTTCAGCGAACGGATCAAAGGTCGGACATTCGCAACGGGCAGACACCATCGGCCCTAACATTGAATGAAAATGCAACTTTGCTGCAGTTGAGCGGTTCTATGTGAGATGATAGCTTTGAGACGACATCTGAGCAGAAAGTTGCCCCAACTCTTGTTGGGTCTGCTGACGATGATTTCTCTTTCTGCAGGGGCCACCCACATCGTAGGTGGGGAGATCAGCTACGAGGATTTGGGAGGTGGCAATTACAGGGTCAGACTTGTTGTTTATCGAGACTGTGGCCCCACCAATCAAAATGGCACGGGCTTCGACGATGCAGCATCTGTTGGTGTTTTCAATTCTGCAGGTCAGTTGGTGGACCTTCTGAACATCCCCTTGTCCTTTCAAAACGTCGATGAAATCCCCGTTTCATTGGAAAATCCTTGCGGGACGCCTCCGGCTTCGGTTTGCGTGGAACAAGCGGTTTACGAGCAGGTGGTCCAAATAGGTGAGTCTGCCACAGGATTCACGCTCAGTTATCAAAGGTGCTGTCGGAATCCATCCATCATCAACCTGAACAGCCCGGACGATGCGGGGGCAACCTTTACCACGCAGATTCCGGGAACGCTTCAAACGACAGAGGACAACAGCAGCCCAGTTTGGAACAGTCTACCGCCAGTGGCCCTGTGTGCTGGGTTCGAGTTCTTCTTCGACCACAGCGCCACCGACTTGGATGGAGACAGCTTGGCGTACATCTTGTGTTCTCCCCTCTTTGGAGGAACCCCCAATCAACCGGCGCCGAATCCGCCCAATGGACCCCCATATACCCCGGTCAACTGGGCTCCTGGCTATTCTGCCACTTACCCTTTGGATGCCAACCCAGCCTTCACCATTGATCCGGTCACAGGCTTCCTCACAGGAACGCCCACCACTGCAGGTCAATATGTGATTGGCATATGTGTAGAGGAGTGGAGAGACGGCTCATTGCTCAGCACGTCCAACCGCGACTTCCAATTCAATGTCACGGTCTGTGACCCGAACATCACATCGCTGGTGGCGAATCAAACTGGCGAGCAGCTGTGCATCGGCGAAACCTTGGAGTTCCAGCAGTTCTCCATCAATGCCACATTCTTCTTGTGGGACTTTGGTGTAGATGGAATCGAAAGTGACACGTCGATTTTGGAGAATCCCACGTTCACCTTTCCCGAGCCTGGCGTGTATGACGTGTTGCTGATTGCGAACCCTGGATGGCCATGCGCGGACTCCAGTTCTTCGATATATGAGGTTTTCGCGCCCGTGGAACCTACGCTTGAAGTGGTGGGCTTTGACTGTTCGTCAGGCACCCCTGTGTTTGACTTTGGAACCGACGACTCCTATCCTGATGCCACGTTCAATTGGGACTTTGGTGATCAAGCTTCCACCGGATTGAGTGACTTGGCGACGCCGGGAGGGATTGGCTTCGACCAAATCGAAGATGTAGAAGCAGAGCTGACCATTGTGCAGAACGGGTGCATTGGCAATGGCGTTTTAGATTGGACACCTCCCCCACCGCCGGTGGCCGCCATTGTGCCGCAAGACGATTTCTGTACCGGGTTTTCCTTGACGTTCGAGAACAACAGTGAGGATGCCACCTCCTACGTCTGGGAGTTTGGTGAGGCAGGCAACCTTGATGTGAGTTTTGACGCCTTCCCCACCTGGACGTATGATGGCCCCGGAACCTTTGAGGTAGAGCTGATTGCTCAAGCGGATTTTCAATGTCCCGACACCACCTCAGAGGTCTTTGAAGTGGCTTGGCTGTTGGAGCCTTTTTTCGAAACGCCTGCACCAGAATGTTTTGAGGAGCACAGCTTCAATTTCGAGGCCATTGGTGTGACCGATCCAAGCGCTACGTTCAGTTGGGATGTCTCGCCGGGAACCGCTTCTCTTCAAGCAGGCGCTGTGTTGCAAGGGGTGTCGTACCCAGAGCCCGGCATTTACACTGTGGAAGTGACGGTCACTGCGGAAGGTTGTGAGCGGGATTTTGATGCAGAGGTAGAAGTGTTGTTCGATCCCAGCATTGGATTCACGGGCGGTCCCACTTCAGGGTGTCCCCCACTGCCTGTCAGCTTTGAGAACTTCTCTCAAACCGAAACGGCAGCCGGTTACACTTGGTATTTTGGGGATGGGAGCACGTCCTCATTGGCCACACCCACCCATGTTTACGAGGTGCCTGGAACCTACACTGTAACCTTGGAAATGTCCACCACAGGTTTTTGTGTTCAGGAATTGGCAGAAACAAAAACGGCCCTGATTGAGGTTTATCCTGAGCCCACCTCTGGTTTCAGCATTGAGCCCACCATTGTCGACATTTTGGAGCCTTATGTAGAGGTTGAGGACCTGAGCACAGGAGCAGTCCAGCACTTCTACAATTTTGGAGATGGAGGATCCAGTGATCAGTCCAGTCCCAGTTACATTTTTCAAGGAGCGGGTGTATTCAATGTCACGCAAACAGTGATCAATGAATATGGATGCACCGATGTGGCCCAAGGAGAAATTGGTGTCAATGGCACCTTGTTTTATGCGCCAAACAGTTTCTCGCCCAACAACGATGGCGTGAATGACGCCTGGCAACCAGTGACCACGGGAACGGCGGCTTATGAGTGTTCGGTCTATAACCGTTGGGGTGAGCTGGTCTTTATGACCTCTGACCCCTCTGCTGTCTGGCAAGGAGAAGTAAATGGAGGAGGCCATTTTGCCCCGGATGGGATGTACTTGTACCAAGTCTACTTGGAGGACCAGTTGCGGATTCCATTCACCTACACAGGCCAGATTCAGCTGTTTCGATAGAATCAGCATCGGATTGCCTTAACTTCTGCTCCAACAAATTGGAGACATGAGCGGCGATCGCAATCAAGATTGGGGACAGAACGACCGAAGAGAGGAAGACGTCCATACCATTTCGGTGAAGGCTGGCAAGCGCACCTATTTTTTCGACATTCGAGCCACGCGAGCGAAGGACCTTTACCTCACCATCACGGAGAGCAAGCGTCAAAACCATGCTTCTGGTGAAGTGACCTACAGCAAGCACAAGCTGTTCCTTTACAAAGAGGATTTCGAGAAATTTCATGACGGTCTCCGCGATTCCCTCGAGAAAATCGGCGAGTTGCAAGGGACTGGAGATTTCCAATCTGGGGACCACAATGGCCCTCGCCGATCTGAAGGTCAGAGCGAAGGTGAATCCGACGTTCGTTTCGAAGACCTCTGAGCCACAGCACCTTGGCGGAACGGGGGTTCCGTGTGGATAATTCATCCTGAACTTCAGGGGGTTGCTCGGCTATATTTGAGCGACACGTCCATGCGACTCCATTATTACGGACACAGCTGTTTTGCGCTTGAGGCCCACGGTCTCTTGGTGCTTGTTGATCCTTTCATTCGTTCCAATCCTTTGGCGAAAGAAGTGGACGTCGACGCCTTGCGTCCCACCCACATCCTGATTACCCATGGCCACGAAGACCATGTGGCCGATGCGGAGTTCTTGGCCAAGTCGTCGGGTGCAGAATTGATCGCTCCGTACGAAGTGGCGAATTGGTTCGTTGAAAAAGGTGTGGAACATGTGCGCGCCATCAATCCCGGGGCTGTCTTTGCCCTTCAAGGAACATCCTCCGAAATCAACGTTCGCGTTGTGGGTGCGGTGCATTCTTCCACGTTGCCAGACGGTCAACCGGGTGGCGTTGCCTGCGGCTATTTGTTGGAGGATTCAGACCTCAGGATTTATCACGCTGGAGACACCTCGCTGCATGCAGACATGGCCATGATTGGAAGGCTTTGGCCGCCCGATGTGGCCATCCTTCCCATTGGCGGTACGTTCACCATGGGTTGGACAGATGTTCCTGCAGCCATGGACATGTTGGACTGCCAGATGGTGGTTGGCATGCATTATAATACTTTCCCTCCCATCGAAATTGATCGGGAGGCCGCTGTCCGTGCTGTTTCAGCTGCGGGTGGTCAACTTCATTTACCTGGCATTGCAGAAGTGCTGGACATTCCTTTTTGAACATGGGTAAAATCATCGCCATCGCAAACCAAAAAGGCGGAGTGGGCAAAACCACCACTGCCATCAATCTGGGCGCAAGCTTGGGTGCCCTCGAGTACAAAACACTGCTTGTGGATGCGGATCCTCAGGCCAACAGCACGTCTGGTGTTGGTGTCAACCCGAAATCCGTGGAGAAGGGAACTTATCAGTGCTTGATTGCGCAGGAGGATGCCCGAACTGCGATTGTGGAAACTGGCAATCCGAACCTGTGGTTGATTCCCTCCCACATCGATTTGGTGGGTGCCGAGATAGAATTGATTGGGGAAGCGGAACGCGAGCAGCGTCTGAAGAAAGCGTTGGCTCCGCTCCAAGATGACTTTGACTTCATCTTGATCGATTGCTCCCCCTCCTTGGGCCTGATCACCTTGAATGCACTCTCTGCAGCTGACAGCGTGGTGATTCCCGTCCAATGCGAGTACTTCGCTTTGGAAGGATTGGGCAAGCTGCTCAACACAATCAAAATTGTGCAGAGCGGATTGAATCCGGACTTGTCCATCGAAGGCATCCTGTTGACCATGTACGACACCCGCCTCAGGTTGTCCAACCAAGTGGTCGAGGAGGTTCGCATGCACTTCAGGGACTTGGTGTTTGACACCTTGATCCACAGAAACACCAGGTTGGGAGAAGCGCCAAGTCACGGTGAGACCATTGTGATGCACGATGCCACGTGCAAAGGCGCGATCAACTACTTGAACTTGGCCCGTGAAATTCTTCAAAAGAACGACCTCACCAAAGTGCCAAACTCCGAGAAGTTTTTGGACGAGGAAGGCAGTTTGCCATCTGAAGGTGCGGGGGTTCAGCCAGAATTGAACTGAGCGGCGACTGATGTCTAAAAAGGGAAACAAAAAGCCGGCTTTGGGTCGAGGGCTCGGTGCCCTTTTGGAGGCCCAACAAGCCAGCCAAGGACAAGGGTCAGAGGTCAAGCGGCCTGGGAAAAAGGCAGCGGGCATCGACGATGCCGCGGTCGACATGGCAGGTCGTGTGGCCTTGTTGCCGATCAGTGCCATTGAAGCCAATCCCGATCAGCCCAGGCGAACCTTTGAGCCTTTTGCGCTCAATGAGCTGGCCGACAGCATCCGAACATTGGGGATCATTCAGCCCTTGACTGTGCGAAGGATGAGTGCGGCACGGTATCAATTGATTTCCGGAGAACGCCGTTTTCGAGCATCTCAATTGGCAGGCCTGGACAAGGTTCCGGCTTATGTGCGAGAGGCCAATGACCAGGAAATGCTGGAGATGGCGCTCGTTGAGAACATCCAGCGAGAGGACCTCGATGCGATTGAGGTGGCCATCAGCTTTCGGCGTTTGATGGAAGAGTGCGCCTTGACCCAAGAAGAGTTGGCCTCGCGGGTGGGAAAACAGCGCTCTACGGTGTCCAACTACATCCGTTTGTTGGGTTTGCCAGCGGGGGTTCAACAGTCCGTTGCAGCGGGCCATTTGAGTTTTGGCCATGCCCGTGTTTTGGCGGGGCTTCAAGAGCCGAAGAATCAAAAGGCCCTTTACCGGCGCATTTTGGACAAGGGCTTGAACGTTCGGCAAACTGAACGAGAGGCCAGTGAGCTTGTGGGCAGAAAGCCATCACGTAAATCTGGAGCCGCAGCATTGAGCCTTCAAATGCAAACCATGCGGGCGCATTTGCGCAATCGCTTTTCGGGGCGGTCCTTGGACGTCAAGGCCAAAGGGGATGGCGCGGGAAGGATAGAGCTCTATTTCCAGGACGCCGAAGATTTGCAACAGCTCTTGGACGAATTGGACGCGCGTTGAGGGCTTTGTTGGCCTTGTTGCTTGGGTTGTTGGCGGCCTTGACTACGTTGGCTCAAGATGAAGCTGAGCAGGCCCGCATTTCAAGAACCACCTGGCACAGTGCTGCCGTTCCCGGCTGGGGGCAAATCAACAATGGCAAGTGGTGGAAGGTGCCCATTGTGTATGGCGCATTGGGGGTCAGTGCACACTTTATTCAAACCGAAGGCTCGCTCTACAAGGGGTATCGAGATGGATACCTGGCCATGACCGATGGAGATCCAACCACAATTTATGTGACCCCATTCGATGAGTCAGGTGTTCGCGAGCGCCGTGACTTTCATCGAGCCAACTTGGAGCAGAGCGTGTTGACCCTCGTTCTGATTTGGGGGGCTCAAATCGTGGATGCCCATGTGGATGCTCACCTGCTTGGTTTTGATGTTTCGGAGGACTTGGGCTACATGCCTGGGGTGGGCGCCACCATGGGAATTCGATTGAGCCGTCCCCTGGGAACGGGCAAGACTCGCCGTGTCAATCTTTCAGCCAAATGAACACCACCTCCCCTTCACGTGACCCCGCTACTTTGCGCGTGCTCATCATTGGTCGCGGTCGCATGGGGCAGATGGTTCGTGAGCAAGCGGAGCGCCGAGGCCATATTGTGGTGGACCTCTGGGGCCGAAAGGACCTCCAGAAAGGGCTTTGGCCCAAGGTGGATGTGGCGATTGACTTTACGTTGCCTGAATCTGCACTGGAAGTGTTTGCCGCTTGTCGCGATCAGGGTGTCCCTTTGGTGAGTGGAACCACGGGCTGGGAATCCCACAGGGACACAGTGGAGGAACAGGTCCGCGAGGGTGGTCATCGGTTTTTGTGGTCCCCCAATTTCTCTGTGGGTGTGCATTTGTTCCGACGCGCTTTGGCTCAGGTTCAAAAAGAACTGCAAGGCCATGAATTTTCGGTGCGCGTAGATGAAGTTCATCACACAGGAAAGAAGGATGCGCCCAGCGGAACAGCCATTGCCTTGGCCCAAGATTTAAAAAACCGCGGGGCGTCTCACATCGAAGTGGGGGCCTCACGATTGCCCGGGGTGCCCGGAACCCACACAGTTTCTTGGGACAACAAGGTGGACCGATTGGTTTTGGAGCACTCGGCCAAGGATCGGTCAGGCTTTGGATGTGGTGCGGTTCAAGCTGCTGAATGGTTGGTTGCCCACGATGGTCCGTTCAACAACATTTTGGGTATGGAGGACGTTTGGGGCTGATATTGCAACTGGTTTTGCGACGAAACGCTAGATGAATATCCCCCTCCTTCTTCTCATGGTGGTCCCTGTGGTGCACCTGGTCACCTTGCCTCGATTGTTTCAACGGGCTGGATTGACCTCATCCTGGCACGGGTACATTCCCGGCCTGAACTACTGGACATGGCTCGGCATGTTGAAGCGACCAAAGCATTGGCTGATTCCCATGCTGTTTCCTGGGCCAAACCTGATCATGATGACCATTCTTCATGTGGAGTCTGGGATTGCCTTCGGACGATTGAAAACCGCAGAGCAATGGTGGATGGGCATCCTTCCTTGGGCGTCCATGCCGTGGCTGGCCTTTGGAACCCAAGATTCGTTTGTGGGCCCCCGTGATTGGACCAAGGTCAAAAAAAGCGTGTATCGGGATTGGAGTGAGGCCATCCTTTGGGCCACCGTTGTGGCCTCTTTGATTCGTGGATACGTCTTTGAAGCCTTCATGATCCCCACGGCCTCCATGGAGGACAGCATGCTCGTTGGAGACTACTTGGTGGTCAGCAAGATGAGCTACGGCCCCAAAGTCCCCGAAACGGTGTTGTCGTTGCCATTCGTTCACAATGCCATTCCCAAGACCAACCTTCGATCGAGCTACCTCGAGTGGGTTCAGATTCCCTATACCCGACTGCCTGGCTTTGGAGATGTGGACCGCTACGATGCAGTGGTGTTCAATTTCCCAAATGGAGACACCGTGGTGGTGGACTCTTACCTCGCTGGACACGATTACCATGCTTTGCTTAGGCAAAGGGCGATTGGCTTTGCCGGAGGAGATCCTGTGGCTTACGAAGCCGACCAAGAGCGGTTCAAAGCCATGGCCCGCAAGGACTGGAGCCGCAGCCATGGCCTCAAGGCTCGACCAGTCGACAAAAAGGAGCACTACGTCAAACGCTGTGTGGGCCTTCCCGGCGAGGACTTGGCCATCGTCAACCGGGAGCTTGTGATCGATGGTGAGGTGGTAGAGTCGCCGGTCGGTCTGCAGTACAATTACCTGGTGAAGCTCAAAAGAGAGGCCGATTTGCGCATCCTCCGTCAGCGGCTTGGCTTGACCGACATTGACATTCAAGGCAAGGCGGCCGGAGGCCAATATTTCATGGCCTTGAGAAAAGATGAGGCTCAGCTTTTGTTGGACCAGGATTTGGTGGCCAACGTTCAGCCTTATGACCCCACATCTCGCCGAGGGACGCTGGACATGTACCCCAACACCAACAAGTTTGACTTTGCCACCTGGGACCTCGACAACTACGGTCCCATTCACCTCCCAGCTTCGGGCGAAACCATAGCGTTGACTGCCCGGAACATTGCGCTTTACAAAAGGGTGATCACCGCATACGAAGGGCACTCATTGGAAGAAAAGGATGGAACCGTTCTGGTGGATGGTCAACCTGCTACGGAATACACCTTTTCCCAAGGATATTACTGGCTAATGGGAGACAACCGTCACTCTTCTGCAGACAGCCGTTATTGGGGCTTTGTCCCGGAAGACCACGTGGTTGGAAAGGCGGCCTTTACTTGGTTCAGCAAGATGAACGAAGCCCAACATGGAGAGTCTGGCATTCGTTGGGATCGGATGTTCAAATCGGTAAAATGAGCCATGACCAGGGCCTGATTCCCCTCTGCCCCTTCCCTCCCATTCCTTGGTGGGGCATGGTGCTTGGTGGTGGTGTCAGGTTGGATGGTTTGGAGCATTATCAGAAACGGTCATTCCGAAACCGATACACGATCATGTCGTCCACTGGCACCCTGAATTTGACCGTTCCCGTGGAGAAAAGAGGTGGAAATCCTCGGCCTCAACACCAGACCATGCGGGTGACAGGTGAGCCCGATCGAAAGGCTTGGCAGGCGGTCAAAACCGCCTACGGACGCGCACCTTTTTTCGAAGAAATGGCCCAAGAATTGGAGTCGCTCTACTTGAGGGGGCCAGAGAACCTTGGCGATTGGAATTTGGCGACTGTGGATTGGGCCGCTTCTTGGCTTGGAATCGAACGTCCTGCCTTGGTGACAGAAGGTGAATACCAGGTTCAAGACCATGGACATTTGATGATGCAATGCATGGCATCCGCATCGGTGATGAATCCTTGCCGGTGGCCCCATGTTTGGGACGACCGCAGTGAGAAGATTCCCTTTGTTTTCGTTGGAATCTTAGATGCCCTGCTTCATCTGGGGCCAGAAGCTGTGAATTTGATCAGGCCTGTTCCACAGAGTGGATCTCAGCGTCCAGGATGACGTCCAAGACCACCACGCGTTGTTCTTCGACCAAATAGTAAATGCGGTGGTTGTGCGACAGAACACTCCAGATGTCGTCTGCAATGGTCTCAAAACGCGCTTTGCGGGCGTCACTTGGCATGGCATTTTGAGACAGGCCCCGAATGCGCGCAATGATTTCATCCTTGGATTTTTCGGCACCAATGAGCGAGGCACCTTGCAAATGGCGGATGATTCGTTCTATGGCGATGGTCGCCCTGTCGGCGATGATGACGTCTCGATGCACAGGCGCAATTTCGGCAGTCGGGGACAAATGCAATGAAAAATCGGCAAGAGATCAAAAGGCCTGCAGCTTCGGTCCCGCTACTTTTGACGAATGGATCAAGCCACAGTCTCATTGCGCCAAACTCCGTTGCACGAAGTGCACAGAGCATTGGGCGCCAAAATGGTTCCTTTTGCAGGCTATGAAATGCCGGTGCAGTACACGGGCTTGCGCGCTGAACATGCCGCAGTCCGCGAGGCGGTTGGTTTGTTCGACGTGAGCCACATGGGCGAGCTTTGGATTTCTGGTGAAGGGGCCACCGAATTTTTGCAACATCAATTGGCGGGGGATGTCGAAAAGGCATTTCCTGGAAAGGCGCTGTACACCTGTTTCCTCAATGAAGAGGGAGGCATTGTAGAGGACCTTCTCGTTTATGGGTTTGAAGACCGCTACCTCCTGGTCGTTAATGCTTCCAACCGCGCTGATGTGGTGGCCAAAATGTCGGCGGAATTACCAGACAACGTGAATTTGGAGGATGCCAGTGATCGAACGGCTTTGTTGGCATTGCAAGGACCAAACTCAGACGCGGTCATGCAGGCTGTGGGATTGAACCTCACGGACTTGAAATATTACCACCACAAGGCCGTCTCATTGTGTGGCGTTCCCATTCATGTGGGCGCAACAGGATACACGGGTGAACGTGGCTTTGAGCTGTATGTCCCCTCGGAAAAGGCAGGGATGATTTGGGCCATTTTGATGGAAGCCGGTCGTCCTTCAGGCCTTCTTCCTTGTGGTTTGGGCGCGCGAGACACACTCAGGTTGGAAAAGGGGTTTTGTCTCCATGGAAACGACATGGATGCCAATCGAACGCCTGTAGAAGCAGGGTTGACTTGGACGGTCGGGTGGAAAACTGAATTCAGGGGCAAGTCAGCTTTGGTGAAACAAAAGGCAGATGCGAACCATCAGAAACTGGTTGGTTTCAAAATGACTGAACGCGGCATCCCCAGAAAGGGCTACCCCATTGTGTCGGAATCAGGCCAACAGATCGGTGTGGTGACCAGTGGAACCCAAAGCCCGACTTTGGGCGAAGCCATCGGTTTGGGTTATGTGGATTTAGATCGCACAGCACAGGGAACGTCTTTGGCGATTTTGATCCGCGACAAGCCCATCGGAGCTTCAGTGGTAAAGGTTCCCTTTCTTTGATTCAGCCATGATGAACGACAATTCCGAATCCCAATCCAAGGTCGAACGTCATGAACGACGTGTGGAGGTGTGTTTCTCCCCCAAACAATTCGAGCTGTATAAGGATGAATTCCATACTTGCGTGGTCATCGATGTGCTACGTGCCACTTCAGCCATATGCGCAGGCATTGCCAATGGTGTAGAGCGCATTATTCCTGTCCCAACGGTGGAAGAAGCCAGGGAGCTGCAGTCTCAAGGTTGCTTGGCAGCAGCAGAGCGCAACGGGCAAATCGTAGAAGGTTTTGACTTCGGCAATTCACCACGGGCTTACATGGATGGTGAACTGGCGGGGAAAACCATGGCCCTGACCACAACCAACGGCACCAAAGCGATCGCCATGGCCAAGGACATGCCTCAGGTGGCCATTGGAAGCATCAACAACCTCGATGCGATTTGTACTTGGCTCATCCATCAACCGGGTCATGTGCTTTTGCTGTGTTCCGGCTGGAAGGACAAGTTCAATTTGGAAGACACCATTTGCGCCGGAGCGATTGCCGACAGGTTGATTGACATTTCTCGGTTTAGGAGTGAAGAAGACAGCACCATTGCCGCCAAGCATCTCTTTCTGGCTGTGAGGGGCAACATCTTTTCCTTTCTGAAGGCGTCTTCACATCGTCGTCGTTTGCGGAATTTGAACATGAGCGAGGACATCAAATATTGCCTCACCCCCAACACGGTGAACGTGGTCCCTGTCCTTCACAAAGGGGCGTTGGTTGATTTTAAGAGCATTCAGGACCAGGTCGAGGCTTGAGGTCAGAACGCTTCTTGCTCCTTTTGAGCTTGGCCCTGACGGTTCTTTTGTGTCAAGGCTGGGGATTTGCGGTGCACAGACACATCCATCGTTCTGCCGTTGACGCGTTGCCCTCTCCTTTGCATGGTTGGTTCGAAACCCAGGCGGAATGGTTGAGCGCCCATGCTGTCGATGCAGACCGGCGTAAAGTCAAGGTGCCCAAAGAAGCCCCGAAACATTACTTGGATTTGGATGCCCCTGCCCTGTCTTGTTTGGACGTGTCCAAAGGGTTGCCGAGTTTCGATTGCGCGGCAGAAGCTTGCACTGAAGACACGCTTTGGTCTTACGGTGTTTTGCCATGGAACATCCAGTGGACGTACAACCGCCTGACCCGTGCGTTCATGGAAAAGGACAAGGCCCAGATTCTGCAGGCCGCCTCCGATTTGGGCCATTATGTTTCTGATGCCCATGTGCCTTTGCACACATCCCTCAATTACAATGGTCAGTTGACGGGCCAAGATGGAATTCACGGTTTGTGGGAGACCCGGCTTCCGGAATTGTTTGGAGCCCGCTACTGGTTGGTGGCGGATGCGCCAGAATATATTTCTGATGTATCGGAATGGTCGTGGAATGTGGTGCTTGAGAGTCATTCCTGCGTAGACAGCGTTTTGAGCTTGGAGCGTGAATTGGTGGCGCATTGGCCGGGTGATTTGATGGTGAGAGAAGAACGGGGCCGTGTGGTTCAAAAGCAGAGGGTTCCAGAGTGGTGTGGGTTGTACGACCACGCACTCGAGGGCATGGTGGAACGCCGTTGGCGCAGATCCATACAAGGCGTGGCTTCGCTTTGGATGAGTGCTTGGGTGGATGCGGGTCAACCGAATTTGGATGCCCTTTTTTTGGATGGGGCGAAGTGCGGATGGTGGAAGAGGCTTTTTGGACCTTGTCCCAAGTCCGCAGGCAACGGGTAACTTGACAGGCATGTGCCGCGTCATACTTCTGAACCCTTATTCCGCGGGCAGCCATGCACTTTGGGAAAAGGGCATGTTCGAAAGCTTGCCTGAAGCGGCAAGGATGGATGGGCAATCGCTGGAATTGACTTGTTATTCCCTTCCAGGTCGACACTGGAAGTGGAGGATGCACTCGGCCTCTTTGACGTTGGTGGAGAAGATGACCGCCGATGGAGCCTTTGACGCGCCGATTGACGCCTTCATTGTGACGGACATGATGGATGTAGGGCAATTCCGGTCTGCACTGCCCAAGGGCTTCAGGGATGTCCCGTTGGTCCAATACTTCCACGAGAATCAATTGACTTTTCCGAGCCATCCAGGACGTCCTCCAAAAGATTGGGATCGCCATTACGCTTTCATGAATGTGGCTTCTGCGATGTTGGCCGATGCGATTTGGTTCAATTCTGAATACCACCGACGCTCATTTCTGGAGGCTGTTCCGCCATTCTTGAAATCGCTCCCCTCCCCAAGGCCCTCAGGAACAGCAGAGAGGTTGTATGAAAAGTCAGAGGTGGTTCCCATTGGAATTGGAGACGATGTCTTTGACGCTCCCCGCGGTTTTGTTTCTGCTTTTGAGCCAGGCCCTCCAGTTGTGGTGTGGAACCACAGGTGGGAATATGACAAAGGGCCTGATGGCTTCTTCGAAGTGTTGAATGCAGTGAAAAGGGACGGTCAAGATTTTAGGTTGGCTGTTTTGGGACAGTCTTTTGAGAATTCTCCCATGGTGTTCGATGCGATGTCTGATTCGTTGGGTGACTCGATTGTCCATTGGGGGCATGTGCCCGATCGTGCAACTTATTTGAACCTCTTGCGGTCTTGTGATGTGGCTCTGGTGACCGCCCACCATGATTTTTTCGGAATCAGTGTCTTGGAGTCGGCGGCTGTGGGCTTGGACATTGTGGCTCCAAATGAGCTGGCTTATCCAGAACATTTTGGTGCACATCGTTTGTGGAATCGCAAGGATATGCGGGCGGCGATGGCGGCGTGTTTGAGGAAGCCAAGGCGTGGGGAATGGTCTGCCAATGCTGAAAATTATCGCTGGTCGAATGTGTCTGAAATGGCCTGGGTGGCCATGAAGAAGATCACGGTTGGAAGCTGAGCCGAGAAGTGGGGCTTTCTCGACTTTCTCGAAATTATTTCAGGGGCCAAAACGTCAGTGGTCAAAGTACCAAAAATGAGATGAGTGGCCTTTTTATGTCGGTCAGGTTCGTCATATAGAAGCTGAGATAATATCTATCCTCTCTTTTAATGGCATCCAAAATGGACTTTCGAGAAAGTCAAGGGGGTCAGGCCTTTTTTTTATCGAGAGTAGCGGGAATATTTGTCGTCTTCTTCGTGGGAAAAAGTTGAAAGGGTTTTTCAACAACGAAGCGAACCATTAACGACAAAACAGTATGAACCTGAATCACGAAAGTGTCTGGGCGCAATTGCCTGTCCTGTCATCGAAGACAACGTCAGCGCGCAGGCCTTCAAAACGTGGTTTGCGTTCCCATCAAGGCGGTGCGCCTTGGACGGAACCGTTGTATTGACGATTCAGGTGCCCTCCCAGTTCTTCTACGAATGGCTGGAGGAGCACTACGTGGACTCTGTTGAGGAAAATCCAGTGCGCAAAGAGTTGGGGGCAAGGAAGCGCGGTTGGAGTATACAGCATCATCATGGAACATGCCCGTGGCTGGAGCTTCGAACAGCCCCTACACCGTGAACGTTGCCGACCTCTCAGAAGTTCGCGCGACTGTTCGGAATCGCTGCTGTGGCCGATGCCGGTGGATGGCACAGAAGCCTGCCCCCATCAAGAATCCATTTGTGATTCCCGGCCTGCAAGCAAGCTGAACATCGATTCCAACCTGAACCCCAAGTACAGCGTTCGAGAACCTGATCGAAGGGGAGATGCAACCGGCTGGCGCGCAGCGCCGGGTTCGCAGTCGCGCACAGAAGCCAGGAGGCACGGCCTTCAACCCCCTCCTTGATTTACAGGCCTGGAGTCGGGCTTGGGCAAAACGCACCTGGCCCATGCCATAGGACTCGAGATCAAGAACCGGGCCAGCCGGACAAGACGGTGCTGTACGTGAGCTCCGAGCGGTTCACCCACCAGTTCATCGACGCCGTGCGGAAACAACAGCTGTCAACGACTTCAGCTCACTTCTATCAAATGATGGATGTGCTGATCGTGGACGACGTGCAGTTCTTCAGCGGGAAGGAGAAAGACCCAAGACGTGTTCTTCCACATCTTTCAACCACCTGCACCAGACGGGCAAGCAGATTGTCCTGACTTCAGTGACAAGCCGCCGGTGGAGATGCAGGGCATGGAGCAACGCCTGCTCTCGCGCTTCAAGTGGGGACTAGAGTGCAGATCATCCAGGTGCCCAGTCCCTTGGAGACACGGATGGCCATCTTGGAGAAGAAGATGTATGCCGATGGCATTGAGCTTGCCCCGCGAGGTCATGGAGTACCTGGCCTACAGCATCACCACGAACATGTCCGAGAATTGGAGGGGGCCCTGATCAGTCCTTGGTGGCCCAGAGCCAGCTTGAACCGCAAAGCGGTGACCCTGGACTCTGGCCAAGCAGATGATCGACAAGTTTGTCAAGAACACGGCGCGCGAGGTGAGCATT
>CALSMK010000009.1 GCA_943787435.1 uncultured Flavobacteriales bacterium | reverse complement strand
GGACCTTAAGTTTCCGCACCACGAGTGCGAAATCGCGCAGAACATGGGGGCCCACGGCCAAGCCGACCCTGTCCGCTATTGGATCCACGGCAACATGCTCACCGTCAATGGCCGGAAGATGTCCAAGTCCGAAGGCAATGGTTTTACCCCCGATGAACTGATCACGGGAAACCACAAGCTGCTGGAGAAAGGCTACTCGCCCATGACGGTGCGCTTCTTCATGCTTCAAGGCCATTACGCAGGCACCTTGGACTTCAGCAACCCCGCCCTTCAAGCGGCAGAAAAGGGGTTGGAGAGGCTGATGTCTGCGTGGCGTCTGTTGGAAGACTTGAAGCCAGTTTCGAGCGACAGCGCCCAAGAGGCAGCCCCCGATGTGGAAGACATTCAGAAGCGAGCCTATGCCGCCATGAACGACGACTTCAATACACCGATGCTGATCGCCGTCTTGTACGACGCCGTGAAAGTGGTCAACTCGGTGGCATCGGGCCGAATGGCCATCGACATGGAAGGCATTCAGTCCTTGCAATCCTTGTTTGAGCGCTTTGCCAAAGACATCCTTGGCCTTCAACACGAAGACACCCAAGCTGCTGGCGACGACCGAACAGATGGATTGATGGACGTGATTTGTGCCCTCCGCGCAGAAGCCAAAACCAACAAGGATTGGGCCACCGCTGACTTGATCCGCGACCGGTTGGCAGACTTGGGGGTGAACATCAAAGACGGAAAAGATGGCGCGAGCTGGACATTTGATTGATTCTTTATGGCGCGTCGCAGGCTTTGTGGCCTGTGCGTTGTGGATGTCCGCCTGTGGCGGGGAATCCGGCGAGACTTCACGACCAGCCGCTGCCCGTCCGGTCCAAACCGAATTGGTTGAGGCCCCCGAGTTCTCAGGCGACAGCGCTTATGCCCACGTGGCCCGTCAGGTGGCTTTTGGTCCCCGCGTGCCCAACAGCGCCGCCCACCAAGCTTGTGCCTCATGGATCACCCAAAAGCTCAAGGATTACGGCGCAGATGTCACGGTCCAAACCGGAAGGGTCACCGCGTATGACGGAGCTGTTTTGGACATCCAAAACATTTTTGGGGCCTTCCGACCTGACGCAAAGCGCCGGGTGCTTCTATACGCGCATTGGGACACGCGGCCCTATGCAGACCGGGATTCGGTTAGAATCAAAGACCCCATTGACGGTGCGAATGACGGGGCTTCTGGGGTGGGGGTTCTGCTTGAACTCGCCCGCATCATGGGAGACAGCCTGCCCAATGTTGGGGTGGACATCGCCTTCTTCGATGCCGAAGATTACGGGGAACCCGAATGGCTGCCGAACCGCGATCAGGACTACACCGATTGGTGCCTGGGCTCGCAATATTGGGCTCGGAAAGTCCACGTTCCCGGCTACCGGGCCAAGTATGGGATTTTGCTCGATATGGTGGGGGCCAAAGGGGCTGTTTTTAACCGAGAAGGCACGTCCATGGAGACCTCGCCTAGGGTGGTCGATAAAGTCTGGAGCACCGCCAAAAAATTGGGATATGGCGATTTGTTTCGGAACAGAATCACCCCGCAAACAGTGGACGACAACCTGTTTGTGAGCCAGATTGCGGGGATTCCCTCTGCCAACATTGTGCACTACCACATGGACACCAAGCAGATGGGGTACTTCCAATACCACCACACGCACGGAGACAACTTAGACGCCATTGACATGGATGTGCTTGACGCTGTCGGAGAGGTGGTGACCCAAGTCGTTTACGCGGAGTAAACAGGCAGCTTCACCAAGAGTCGGTTCGCACCGGCCGCATTGCAGTCCAGGTTCAGAACTCCGCCGAGGCGATCACACCTCAAACGGATCAGCGACCAGTTAGACGCCTGACCATCGCCAGCAAACAAGCTCATGGCTTGCCTCCACCAGCCGCGCTCGGAAAAGCCATCCAAGGCCACTTCTAGGCCCTCAGTGCTGCTCTGAACAGCCATCCTACATCCTCCATTTCCCACCCCCTCGAGCAGGACATTGAAGAAATCGCGGAGCTGGGCCTGATCTCCGCAAAACGGCACGGTTTCTTGGAGGGTCCAATCCAAACTTCCAGAGCGGAGCCGGCTGCTGGCCAGGTCTCCGCACAAACGGTTCAAATCCACCGGACGGTGCTGGGTCTCTGAAGAGCACAAATCGGCCAAGCGGCCGAATGCTTCGAGCTCGGCTTGCAATTCTCCCGGGAGATTTTGAGCCTTGGCCATCCCCACAATGCGCGCTCCGCTTTTGGCCAGTGCATCAATCTGGTTCTGCTTCCCCGGTAGCCACTGCTGCTGCAATCGGCGAAGCCTCTGGTGGGCGCGGCTCGACCGGCGGCGCAACTGAAACAACCACATCATCAGCACCACCAAGCAGGCCGTGACCGAGAACGTCATGTACCTCCATTGAGCTGCACTTTGGGTTTCAATGGCAGTCCGGGCATCTCCTATGGCCGCGAGCCAAGGTTCACTCTCAAACAGCCCTGTTCTCGCGCGCTCCGCCCGCAACACAGAACGGGACAAGCTATCGGCCTCGGACAAAGAGCGATAAGCCGGGCCATTCGCTCCTGTCTCAGACAACAATTCGGCCCGCAACCGAAGCGCCTCAATCAGAAGAGGAACCCGATCCTCAGACAATTCAATGCTTCTGGCAGCCAACTCTGCGTGCAAGGACGCGGCCAAAGCTTGTGTGGGTCTGTTCTGCCACCGTCGGGCCATCAGCAAGGCCCACTGCGCCTCCAAACTTGCTGTGACTTCGCCCGGTGAGAGCTCCAGAACTTGAGCCCACGGCCATTGGGCCATCTCATCGAAAGCCTCGAGTGCGCCACCACCCAGGAGAATGCGTCCCCATTCAATGCCTTTGGTGGTTCTGTGTTCCAGCGACAAGGTTTTCCAGGCGGCATCGTCTGGGAACGTGCGCCAATAGGCGGGGGCCTCTGTTGGATTCTCCAACGCCCCACAAATGCCGGCCCATCCCACTTTTTCCACCGCTTCAGATCTGCGATCGAGGGACAACAGCGCTGCTGCCCAGCTGAGGTGATCCGACTCCGATCCTTCAAAATCACCTTCGTCAAACGACATTTTGGCCAGTCTGGCCAGGGCCTCCACAGCCAATGCTTGCGATTTGAGAGGCAGGCCATCGGCCTCCAGAAACCCGGCCACCATGTTCAGCTCCTGCTTGGCTGCTTCTCGGGAACCTTGATCCAATTTGGCTTGGGCCAAGGCAAAATGCCAGCCCAAAGAGGCCACTTGCAATTCGGGGCACGCCTCTGAGAGCCTGAGGGCTTCTGACAGGGCTTGATCTGCATGGGAAGGATTGTCCCAATCCAAATGGATTCGACTTCTTCGCTCTGCAACCAAGGCCGCAGAGCAACGGTCCCCTTTTTCAATGAAATGCTGTTGGGCTGAACCCAACAA
Source organism: uncultured Flavobacteriales bacterium (assembly GCA_943787435.1). Lineage (GTDB taxonomy): Bacteria > Bacteroidota > Bacteroidia > Flavobacteriales_D > Sanyastnellaceae > UBA8752. Next base: position 53,374 of record CALSMK010000009.1, on the reverse strand, counting down.
ATCCAGCGATGCGGCGTCTTGCCCTGATCGGCGCAATGAATCCGCCTGATGCATCCACGATTCAACCTTCCACGACTCAGCAGAAAAACCGGTCAGGGAAACGGAAAGAATCGCGAAGAGAATCAACCAGCGCATGAACTGGAAAGCTACTTTCTTTAGCCTCCTTTTTGGAGGAGCCCTCTCTCAGGCAATGCCCTCCTCTCGGTGGAAAACCTAAAACTGTCCTTCGAACGATCAGAAGGACGATGTGAACTGCTTCAAGAAGCGCACATCGTTTTCGAAAAAGGCCCTCAAATCGCCAATCTGCCATTTGAGCATGGCAATGCGTTCTATGCCCATGCCAAATGCGAAGCCTGAGTATTCCTTGGAGTCAATGCCCGAGGCTTCCAACACCGCTGGATCCACCATTCCGCAGCCCATGATTTCCAGCCAACCCGTGCCCTTGGTGATTCGCTTGTCCACCTCTGTTTCCAGTCCCCAGTACACATCCATCTCAGCGCTGGGTTCTGTGAAGGGGAAGTAACTCGGGCGAAGCCGGATTTTGGTTCCCGCGCCAAAAAACTGCTCGGCAAAGGCAAGGAGGGTTTGCTTGAGGTCTGCAAAACTCACGTCCCTGTCGATGTACAAGCCTTCAATTTGGTGGAAGATGCAATGGGCCCGAGCACTGATCGCTTCGTTGCGAAATACACGCCCTGGCATCACAATGCGCAGAGGCGGTTCGCGCTTTTCCATTTCACGCACCTGAACAGAACTCGTGTGGGTGCGCAACAAAAGATCAGGATTGCGCTGAATGAAGAAGGTGTCCTGCATGTCCCGAGCAGGATGCTCTTCGGGGAAATTCAACCCAGAAAACACGTGCCAATCATCCTCGATTTCGGGGCCGTCTGCCACGGTGAAACCCATCCGATCAAAAATCGAGAGGATTTCACGGCGCACCACTTGGATCGGATGGTGCGAGCCCAGCGGCACTTCACCACTTGGACGGGTGTGGTCCATGCCGCTGCCTGCGGCATCGGCTTGGGCCGTCAACGAACCTTTGGCTGCGTCAAAATGCGCTTGCAGAGCCTGCTTAAACGCATTCAACGCTTGACCCACCTCCCTTTTTTCGGGTCCGGGAACGGCACGAAAGCGCTCGTTCAACGCCTTTAAAAGGCCTTGCCGACCAAAATGCGCAATGCGAAAAGCCTCGAGCTTCTCTTCATTGTCGAGCACCTCACCCTGCGCCGTGGCAAGAAGGCCATCGAGTTCCGCCTGATTCAAAGTCGACATGTTCAATCCAAAATTTTCATGTCCATGGAGAGGTCTTCCGCTGGGCGACTCGAACCATCGACCCGCAGCGCACAAATGGCATCCAAAACGTCCATTCCTTCTACAATGCGGCCAAAGACCGTGTACTGCATGTCCAAATGTGGGGTCCCCCCCAACTCACCGTAGGCTGCAATTTGATCCGGCGTGTAGCTGTATGGCTGCAGCATACTGCCACGTTTGCTGTTCACGATTTGCTGCAGCGATTGAGGACTCACATCGCGTCCCTGCACGATGTAAAACTGACTTCCGCTGCTGCGGCGCTGGGGATTGGTTTGGTCCCCCTGTCTGGCCGCAGCCAAAGCCCCTTTGGTGTGAATGAATGCGGGGTCAATTTCTGATTCCAGGGTATATCCAGGACCTCCATTGCCCAAGCGGGCTCCGGGTGCTGCGCCCTTGGACTTGGGGTCTCCCCCTTGTGCCATAAATCCAGAAATCACGCGGTGAAACAAGGTGCCATCATAGAATCCCTCCCCGGCCAACTTCAAGAAATTGTCCCGGTGAATGGGCGTCTCGTTGTACAACTCAATCACCATGTTGCCCAGAGAGGTTTCGATCTGCACACGAGGGCGTTCTTGATCGTCTTGGGCTTGCACAGAAAGACCAGAACCAAGGGCGAGAATGGCCGTCAAAATGACCAAGCGAAAAGGGGAAACAACCATCGTGCGGAATTTGCGTTATTTGTAAGCCTCGAAGCGATGATCTTCATCGCTTGTGTAGCGACCTCGAAAATATGAAATCGATGACCCCCCTCCGCGCAGTTGGCACCCTCGTTTTGTTTGTTCTTGGCACCATCGGTCTCAATGGATGCAATGAAATCGAGGATACCGTGGCCGTTGTCTATGTCCAAAACAGCCTTGGCGCCCCCGTTCAAGGCGCGGAAGTCCGCCTATATGCTGTGGGTTCCGTGGATCAAACGTTCATTGGTGAATTGAGGTTCGACACCACCCAAGTCACCAACGCCGCCGGCAGTGTAAGCTTCAACTTTAGCGAGTACTACAAGCAAGGACAGGCTGGTTTTGCCGTTTTGGACATTGAAGCCACCAAGGGTTCATTGACCGGAATTGGCATCATTAAAATCGAGGAGGAGCTGCTCAATGAGCAGACCGTGATCATGGAGTAATCCCTTTCGGGCTTCTCAATGCAAACGAATTGCCTATTTTCGCGCTCCGCTTCGGCGACATCGGGATGTAGCTCAGTTGGTAGAGTACGCGTCTGGGGGACGTGTGGTCGCTGGTTCGAGTCCAGTCATCCCGACTCTTGAAAGGAGAGCCCCAAAGGCTCTCCTTTTGTTTTTATTGAATCCACATGGACGTTCTCTTCGAGCAACAATGGCGCGCTTTGGTCGACGCACTGGAAAGCCGGTTCGGAGGTGGAATGGACCTCCAAGACATCCTGTATCTGGTCGGGGTTCAAGAATTGGGGCAGGGATTCAGAACCTTCAAGAAGCAAGAGAAAATGGACCTGATGCACGTGGCGATTTGCACAGTGCTTGTCCCTCAAGGCTTCTATGAGTTCAAAGGGCGAGATGAAGATGGTTGGCCCCACTTTGAAGAACTTTCAGCCCTTCCGTCATTGGAACCCACCCAGCAAGACCGCTTGATTCGGCGGGCTTTGGTGGATTATTTTGGACCTGATCCCGCGGGCATCATCGGCCAGCAAACCTCTTGAGAGCTTGCTCGTCTTGGATGATGACGCTTTTGCCTTCCAAGGAGATCCAGCCGTCTGATTTGAAATCGCTCAAGGCGCGAATCAAACTTTCTTTGGCCGTACCGACCATGCCCGCCAAATCCTCTCGGCTCAACTGGGGCCTGGATTTCGATTCTTCAAAACGGGCCTGAAGGTCCAACAAGGCTTGCGCTGTGCGCTCGCGGACGGAGGCGTAAGCCAGGGCCAGAAGGCGCTCTTGGTTTTGGGTCACTTCACCCGCCAACAAGCGGATAAAGCGCATGGCCACATCTCGGTTTCGGTGCATCAAGTCCAAAAACACCTTGCGTGGCACCAAATGGACTTCTGCATCTTCCAAAACCTCGGCAGCACTGCCGTACTCGAGCCCCTTCAAAACGTCCATGTGGCCAAAGAAGTCACCCGCCTTGCACAATTCAATGATGAGCTCCTTGCCGTAGTTGTCGGTCCTGAGGATTTTTACCACACCCGAAGCCACGTAGTACACGTGGTTCGTGGCGTCTCCTTCCCATAGAGGACTTGACCCGAGCCGTAGCGTCTGGGTTTCTCTCCCATGTCAATACCGGGAATGCCTCCGTGCTCATGGGCATCGGCGATGAATTCATTCAGGCGTTGAGGAGCCCGTCCGTATTCGCGCTGTAGGATGGCACTCTTTCTCAGCCTCACCTCGATGGTCGCCAGCAAATCCGCTTCGCTAAACGGCTTCACCAAATAATCGTCCGCGCCGCTGGTCATGCCCCTGCGCATTTCTTCCGATCCATCTCGAGAAGTGAGAAAGATGAAAGGAATCATCGCCGTTTGCGGGTCGTTGGACAGGTAATGCAGCACTCCATAGCCATCCAACTCTGGCATTTCCACATCGCAAATGATCATGTCGGGACGCTCCAACTGGGCGCGCTCCACGCCCTGTCGGCCATGCTCCGCCTCAATGACCTCATATCCGGCAAGCTGCAGGATGTCAGCCGTTGTGGTACGTAGGAATTGGTTGTCCTCAACAATGAGAATCTTCTTCACGGCAATGGTCTGATTATGAAAGCGAGTCATCCCACCTTCCGGCACAATTTACGCAGTTCAGCCGTGAGACCCTAAGTAGGAAGACAACCTTGTATCCAACCTCGTTGTGGTGGGTTAAATTTGCACCCCACAGCCGAACCGCATCAGCATGAAAGTATCGATGGAATGGCTCACCCGATGGCTCCCTTTAACGGGGACTACTGAGGTGAACCCCCAAGAGGTTTCCGACATCCTCACCGCCAGCGGTCTGGAGGTTGAGGGGCTGGAGGAAATGCCCGCCGTTCCTGGCGGATTGAAGGGAATGACGGTGGGCGAAGTCCTCACTTGCGCGCCCCATCCAAATGCCGATCGCTTGCGTGTCACCACTGTGGATGTTGGCGGCGAAGCCCCTTTGAACATCGTATGTGGTGCCCCCAATGTGGCCGCAGGGCAAAAGGTGATTGTGGCAGGGGTGGGCTCGATTTGTCACCCTTTGGAAGGCGAACCCTTCAAAATCAAAAAAGGAAAAATTCGGGGTGAAGTGTCTGAAGGGATGATTTGCGCTGAAGACGAACTCGGAATCGGGCAGAGCCACGATGGCATTCTGGTTCTCGATGAAGGGCAACAAGCAGGCAGCCCAGCCGCCGCAGCCCTTGGCCTCGAGTCTGACCACTGCATTGAAATTGGCTTGACGCCCAACCGCACCGATGCCATGGGTCACCGGGGTGTCGCCCGAGACCTGAGGGCTGCCTGGAAATGGAATGGCGGAGACGGTCAAGGAAAGGCCATGCCCCCTTTGGAGCCATGGCCGAGCTCGAATTTGGCACTGGGTTCCGGCCCGATTTCCTTGAAAGTCGACGACCCAGAGGGTGCCCCTTGTTACTTGGGTGTCACCTTGCAAAACGTTCAAGTTGGCCCTTCACCAGAATGGATGCAGCATCGCCTCCGAACCATTGGCATTGAACCCAAGAACAATGTGGTGGACATCACCAACTACGTTCTGCACGACTTGGGCCAGCCCCTTCACGCCTTTGACGCCGATCGAATCGGAGGGAAAACTGTGGTGGTGAGAAAAGCGAAGGAAGGAGAACAGTTCCAGACCCTCGATCACCAAGACTTGAAGCTGTCCTCCGCAGACTTGGTCATCGCCGACGACTCCAAGCCCCTGTGCTTGGCGGGGATTTATGGCGGCGCCAGCTCTGGGGTCACAGAAAGCACAAAACGGGTGTTCCTCGAAAGTGCTTGGTTCGAGCCCGTCACCGTTCGCAAGAGCGCAAAAAGACACACCCTTTCCACCGATGCCTCCTTCCGGTTTGAGCGGGGCGTCGACCCAGAAACGCCCCGTCCGGGCCTGGAACTGGCCGTGTCGCTTTTGATCGAGCATGCCGGCGCACAGCTCGACGGTGGTATGCAATCCTTTGAGGGAGACCTGCCTTCCGGTTCCGAAGTGAGGTTGGACTGGGCGTATGTCGACAAACTCATTGGCGTTCCACTCGACCGTGACAGGATCCGTGGCATCCTCGGCGACTTGGACATCACCGCATCAAAGGAAGACCAGGAGGGATTGCAATTGACGGTTCCCGCTTACCGCCGAGATGTCACGCGACCAGCGGACGTGGTGGAAGAAATCCTCAGGATCCATGGGTACGACCACATTCCTCTGCCCGGAAGAATGAAGGTGAGCCTGTCCGACCGACCGCAACCGGATCCAGAGGTGATGAGAAAAGAATGGTCAGGCATTTTGGTGGGCCGAGGTTTCCACGAGACGATGCACAACTCGCTTGTCCCCGCGGGCCACGCCAGTTTGATCTCGGACGAAACCCTGGACAAGGATGCTACTGTGGTGCTGCTGAACCCGCTGAGTTCAGAATTGGATGCCATGCGACAAACCCTGATTTTTCAGGGCCTTGAAACCATCAGTCGCAACCGGAACCACCAGCACCCAGACCTGTCCCTTTTTGAGTTCGGCAAGGTCTATCGCCAAGATGGCGATGGCGGGCATGTAGAACGCGAACGTCTGAACCTAATGGTGACCGGACGTCCCCACCCAGAGAGTTGGAGGGGACAAGAGGGCGATGGAATGTCCTTTTTGAAAGGAGCCGTGGATGCCATTCTGACGCGCTGTGGACTGGATGGGGTGAGGCGGTCAGCCCTGCCATCAGGCGAGCTGTTTAAAGAGGGGGTTCTCTTGGAAGGCAAGGGGGGATTCAAGGCCAGGTTGGGTCAGATTCACCCCACACTGACCCGTCAATTTGATGTGGACGCACCTGTCTTTTGCGCCGATTTACCCGTGGATGGCTTGCTCAAAGGGACAGCTCGGACCAAGGTGACCTCTCAACCCCTGTCGCGCTTTCCTTGGGTGCGAAGAGACCTTAGTCTTTTGGTTCCCGAAGGAATGGCCTACGCCGAGATTGAGGCCGTGGTGCGTCAAACCGCAGGGAAGTTGTTCCGAAGCGTGAACCTCTTCGATGTCTACACGGACCAATCTGCAGGCACCACATCTTACGCCATTGCGATTCAACTTCAGGACGCGGAGAAAACGCTGCAGGACAAAGCCATCGACAAAACCATCCAGAGGGTGCGAGACCAACTCTCGCAACGCCTGGGAGTCACCATGCGCTGATCGGTGGCACGTCGCGTCCCCCCTCGTTTTTCAATTCCCACGTCCAATTCGCACTGGACGTACCTCCTGATGCGGCCGTTTGCCAAGTGGATTTTTTACATGTGGCATCGGGTCGAAATTCAAGGCATTGAGAACCTCGAAGACCTGACAAAGCCGCAAGCTCGGTTGCTTTTCTCGGGTCATCAGAACGCGCTGGCCGACCCCATTTTTGGATGTGTTGCCCTGCCGATGCAAATGCACTATTTCACCCGAGCCGATGTGTTTGCCAACCCCTTGGCTCGGGCGCTGCTGCTCAGGCTGAACATGATGCCCATCTTCCGGCCCATAGACCGCGCAACGGAGATGGTTGAGCGCAATCAGGACACCTTTAACTCCGCACATGCCCGGCTGGAGTCCGGCGCTTGCTTGGGCATCTTTCCTGAAGCTGGGCATTTGGATGAGCGCAGAATTCGCCGATTCAAGCACGGTTCAGCCCGCTTTATTCTGAGTGCCCTGGGCCGCAAGGGAATTCAAGATCAGTGCTTACACGTCCAGCCAATGGCCCTCGATTTTGAGCGTTATGAAGGCTACAGAAGTCTAGCGCGCATCCGCGTGGGCACTGCCTTGGACTTGTCTTCTTTTGGATCAAACCCAGAAGACAATGGCCCCAACCGCATCGCGCTGAGCCACCAAATGAGAGTGGGCTTGCTCACCATTTCTGTGAATCTCATGGAAGGGCCGCTCTACGACCCGCACTTGGCCATTTGTCGATTTTTGGAAGGGCACCAAGGGAAAGCGCCCTCCCAAGAAACCTTGGACCGCATCAGCCAGGAGCTCATCTCCGAGTCCGACCACGCCCTTTCCGGATTCCAAACCTTGATTGAAGCTGGGATGCCACATCCCCGCAGGGCCGAGGCTTTCGCTGCTCTGGGCCGAATGCACCATCAAGACCCCAGCGCGCGCCAGCCCTCTGTGCTTTGGCGATGGCCAGCTTGGGTGGTCTTTATGCTGACCACGGGGTGGTGGCCGCGTTGCGTGGAGTCGTGGATGGCTGCACTCATTCGAGACCCTGCTTATCGCACCACTTTTGGGATTCCATTGGCGCTGATCGGCATCTGTACCACATGGCTGGTTTTGGCAGCCACTGCGGCCTATGCTCTGGGAAACGTGTTGTGGGTCCCTGTCATTTGTCTCGCGTTCAGGGTGGCTCAGCAGTTGGCCATGCCCTATGAAGATCAACGTATGGACAGAATCCAAGAGCGCCAGGTACAGCGCTTTTTTGCGCACCCTTGGATCGAAAAGTGGTGCGCCCAGAATGTGGACAACCCCAAAAGCTCTAGTAAAACCTGAGGAGTCTCGTGGACAGTGAATGTCTTTTCTGCTCCATTTGGTGAGGGGATTTCCTTAATTTTCACAGCAAACCAATTGGGTCATGGCTCAGCAAAAAATCCTCGTTGTCGATGACGAACCAGACATTCTGGAGCTCGTTCAATACAACCTCGAAAAAGAAGGGTTCTCTGTGTACACCGCCAGCAATGGGAGAGAAGCCATTCAGATGGCCATCGAAGTGACTCCTGATTTGATTTTGCTCGATGTGATGATGCCGGAAATGGACGGCATGGAGACCTGCATTGAAATTCGAGACAACAAGCGACTCGACGGCACCATCATCGCGTTCTTGACCGCCAGAGGAGAAGATTACAGTCAAATTGCAGGTTTTGAGGCTGGTGCAGATGACTACATCACCAAGCCCATCAAGCCAAGGGTATTGCTCAGTCGAATCAAAGCGCTGTTGCGCAGGGGGGTCAAAACATCTTCTTCTGCCCCCATCTTCGAGTCGAAAAGCATCACCATCGACCGCGAACGGTACTTGGTGGTCAAGGATGGGCAAGACATGAATTTGCCCAAGAAAGAATTTGAATTGCTGTCCTTGTTGGTGTCTCAACCTGGCAAGGTCTTTACCCGAAGCGCCATCCTGTCGAAGGTCTGGGGAAACGATGTGGTGGTGGGTGACCGCACCATTGATGTGCACATTCGAAAGCTGCGCGAAAAGCTCGGCGAGCACAACTTCAAAACGGTCAAAGGGGTGGGATACAAGTTCAACGAAGAATGAACGTTCGCACACCGAGAGGGGTCGCCATTGCTTCGGCCTTTGTGATCACCTTGTTTGGCTTGGGGCTGTGCATCCTGGTCATGTGGCTGTACGGAATTCATCCGCCCCTGCAAGCCTACGCTCTGTTTTCACTGGGTCTTTTTGTGTTGGCCTCGGCCATCATTTACAGCTCCATCGAGCGGTTCATTTACCAAAAAGTCCGCATCATCTACAAGAACATTCACCGCTTCAAAAGCACAAAGGAGCGGGCCAAAGACGTTCGAATGAATGAGGATGTGATGGAGAAAGTCCAGCACGACGTGATGGACTGGGCCACCGAAAGGGTCAAGGAGATTTCTCAGCTCAAAGAGCAAGACAGCTTTCGCAAGGACTTCATTGGAAACTTGGCGCATGAGCTCAAGACCCCCGTCTTCAACATTCAAGGGTATATCCTGACCCTCTTGGAAGGCGCGTTGGAAGACCCCGACAACAACCGGAAGTTTCTGACCAAAGCCGCCAAAAACACAGACCGCATGGCCGCTTTGATTGACGACTTGGACGTGATCACCAAAATCGAAGGGGGATCACTTGAGCTGGATTTGGCCCCGTTCAATCTGTCTGACTTGGTCGTTGAAGTGATTGACCAGCTGGAGCAAAAAGCCAAGCGCTTTGGAATCCAAGTTGAATTCGTCGACGACGGCCGGCGCAATGTTGAAGTGCTGGGCGATGCCCCAAAAATCGAACAGGTGGTCACCAACTTGATCTCCAACAGCCTTCGCTACGGCAAAGAAGAAGGCAAGACCCAGGTTCGGTTTTTCGACATGGAAGAGCAGGTGCTCATCGAAGTGGCCGACGATGGCATCGGAATGTCAGAGGAACATTTGCCTCGGATTTTTGAGAGGTTTTACCGCGTGGACAAAAGCCGATCGCGAAACGCGGGCGGAAGTGGCTTGGGCCTTTCCATCGTGAAGCACATCATTGAGGCCCACGACCAGAGCATTTCGGTTCGCTCTACACCCACGAAAGGATCGACGTTCTCCTTTACCCTCAAAAAGGCCTAACACAGTCTCACAACTACAGTCATCGGCCGACTTGCATCATGCCTGTCCCCTCCCCGTTGACGAAAGGATTGGATCGTTTTTCTCGACCTATGGTGGTGGAAGGCCCGTGGCCTGGCCACACCTCGAATGAATCGGGCAACGCATACAACACCTTTTCTATGCTCTGGGCCAATATGTCCGAATCGCCTCCGGGCAAATCCGTTCGTCCCACACTGCCTTGGAAAAGCACATCGCCTCCAATCACCCTTTGATTCGCGGCGTCCACGAACACCACATGTCCAGGAGCATGGCCCGGAGTCCACTTGACCTCGAGCACCAACTTGCCCAGCTGAATTGATTTTCCATCTTCCAGTCGGGTGGGGTGCAAGGGGGGCAAGGGATCCATGGGAACTCCGTACATCTCTGCCGCCCTTGGCGCCATGCCATAGGTCGGCTCGTCTGCTGCAAACAGTTGTGGGTGCAAACCATAACGGCTGGCCATTCCGGCGCACCCCAACACATGGTCAAGGTGGGCATGGGTCATCAATACAGCCTTGGGGGTCCACCCTCTTTCCTCGAGCGAATGCTCGAATTCTGCCCATTCGGCAGGGCTGGACATTCCGGGATCGAATACGATGGCTCCCCCTTCACCATCGTGAAGAACGACGGTGTTTTCAGAAAAAGCGTTGCAAGTCTGGACAAACATGGGGACCAAGTTCCCTCATCTGAGGCAAACGCCCTTCATGGTTTGTACTTTGCCTGTTAGATGCCCAACCGCCGGTGCCCGGGATTTTTTGTTCTGCTGTTTGCTGTGCTTCTGCCAAGCGCTGCATGGGGTCAATTCCACAATGGCCTGGACATGGTCTTTGGCCAGCAAAGAATACAATACCGCACATTTGACTGGCAATATTTGGGTGGCGACCCCTTCGAAGTTCACTTCTATCAGGGCGGCAGGAATTTGGCCAACCATGCCCTCTACAGTTTGATGACCGACCTCCCTGAAGCGGAGGCGACCATGCAGATGAGGCTGGAAGGTTCTGTGGACGTTTTGGTCTACAACAAACACGCAGATTTTAGACAAAGCAACATTGGCATCGACGGCTCCGATGCGGGAAATGTTGGCGGCAGCACCGTCATCAAGGGCAAAAAGCTGTTTGCGTGGTTCGATGGAGACCGTTCCGCCTTTCGAGATCAACTCCGAAAAGGACTTTATCGGGTGATGATTCGGCAGAACCTGTACGGAGACGATTGGAAGGACGTGGTCAAAAACGTCCAGCTTTATGACCTCCCAGTTTGGATGGAGGACGGCATGGTCAATGCCCTCGCTGGGCCCATGAATCCTGAAGACATCCCCGCTCTGGACGACCTGGTGGCCCGCGGTCAAATGCGAGAAATCCAGGTGCTTGATCCATCAGATGCCCGGATCGCGGGCGAGGCCTTGTGGCATTTTCTCATGGAAACCTTTGGCCGTCAATCGGCCATGGATGTACTCAGCGGATTCAAGTCAGGCCGAACGCTGGATGCTGCATTCCGCCGAATCGGCTTTGACCTTGAAGGGGTGCTTTCTGCAGCGCAGGCCCATTACTTGATTCAATCTGCCGGAGCCGACGCCTCAGGCCCCGACTTTTTTGGACAGGAATTGGAAGTCCGCTCAGCATCCAAAAAACGCAGCCATTTGGGCGACATCCCTCATCGCGCCAAACGCAAATACCAGCACCGAAGGTTTGCTCAGTCCTTTGATGGCGATTGGACCGCATGGACCACGGACGAACGGGGCCAAGCCCGGGTTTGGGTCTCAGATGGCCAACACAAGCGCTGCATTGGCAAATACGACCACAAACTGGAGCGCATCGTCGACCTCACCTATCCTGTGCTGGCTTGGCACCCCACTGAACCCATTCTCGCGCATGTTCACGAATCTCGGGGGCGGGCCTTTCTGACCACCACAGATGTCCGAACCAAAGAGTCTGTGGAGCGTGAGTTGTTTCGCATCGAAAAAGTGATCCATTTGGACTGGTCACCCGATGGAAGGAAAATCGTGTTCAGCGGCGTCAATGCTGGACAAAGCGACCTGTATGTCTACAACACCCTGGCCGGATCTCAAGTCTCGCTTTGGTCAGATGAATGGGACGATTTGCATCCGGACTGGATGCCCGATGGACAATCCTTGGTCTTCAGCAGCAACCGGCCTGAGGCGACTGAAAACGCGCTCCCATGGCCGGTTCCTCAGCAACGCGACTTGTGGATTTACCACATGGGTGACAACACCTTTGAGCGGCTCACGGACACCCAAGACGAGGACGAAGTTCAGCCCCAATCCTTGGAACAGGGAAAGTTTGCTTTTCGAGAGGCGAACGACTCCCAGTCCCTCTACCTGGCGATTCAAGACAGCGCCATTTTGAGGGTTGACACCGCCATTCATTACCGGTATTTCACGCGCACAGCGCCGTGGTTGCGCCTGGACAGGCCCGTTCAATCGTTCTCACTTCAGGAAAACCCTTCCCAATGGGGCGCCCTGACCGTGGACAACGGACGCGATGTTTGGCGGGTCGCCGAAGCCCCCGAGCTGCCCGACGCGAGATGGATACAGAGGGCTGGAATTCAAGAAGTGGGATTGGACAGCGAAGACAGCGGGTTCCTTCCAGATGGACAGCCAGAGCTTCTCCCCGGACAGGTGGATTACGCGCAATATGTGTTCGAATTCGAACGGGAGAAGGCCAGACTTTCGTCCACCGCTCCAACCGCCTCTGAAGTGAGCAAAAGGACCGAAAGCGCCCCGGCCTCTTTGCCCAACATCCCCTCTCCGTTGCCTTATCGCACCAACTATGCGGTAGATCAGCTGTTGAGTCAAGTCGACAACACGTTTGCGACCTCGTTCTATCAGCCTTTCTCCGGACCGAGCTCGAGCTTTCCTGGACTCAGTGGCCTGATCAAAATCGGCGCCTCTGATTTGCATGAAAACCGAAAATGGGTGGGTGGGGTCCGCTTGGCCGGAAGCTTGGAAAATTCCACGTTCGTGTTGAGCCATCAAGACTTGGAGCGAAAAGTCGACCGCCAGTGGATCATTGAACGACAAGGCAACGAAGGATTGAATTCAGAAATCGGGGCTTTGACGCGAACGCATACCCATGCCGTTCACTATCGCAGGACCATTCCTTTCAGCGAAACCATGAGTGTCCGGGCGCAGCTGACTTACCGTCTCGATCGCATCGCACTGCTTTCTACCGACCCCTTCAACGCTTCAAGAAGCGACATCTACAACCAAGGGATTGGCGGAACGATCAGCTGGGTATTTGACGACAGCCGAGAACGCAGCTTGAACTTGAGAAGCGGAACCCGAGCCAAAGCTTGGATTGAAATGCTCTCTCCCCCAGATGGAAATGGTGGACAGCTGCTGGTGGCTGGGTTCGATGCCAGGCGCTACCTCCCCATCTTCCGCAGGGTCACACTTTGCTTGCGCGCTGCGGGCAATTCCTCCTTTGGCGAGAGAGGGCTGCTCCACTATTTGGGCGGTGTGCACGAATCCCTCATCCCCACCATCGATGGGGCCATGCCACTGCCCGAGGGAGAATTTGCCTATCAAACCGCAGCCACACCCATGCGCGGGTTTGTCCGCAATGCACGAAATGGAACCAGTTTTGCCGTGGCCAATGCCGAACTGCGCATCCCGGTGTTCGCCACCCTGATGCCCAAAAAAACCCTGACTCCGCTGATGAAACACTTCCAAGCGGTTGGGTTTTTTGACATTGGATCGGCCTGGACAGGGTCGGACCCGTACAGCGATGAAAACTCGTTCAACTCCACAACCCTGGAGCAATACCCGGTGACCATCACCGTGGACAACAACAGGGAGCCCATTATTTGGGACTTTGGCTTCGGTTTACGCACCCAACTGCTGGGCTACTTTGTTCGCGCCGACTGGGGCTGGGGGGTAGACGACGGCCTGATCTTGGATCGGGTATTTCAGCTGTCCCTTTCTACAGATTTTTAATGAAACCCCGCTCCATGGATGCCCAAGCTTTGATTGTCCTTTTGCTCATCGGAGCAGCAGCTGGCTGCCTGAGCGGCTTCATTGGCATTGGCGGTGGACTGCTTATCGTACCGGCCCTGATGTACTTCATGGGCATGTCGCAAATGGCCGCCCAGGGAACCAGCTTGGCATTGATGCTCCCCCCCATAGGTGCATTGGCCGTGATGAACTATTGGAACGCCGGCGAATTGGATTACCGAGCCGCCTCGGTCATGGTCGTCGCCTTCGTCATTGGCGGCTACTTTGGAAGCAAGGTGGCCCTGTCCTTGGACCCCCTGAAAGTCCGACTCGCCTTTGGTCTGGTGATGCTGTTTGTCGCCATTCGAATGATCATCCAAACCACAAAAAGCCTTTGGGATGCCTGATATGCTGAAAAATGCCATTCGACAAGCGGCCTTGGAGGCCACCGGAATCGTTCGAGCACACCGGAGGCACATCCATTTGAATCCAGAACCTTCCTTCTCAGAGGAAAAAACCGGAGCCTATGTGGCCCGGGCCTTGAATGAAATGGGCATCGTACACAGCACCGGTTGGTGCGCCGACCGGGGCGCCGCTGGCATTGTGGCCCACATTGAAGGTTCTGAACCTGGCGTGAAGCAAATGGCATTGAGGGCGGACATGGATGCGCTGCCAATCCAAGAGGTTGACCGGCCCCATGCCAGCCAGGTGCCGGGATGGATGCACGCATGCGGCCACGATGCCCACACCGCCTGTCTGCTCGGGGCAGCCCAAGTCCTTCATGACACCAAGCACCTTTGGAAAGGCACGGTACAACTGATTTTTCAGCCCGGAGAAGAAATTCTACCCGGTGGTGCATCGCTCATGGTGACCGAAGGGGCCTTGGCCAAAAACGCCTCCATGACAGGCCCTGGACAGGCTTCCGCTCCCCACGTGCAGGGCATCATTGGTCAACACGTCTACCCTCAGCTCGACGCGGGCACCGTCGGATTTAGAAGTGGTGCATACATGGCCGCTGCAGATGAGATTCAAATTCGGATTTACGGCCAGGGTGGACACGCCGCACTCCCCCACCGCACCGCGGATCCAGTGGTGGCTTCTGCCCACATCATCACCGCTTTACAGACCGTCGTGAGCCGCAATTGCGACCCCCATTCAGCCGGCTGTTTTGACCTTCGGAAAGATCAGTGGTGGTCATGCCCGCAATGTGATCCCCAATGAAGTGGTGCTCGACGGCACCCTGCGGACCTATGACGATTCCACCGCCCAGTCCCTTCGTGCGGCCATAGTGCGCATCGCCGAATCCACCGCACAAGCCATGGGAGCGCGGGCCGAGGTGGACATTGCTGTAGGTTACCCTGCAGTCGTTAACAACCCTGAGTTGACGGCCAAATGCAAAAAGAAGGCCCAGGAACTCTTGGGTTCAGAGCGGGTCGTGGACCTGCCATTGCGCATGACGGGAGAAGACTTTAGCTATTACCAAAAAGTGGTGCCTGGGTGCTTCTATCGCTTGGGCACCGGCGGCGATGGTCCTGGGTGTCGCTCTGGACTCCACACTGCAGAGTTCGATATCAATGAAGATGCCCTTCAAACAGGGGCAGAAATGATGGCCTGGCTGGCCGCTACAGAAGAGCCTTGAGCAGAGGGGTCAGTTGGCAACTTCGCTCATGAACTTGATGCGAACCAGCCGGACTTCCTCCTCACTGTAGGCATCTTCCATTTCCTCCATGACTTCGGCGACGGTTCCTTCCGCGCTTTCCATAAAGCATTCCCAGAGTTCTTCGATGCTGTCCTCATCGAGGTACTCTTCAATGACATAATCCAGACCCACTTTGGTGCCAGAGGCCACAATGCCTTCAATGGAATCGAGCAACTCATCCACAGTGCATTTCTGAGCGTTGGCGATGTCCTCCAAGGACATCCGCCGGTCCAGCTTTTGAATGATGTTCACTTTCCCGGCATTGCGTCCAGCGACGCTGCGAACCACCAGGTCGCTCATTCGTTCGATGCCTTCGGTTTCAATGTGCTTTTGAATCAACGCAATGAAGGGGGCTCCAAACTTGCGAACCTTCGATGCGCCGACGCCATTGATCATCAACAGCTCGTCTTCTTTGCACGGGTAATGGGTGGCCATCTCTTCCAAACTGGGGTCGGAAAAAATGACAAATGGAGGAAGCGTAAGGCGGTCTGCTTCTGACTTTCTCAGGCTCTGAAGCATGTCCAAAAGAGGTTGATCCAATGCCACGCCAGATGCTTCTGGCTCTACCGACCGCACACGAATGCCCTTGTCTTTGTAAAGCGTGAAGTCGCTGGGACTCTCCATGAAGGCCACACCAGCCTCGGTCAGCGAAAGCACCCCAAACTCTTCGGTCTTCTTGCTCAAAAAGCCGGCCAACACAATTTGACGAATGATCCCGTCCCAGGCTTCTGCCGGGGCAAGTTTTTCACCCGACCCATTGAAGTCCGCCACCTTTTCACCCGCGTATGTGGACGTCTCTTGCGTCTCATTGCCCAGCAAAACATCCCGCAGGAACCCTGCACGGTGCCGTCCCCCAGTCGCCTTGACCAGGTTCAACAAATGAACGGCGATGTCTTTTCCCGCATAGGGCTCTGGCGGATTGCGGGCGTTGTCGTCCATGTCCCAACCCGGACCATTCTTTTCGTCGAATTCCTCCCCGAAATAATGGAGGATGTACTTCCTTCTCGACGTTGGTGTTTCGGCGTATCCCGAAACCTCTTGCAGCAACTGCATTCCGATTTCTCGTTCCGCAATGGCCTTGCCCGACAGGAATTTTTCCAGCTTTTCCATGTCCTGAAGGCCATAGAAGGCAATGCAATGTCCCTCTCCTCCGTCGCGACCCGCTCGGCCCGTTTCTTGGTAGTAAGCCTCCAAAGACTTGGGCATGTCATAATGAATGACAAAGCGCACATCCGGCTTGTCGATGCCCATTCCAAATGCGATGGTGGCCACAATCACGTCCACATCCTGCATCAGGAATTGATCCTGTCTTCGGCTGCGCTGTGATGAATCCATGCCCGCATGGTAAGCCGCCGCTCGGACGCCATTGACTTTGAGTGTATCGGCGATTTCCTCGACCTTTTTTCGACTCAGACAATAGACAATTCCGCTCCGACCTCGGTTTTCCAAAGCGTGCTGCACCACCTGTTTGAGCGCGTCCACCTTGGGGCGCACTTCGTAAAAGAGATTGGGGCGATTGAAGCTGGCCTTGAAAACGTCTGCTTCAAGAATGCCCAAATTCTTCTGGATGTCATGTTGAACCTTCGGGGTGGCCGTGGCCGTCAAAGCGATGATGGGAAACTGACCGATTCCGTCGATGATTTCTTTGAGCCTGCGGTATTCAGGACGGAAATCATGTCCCCACTCAGAAATACAGTGGGCCTCATCAATGGCAAAAAAGCTCAGCCTCACCGACCGGAGAAAGTCGGCGTTCTCCGTTTTGTTCAGGGATTCTGGCGCCACATAGAGAAGCTTCGTGCGGCCCGTGGCCACAGCTTCTTTCACCCGAGCCATCTCCAGTTTGCTCAATGAGCTGTTGAGGAAGTGTGCAATGTCCGGATCATCAGAGTGACTCCGAATGGCGTCCACCTGATTCTTCATCAGTGCAATCAAAGGGCTGACGACAATGGCCGTCCCTTCTTGAATCAAAGCGGGCAACTGATAGCAAAGGGACTTGCCACCGCCTGTCGGCATGATGACGAATGCATTCTTTCCAGCCATCAAGCTGGTCACTACCTCTTCCTGCTCTCCTTTGAATTGATTGAATCCAAAGAACCGCTCCAATCCTTCGTGGATCGAAGCTCCGACAAGTGAGTCAGCATTTACAAAAGGGTCAACGGGAGTCTCCATCTAACTTTGATGCTTTCAAGATAGGGTACGGGAGGACGAATTCTGTTCATTCCGCCCGTCCGATTTGCAAATAGAGGTCCCTCATTCACGCATGACCAAGCCAACACCCGAATCCCTCGAGGCTGCCCGCCGCACCATTGACATGGAGGCCAAAGCCATTGGCCAACTGAGCGGGCGAATCGGGGATGGTTTTGAACGGATTGTCCAACTGATTTTAAGTCAAGGACATCGCAGCGGAAAACTGGTCTTTACGGGCATTGGCAAGAGTGCGGATGTGGCACGAAAAACCGTCGCCACCTTGAACAGCACGGGCACGCCATCGGCTTTTCTTCATGCTGCTGACGCCCTTCATGGTGATTTGGGCTTGGTGGGAGATGAAGATGTTGTGGTGGCGGTCTCCAAAAGTGGAGCCACGGCAGAAGTGGTGAAACTGTTGCCTTTGCTCCAGTCTCGTAAAATTGCCATGGTGGCCATGGTCGGGAATGTGGACAGCCCTGTAGCCAGGGCATCAGAACATGTTTTGGATGTGAGCGTGGAACAGGAAGCCTGCCCCCATGACTTGGCCCCCACCACCTCGTCCGCCGCTCAGTTGGCCATGGGAGACGCATTGGCCATGGCCCTCATGGCGGCGCGCGGATTCAGCAGTGAAGATTTTGCGCGTCACCATCCCGGAGGAAGTTTGGGCCGGCGTTTGCTGCTCAAGCTCGGTGACGTGTTGGAGCCGGCTCATCGCGTATTTGTGGGCCCAGACAGTGGCCTGAAAGACGTGGTTCCTGCTGTTTCTGCTGGTCGAGTGGGCGCTGTGGCCGTCCTCGAAAACGGCGAAGAAGAAGGCCGACTTTTGGGCATTGTCACCGATGGAGATTTAAGGAGGGCACTGGAACGCGACCCCAAGGAATGGGCCAGCTTGACGGCCCAAGATGTGATGCAGACCCAGCCTCAATGCCTGGCGCCGGACACCTTGGCCGCAGATGCACTGGAGTGTCTTGAAAGCCATCGCATTTCCCAAATTGTGGTCCAAGAAGAGAAGGGACGTTTCGCCGGGTTTGTCCACCTACATCAACTGATGGACGCTGGCATCCGATGACCCAAACACCCATGAAAGGCCAAGAAGAAAAACAGGAAGAAATGGGGTTCATGGACCACCTCGAGGAATTGAGGAGGCGGCTCTTCTTTTCCCTGATTTTCATCCTGACAGCTGCCACCGTTGTGTTTGTGTCCAAAGATTGGGTCTTCAACCACCTGATTTTTGGGCCGCGAAACCCCGACTTTATCACCTTCCGCGCTTGGTGCGCCTTGAGTCACATGACCGGGGCGGGAGATGCCCTTTGCGTGACCGACATCACCTACGAGCTCATCAACACCTCCATGCTCGGCAACTTCTCTGCCCACATATTGGTGTCCGCCATCGGCGGATTCATTGTGGCCTTCCCCCTGACGTTTGGTCAGTTTTGGCGGTTCATTAAACCCGGGCTTCACGGCGGTGAGGCTTCTCAAGTTCGGGGGGTGACCTGGGCTGCAAGCGTGCTGTTTTTCATGGGGGTTGCTTTCGGCTACTTCGTGATTGCCCCTTTGAGCCTTCAATTTTTGGGCCATTACGAAATTGGAGATGTGCAGGCCCGGATCGCCCTGATGAGTTACCTCAAGACTGTCGCCAGCATTACCCTGGCGGCCGGACTCATTTTCCAGGTACCGGTCATCATTCACTTTTTGGCCAAAATGGGCCTGGTGACCCCTGCCGGACTCCGAAAGTTTAGAAAACACACCTTGGTGGCGACCTTGATTGTCGCAGCCATCATTACCCCTCCAGACCTCACCAGCCAGGTGTTGGTGGCCATGCCCGTTTTGGGCCTTTATGAAATCGGCATCCTTCAGGCCAAGCGAATTGTTCGCCGTCAAAAAGCCGAAGAAGCCAAATCAAGCCGTTCCGAATCATGAAGCTGACCGCCCACAACATCGTGAAACAATACGGCCGCCGAAAGGTGGTGAACCAAGTGGGATTTGAGGTCCAGACTGGAGAGGTTGTGGGTCTTTTGGGGCCAAATGGAGCAGGAAAAACGACGTCGTTCTACATGGTCACTGGACTGGTTCAGCCCGATGGGGGAACGGTCAGTTTGGAGGACGATGCCGGCACAGTGCACGACATCACCAGAGAACCCATGTACCGCAGGGCCAAGCGGGGCATTGGATACCTGCCCCAAGAGCCTTCTGTATTTCGGAAACTCAGTGTAGAGGACAACATCATGGCCGTCTTGGAGCTTCACAGGAAAGACCCCAACGACAGAAAGGCCCGGCTCGAAAGCCTGCTCGAAGAGTTTGGCTTGTCCCACGTCCGAAAAAACCGCGGTGATGTCCTGAGCGGGGGAGAAAAACGGAGGACGGAAATTGCCCGTGCCTTGGCGGCAGACCCCCAATTCATTCTGCTCGACGAGCCTTTTGCCGGAGTCGACCCCATTGCCGTAGAAGACATTCAAACCATTGTTTCGCAGCTTCGAACCAAGGGCATCGGCATCCTGATCACCGATCACAATGTGCAAGAGACCCTGCACATCACAGACCGAGCTTACCTCTTGTTTGAAGGACAAATCCTCAAGGCTGGAACGGCCGAAGAACTCGCCGCAGACCCTCAGGTTCGCAAAGTGTACCTGGGGCAAAACTTTGTGCTCCGCAGTGCCATCAAAGGCCCCAGCGCGAACAACTCTTCTTTGGATTGAAATAGGTTTAGCTCCTGCGAGACATCATTTCTGCCACGTATTTGCCCACCACATCGAATTCCAAATTGACCGCATCGCCGATCGATAGGGCATGAAACCCGGTGTGCTCCCAAGTGTAAGGGATGATGGTCACCGAAAACCCTTCAGGGGCCGCATCCACCACCGTGAGCGAGACCCCATTGACAGTGATGGACCCCTTTTGCACGGTCAAATGATGATCAGCCACACTGTGTTCAAACCGCAAATTCCAAGAGCCGTCCCGCTCCTCAATGGCCTGAACCCTGGCCGTGGTGTCCACATGGCCTTGGACGATGTGGCCATCCAAACGGTCGCCCACTTTGGTGCACCTTTCGAGGTTGATGCGGTCACCGGCTTTCCGCTCACCGAGGTTCGTCCTGTTGAGCGTTTCCTCCACCGCCGTCACCGTGTAGAGGTCCCCTTCCACGTCAACCACGGTCAAACAGACGCCATCGTGGGCCACACTTTGGTCCACCTTCAGTTCGGGTGCCAAAGGTGATTTCACCGTGAAATGACGGTTGGTCCCCTCGTTGCTGAGGGCCGTGATGGTGCCTAGAGTTTCAATGATGCCTGTGAACATGGTGGGGTCATTCTTCGCTTGACTTCAACCCTCCAAGCAGTTGTAAAGTTCCAGAAAACCGCTCGGGAACCACGCCAATCAATCGACGCGTGTAGGCCACGCAGGTGTAATGGTAGGTCCCATCCGCACACACCTCTCCGGTGCCCATGTGCTCACCGCTCCAATTCAAGTCTGGGTCTTGGGTGCGCCACACCATTTCCCCCCAACGATTGAACGCCCGAAAATCTACGCTGTCCACGAATTTCCATGGAAAGGGCCGATACAGGTCGTTTCGACCGTCCAGGTTGGGCGTGAACACATTGGGCAGAAAATAAAAGGGACAGTTGTCTGTGCACACGGTGTCCCCAATCGCGCTTTCATTTCTCTGCAATGCCCCGCTTGGACCGGGCATCAGGCTGTCCAACGATGTCAAAGCCCAACAGCCCGCTATCGACCCCCCAAGCTCGTCTGCCTCCAGCACCAAACTGGTGTCAGATGGCTGATCGATTTCCAGAAGCCACTTCAACTCACCCCCCAAGCTGTCACTGCGATACAGGTTGTACCCCATCACGTCATCTGCGCAAGCGGGGGTAGACCCACGGAACCGTGACCGTCTGGGCGGCACAATCGGCCAGACTACCTCGAAAGTCTGGAGGACAGGGCGGCTCCAAGTCATAATGGGGTGGCGCACCGCACGGCGCTCCAATTCTCGATGGGGTCCAGAATGTCATCCGGCGAGCCGTAGGTCCCGAGGGTCCTCACGCGGTAGCACATGGAGACGCCGTTGACCAGCCCCGTATCGGTCAGCCATTGGGGAACCGCCGCAAGGTGTCCAGCAAAGTACCAAGGCTGCCGTCGAGCAGGACGCGGTGGAACACGAAAGGCGGTGTCGCCCCACGGCCTGCCCGGCAGGAACCGTCGAGCGTGACGTGGTTGTCCGCCGGGGTGAGTCGCACAACTGCGGCACTGGGCGCAGGCGTAGCACTGGTGCCGATGGCATGCCGGTACCGCTCCAACATGCGGACACCTGGTACTGACCACATGCGGGGTCTTGGCTGTCGATGCCCGCGTGCAACAACGCGGTTGTATCCAGGGCCCCCGAGTGCGGGATGACGCGGCTGGGCTCCTTCGAGCAACGGCACCCAGGGTTCGCCTGCTGCCGGTCGCGCTGCGAGAACTGGTATACCGATATGGGCCGGGGAAGGCGTCGACCGTGTCGGCGTCGGATCGGGGGAGACCAGCGCACCTCGATCTGCGCCCAACGATTCGGTCGCGGGAAGCTCCACGGAAGCGCCGGTCATGACGGGGACGCCCTTGTCGATCACGGCGCACGCCTCATCCGGCCCACATTTGCTCTTCGGGCACCGTTGGGCATGACCGCCACGACCCGGTAGCAATAGGCGCGCACCGAAACTCAGCGGCTCGACAGCGTCGAGAAAGGCGTTGTTGGCCAGCCCTTGAACAAAGGCGATCTGCTCGTAACCTGTGCCGCCGGGCATCCCCACCTCACAATGGTCAGAGACAACGGTGTAGGAACCGATTCTTCGGTGCACTTCATATCCACCAAGGCTTTGCATGGCCTCGGTGTATGAATCGGTGCACGGATGTTCAGCCCAATCCACTTCTACGGCATTGCCGATCGGTGCAGCTTGCATGCCCGTCACCGGTCGCGCCAACACTTTGACATTGACCGTTTCCACATCTGACAGTGGCACGGCATCGTTGTCCGTGGCCTTAAACACCAATTGATAGGCGGCAGCGTCCCTCACGGCATCACAGCCGGGGGTCCAACTGAAGGTGCCCACATCCTGTCGGTCATGGGGTTCCAGCTGAACACTCGCCGACGGGGTCCAATGCACGTCGACCGGTCCGCACCACATGGCCGAAACCGCCACGTCGTCACCGTCCGGGATCGGAGGCGCTGTGACCGCGAAGGTCAGGTTGGCGCCCTGCACGATGCAGGTGTCCGGCAGGCACCACCACAACTGGGCGGTTGGTTGGGACAAACCTGCACACCGAAATCTGCATGTCTCTGATCACCTCCCCCACCATCAACCACTGACCTTGAATTTGCCTCCATTCACGGATGCGCAGCGCCATGTTGTACTCGCCGGCCAGTTGAGGCGTGTCCCAAATCACGGTGCCCGTCAAGGGCTCCACATAAAAATCTCCCCCACCTCCCTCGACGTCATTGGGCTGCACAAACCCTTCAATGGGCAAGCATTCAAAACCAGCGCAGGCGATCAAATCATAACTCAGAGAGTCTCCATCGGGGTCGTAAGCCGCTGGGTTGTGCTCCCACACGCTGGCCGAGGCAGGCGTTTTCGATGGCGGGAGCCAGCAGCAGGATGGGGCTGTCGTTGGGACCGGCCTGCGGATCGATGATGAGCAGGCTGGTGATGCAGAAGGGCACGTCCACGGACCCGGGAATGTTCTCGATGCACGCCGCCAGTTGCGGTTGGGGTCTTCGACCACGAAGCGTGTAGACGCCTGGTCCGCTGATAGGTGTGCAGGTTCCCGTGTAGAGGTTCAGCCGGACGTCTCCGCCGATGAATTCCCCAATGTGGGGCTGCCCGGCGGGAGTCAACCGGTCCATTGACGCGGGGCAGGCTGTCGACGGGGTCCTGCCATTGCCCCTCGTCGCCCCAAAGCAGAGGCCGAGGTATGGCCGGTCGGCCACCACGCTCGCTTCGGTGTAGGTGGTGATGGTGACTTCATAGGTAGTTCGCCCGACAAGGTGACGGTAGGTGATTTCACCCGCTCGGATTGTGGGTCGCATGCGCCGATTTCAAAGGACAGGCACAGGCTGAAGCCCAACAATAGAGAATATGGTTCCCAACCGCATGCGACATCCGAAAGGTAAACGCCCACCAACGGGCATGAAGTTGGCACCCGGATTGCAAAAAATCCCACCGGACCTACAGATTCCGAAGGGGCGGCATGACGAAGCCCCCTGCTGCCGGCGCTACCTTCGTCATCCATGGCTGTCACACAAAGCCCGTTCGCATCGGCATTTCACCTGGGGAGACCCCCATGGCATCGGCTCTGAGTGCATTCTCAAGGCCTTTCGCCGACGACCGCGATGCTCGCAGGACATGATCCCCGTGGTCTATGGCCACGCGGAGAGCTCTGCGGCAGCAGGCGGAACTCAGTTTGAGGTGCAGGTGGACATCCGAGAGCGACGGACGACGCCGGCGAAAATGCCACGCCGGGGAGCGCTGTCATGTGTCATGGACATCACGTCGGACAGCCGTGCCCGAACCCGACTGGGGCCAGACCCGTGCCGAACGCCGGAGAGTTCGCGCGCCTGCAGCCTGGAGGCCGCGGTCAATGGACCTGGCCGGGACCAAGGTGGACGTGCTGGTGACGGCCCCGATCAACAAGGACACCATCCAAGGCGGGCAGCTTCAAGATTCCCGGGCCACACCGAATACCTGGCCGACGACGCAGGCGTCAGAGGAAGTGCTCATGATTCTGGCCTACGGACAGCCCTGCGGGTGGGCGTGGTGACCGGCCACGTGCCCTTGAAGGACGTCGCGGCGCTGCATTGAGCAAGGGGGCGCATCATCCACCAAGGCCAGCATTGCTGCACGACAGCCTTGGGCCGGGACTTCGGGGTGGCCAGCCCGCGCATCGCCGTGCTGGGCCTGAATCCCCACGCAGGAGACAATGGCCTGATTGGAGAAGAAGAAAAGACGGTCATCCTGCCCGCCGATCAGAAGCCCTGCAGGAGCAGGGGCATGGAAGCGCACGGACCCTTCGGGGCGGACGGGTTCTTTGGCAGCGGCGGCTACCAGCAATTCGATGGGGTGCTGGCGATGTACCACGACCAAGGCCTGGTGCCGTTCAAGAGCCTCTGCGCTTTGGGGACGGGTGTGAACTTCACCGCCGGCCTGCCCGTGGTGAGGACCAGTCCCTGACCACGGAACGGCATTCGACATCGCAGGGACAAGGACTGGCCGACGGCAGCCAGCCTGAGGGCGGCGTGCTGGGCGGCAGCAGACGTCCGCACGCAACGGGTCGGACCACCGGGAAATGACCGCCAATCCCTCTGGAAGATGGCCAAGCCCCGCGACGGAATGGGAACGGGAGCGGTTCTGAGGGCCTTCTGCCGCCGACGTGGGGGATATGCAACGAAAGCCGTACCTTTGCCCCCCCTCAAAGCCGGGGTGTAGTCATGCGTTGGTACTTCCGAGTACGAAATTCCTTACACGGGGTTGGGTCATCGGACGGCACACAGGTATCGGGTTCCGAGCTGGACGGGGCGTTCTTTTCAGAGCATTGAACCCATCCGGACCTGTCGACGCTGCCACCATCTCGGCGGAGACACGGAACTGGACCGGTTCGACGACAATGATGCACTTCGATGTCCATGTGGTAACGGGCGCTGTTCGAGGCACGCTTGCGACCGCTGCAATGCACCCAGTCACAGCTCGAACGTGGACCACCGAACGTACGCTACGTGGTCAGATTCGGTGCGACCGCACCCACAGGACCGACGACGACATTCTCGTCCTCGGCCCCGCGGAGCACCTCTCTGGACGATCAGGGAGTTCCTCTACGAAACCACCGTGTTGGGGATGCCGCGTGCGGCGGGTTCACCGAACATGAGGAAGCCTGCGACCCCCGAGTGACGTTCGGTGGCTGACCGGCAGTCGGTAGATAGCTGCACCGAGTGAAGGCGAAGCGCAAGAAGAAGACACGGACCCACGCTGGGCCGCGCTGCGAGGGTTGAGTCCTCGGATGGCAGACTCAGAGCGGGTGAGAAGGAGAGTGAGGAGCCGAGTGAATCGAAAGTGACAACCACCATTGACCCCGAAGCGCACCAGGCGCGGAGGCACCAGACCATACGACCATGGCACATCCAAAGAGACGCCAAAGCACGACGCGGTCACGCAAGCGCCGCACGCACTACAAGGCCGAAACGCCCAACGTAGCGACCTGTTCCAGCGACAGGGCAGGCCACACATGTTCCACCGCGCCCACTGGTATGAGGGCAAGCTCTACTACAAGGGCCGCGTGGTGATGGAAGAAGGAGGCAGCTGAAGCCTGATTCCCGACCTTGATCCTTCTAACCTTTGAAAGCCCGCCCGGCCCTGGCCGAAGCGGGTTTTTCCACATCCAATGCCGTGGCTCGTGCACCAAGAGGCTTCCACGTGCAACGGGACGGAGCGCACTAATTTCGGCGTCACGCTTTCCATTGGAGAGTCAGGACACACACGCGAGATGAGCTCCCTCCAATCCGCTGCCGTCACCGCCGTACACGGCTGGCTGCCCGCCGACAAGTGCTCACCAATGCCGACCTCGAAAAGATGGTCGACACCAACGACGAATGGATCCGATCGCGGACCGGCATCAGGAACGGCGCATCCTGAAGGACCCCAACCAAGGCCACCTCCGACATGGTGGCAGAGGTCATCAATGGCCTTTGCGCCAAGCGCGGCATTTCCCCGGAACGATGTGATTTGGTGATTGTGGCCACGGTCACGCCCGACATGTTCTTCCCTTCCACGGCGCAACTGGCTTGCTACAAGTCCGGAGCGACCAACGCCTGGGGCTTTGACCTCAGTGCGGCCTGCAGCGGATTCTTGTTCGCGTTGCGCACCGGCGCGCAGTTCGTGAGCAACGGAACCCACAAACGGGTCGTCGGTCGTCGGCTCCGACAAAATGAGCAGCATCGTGGACTACACCGACCGCACCACGTGCGTCCTGTTTGGCGATGCCGCTGCGGGCGTGCTCCTCGAAGCGGATCCGACTGGGGAAACCGGGATCCAAGACGCCATCCTCCGCAGCGATGGTGCCGGAGCGAATTCCTGCGCATGCAAGGCGGCGGCTCGCTCAACCCTGCAAGTGCAGAAACCGTCGCTGCCGGCATGCACTACATCGAGCAAGACGGCAAACCCGTCTTCAAAGCAGCCGTCACCTCTATGGCCGACGTGAGCTATGAAATCATGGAGCGCAACGGCCTGACAGCAGACGATGTCTCCTGGCTCGTTCCCCACCAAGCCAACCTGCGCATCATCGACGCCACCGCCAAGCCGCATGGGCGTGGGCAAGGAGAAGGTGATGATCAACATCCAGAAATACGGCAACACCACAGCCGCCACCATTCCCTTGTGCTTGTGGGAGTGGGCCAACAGGCTGACCCGCGGAGAAAACCTCATCCTCAGCAGCCTTTGGAGGGGGCTTTACGTGGGGCAGCATTTGGCTGAAATGGGCAATGGAGCCCACCTCTAAAGCCGAATGACCGCGATCCCAAAGCGGACCCCCATCATTTTTCCGGTTACTTTGCCCCCGCAGAAACCACCGGTCCACCAATTCAACCAGGCCATGACCCAGGAAGAAATACAGGATTTGATCAAGTTCGTCGCCAAGTCAGGCGTCAATGAAGTCGAGATTGAACGCAAGGACTTCAAGATCACCATCAAGAGCGTCGGAAACACCAACAAGCGCGGGAAGGCTGCGGCCTACCAGGAGGCGCCCCAAGCTATGCACGTGGCCATGCCTGCCGGGATGCAGATGCCCGTCCAAATGGCACCCGCACCCATGGCTGCCCCTGCGCCAGCAGCGCCTGCGCCAGCTCCCGCTCCAGCAGCACCCGCGCCTGAGGCAGCACCCGCCGCCAACGCCGACGCCGGCCTCATCGAAATCAAGAGTCCGATGATCGGTACGTTC
This sequence comes from uncultured Flavobacteriales bacterium, assembly GCA_943787435.1. Taxonomy (GTDB): domain Bacteria; phylum Bacteroidota; class Bacteroidia; order Flavobacteriales_D; family Sanyastnellaceae; genus UBA8752. Next base: position 25,834 of record CALSMK010000009.1, on the reverse strand, counting down.
TACCGCAAGCCATCCCCAGACAAAGACAACTTTGTGGAAGTTGGGTCTGCGGTCAAAGTCGGTGATACCGTGTGTACCATCGAGGCCATGAAGCTCTTCAACGAAATCGAAAGCGAAGTTTCAGGCCGCATTGTCAAGATCCTCGTGGACGACAACAGCCCGGTCGAATATGACCAGCCCCTCTTCCTCGTGGAGCCGGCCTGACGCCCACGCACCTCATCGATTCACGACATGTTCAAGAAAATCCTGATCGCCAACCGCGGTGAAATCGCCTTGAGGGTCATCCGTACCTGCAAGGAAATGGGCATCAAGACAGTGGCCGTCTACTCGACTGCGGACGCCGAAAGCCTGCATGTCCGCTTCGCCGATGAGGCGGTCTGTATCGGTCCGCCGCAAAGCGCACAGAGCTACCTCAACATTCCCAATATCATCGCGGCAGCGGAGATCACGAATGCAGATGCCATCCATCCCGGCTATGGCTTCTTGTCTGAAAACGCACAATTCTCGCGCGTCTGTCAGGAAAATGACATCAAGTTCATCGGGGCTTCGCCCGAAATGATCGAGGCGATGGGCGACAAGGCCTCTGCCAAGGCCACGATGAAGGCGGCCGGCGTGCCGACGATTCCCGGCAGTGAGGGCATCCTGGAGAGCCTCGAAGACGCGCTTGCGTGCGCCAAGGAAATCGGGTACCCCATCATGCTCAAGGCCACTGCTGGAGGCGGCGGACGCGGCATGCGCATGTGCAAGGACGACGCGGAGACCGCCGAAGGTTGGGATTCCACGCGGCGAGAGGCCGGTGCGGCCTTTGGCAACGACGGCATGTACATGGAGAAATTCGTGACGGAGCCGCGCCACATCGAGATCCAGATCGCTGGAGACCGAACGGCAAAGTGCTGCCACCTGTCCGAGCGCGATTGCTCCATCCAGCGCCGCCACCAGAAGCTGGTGGAGGAGACGCCCTCTCCGTTCATGACGGACGACCTCCGCGAGAAGATGGGGCAAGCCGGCCATTGCAGCGGGTGAGGCCGTGAAGTACGAAGGGGTGGGCACGGTGGAGTTCTTGGTCGATGCCGACCGGAACTTCTACTTCATGGAGATGAACACCCGGATCCAGGTGGAGCACACCATCACCGAGGAGGTGGTCGACTACGACCTGATCAAGGAGCAGATCAAGCTGGCCCATGGCGAGCCCATTTCGGGACGGAACTACTACCCCAAGATGCACGCCATTCAGTGCCGCATCAACGCGGAGGACCCCGACCGCAACTTTGCCCCGAGCCCGGGAACGCGTCACCGATTACCATGGCCCAGGTGGACATGGCATTCGCATCGACACCCACGTCTATGCCGGGTATCGAGATTCCTCCGCACTACGACAGCATGGTCGCCAAGCTCATTGTTGTCGCTCAGACCCGGGAAGAGGCCATCACCAAGATGCAGCGGGCCTTGGATGAATACATCATCGAAGGGGTGAAAACCACCATTCCATTCCATCAGCGTTTGATGCGCCACGAGCGCTTCCGCAGCGGGGACTTCACCACGAAGTTCCTGGAGGAGGAAACCGTCTAAGCCCGCCGGATGGCCCCAATCAAGCGGGCACCTTCAACCCTTGAGCTTCTTCGGCCATGGCCGTCGTGCTTTGCGGCCGGGCACCAGGTCGATGGTGGCCACTGCGGCCTCCGTACGCCTTCGGACCTCTGCGCTGCCGACGATGTATCGCGGGTCTGCAGGATCCGTGCAATTGACGCATCGTAGTCGCCTCCTTTGGCCAGAACGTCCGGTTGCCCGATGGCCTGGATGAGTCGCGAGCGGGGTGTCGGTGATCAAACAAAACCACACGGCCACTACAGAACGCAGAGCCGCCACCACGGCGGCGCGGTCCTGCCTCAGGCACAATGGGCCGCTCTTCGGCCCTTTGCCCAGGCGCTTCGCACGCTCGTCGTCGCCGTTGACGCCCACCACGAGAGCATCGTCGCCGTGCGCCGCCGCTGCCGCCAAATAGGTGACGTGGCCGCGGTGCAGCAGATCGAACACCCCGTTGGTGAAGACCACCTTTAGTCCTCTGCTCGCCAGGTTTGGCGCAAATCGGTCAGCTTGTCCAACGACACGACCCGGTCCATGAACGGCGTGCTTCCGCGTCCTGTCAACTTGCAGACCGGGGGCCACTCCTCGAGCCTTGGGCGCCTTTTTGAGGCCTGCCGCGAGCAGAAAGAGGTAACCGATGCCGCCCGTGGTGATGATCATGCCCGTCTGGGTCGGCCCAGACGACGTTGGCGGTGGCCAAGTCCCAGCACTTCGGTCCAAAGCCCAAGGCGACGAAGGCGTACTGCACGGCGAGCTGGTAGCTGCCGATGCCCCCCGGTGATGGGAGAACCATGCCAAAGCCACCCGCCATCATCACAAACAGGGCCTGCGGCGCCGTCAACGCCTCCAAGGGCGTCGATGCCGCAGAACAACCACGTAGGCCATGAGGAAGTACATGGCCCAGATGAAGGCCGTGTGGGCGAGGAACGCCCATTTGCTGCCGCATGTGGCGCACGCTGACCAGCCCGCGGCCGATGCCCCCGAGATGAAGGCGAAACACCTTGGCCACAGAAGGGCAGCTGGGACAGGGCCTCACGGTTGAACGCACACGACCGCCACGCCCGCCACTCCGAGGCACCGCAGCGGCAAAAATGACCGCAACCAAGGCGAAGCGCGGCCACCGCCCGGCCAGGTCAAATGAAGGCGCAGAAGGCCAAGCAGGAATCGAGGTTGGAGATCAGCAATGCCACTCCCGGTGAGCAGGAAGAGCAGCGACAAAGTCCACCACGCGTCTCGGAGATGACCGTCCCAAAGAGCTCGTCCACGGGGATGCCGTCGGTCTGGTTCAAGGCGCCGCAGCGGGCGAGCTCACCGCACCTGCGGGGCACGAAGGTGTTGGAGAAATAGCTGAAGGCGACGGCGTGGATGCTGTTGCCACATCCTGGGGCGATGTGGCCCAAGCGGCTCAAGCAGGATCAACCACCTCACACCTCTGCTCACAATGGCCAAATAACCCATGGCAAAACTGGCGGCGATGTCCAACCATTGGCGCTTTTCATGTCGGCCCACAATGCCTCTGGGTCCTCCACAGCACGCATGGCCAAACTGAACAACACCCCGCCGATGCCCAGCATCAAGGCGTACTTCAACACTTGTCCAATCCGCCCTTCATGACACGATCAAATTCGTGGCGGTATCGGGGAACACCACATTGGGCTTGAAGCCCTTGGCCTCTTCCAACTCCATGGAGCCATACGCGATGACGATCACGATGTCACCCGCCTGACAGCGCCTGGCGGCTGGTCCGTTCAGACAAACCTGACCACTTCCGGCCTTGCCTCAATGACGTACGTCTCAATGCGTTCGCCATTGTTGCAATTCACGATTTGAACCTTCTCTCCGATGACCAGGCCAGCGGCCTCAATCAAGTGGGCATCGAGCGTGATGCTGCCGATGTAATTCAGGTCCGCCTCTGTGACGGTAATGCGGTGCAGTTTTGACCGCATGACTTCGATACGCATGGTCGCGAAATTACGAGGCATCCCGCAACCTGAGGAGCATTACTCCCGAAGCAGGTACAATTCTGTTCTTCTGCTCCGTTCTCGGCCCCCTGGAGGACAACTCACACCCTCCGGACAACGCAACAAGGGCCGTTCAGAACCCCAACCTTCCACGCGGATTTGATCTGGTGACAACCCTGCAAACTCCAATTGCGCCGCCACCTTCCGGGCCCGTTCATTGGCCAATTTTCGGTTGTCCTCGGGGTCTCCATCCACGCTGGCATGGCCCATGACCAGAACTTGTCCTTTTGTCGACCGCTTCCATTCATTCGCCCACGCTTTGAGCCTTTGCGAGTCTCCTGGTCGGATGCCCGGACTGCCGATGGCATGAAAGACCACCCATTCCACCTGGAGGTTGGTGTTGTGAATCGGAGCCAGCCTGGGCAACCTCGAACGGTCCATGGGACGCACCTGCCAGGAGCCCACGTCCAACGCCGTCAGCATGTTGATCCGCCATGTCCCTCCGAGCAAGACAAACCGCTGAACCACTTCGCCCGATGCATTGGTCCAAATGGCCGTGGCCTGAAGACAGCTGGAGACAGGCTTGGCGATCCATTGATAATGGCCTTCGCTCCTCAAGCGATCCAACGCGACCTGTCCGGAAGCATCCGAGCTGCTTTGAAGCACAGCACTTCCCGTCTTGGCGTCCTGCACTGTCCATTCCACGCCTTCCAGTGGTGCTGAGCCGCAATACACGGTAAGGGTATGGCCTTTCATGAACAGCCCCGACATCTCAACAGGAAGGTGGTCCAATGGAATGGCCGAACACCACCACGGATCTGCACCGCCAAGTCCATTCAACCTTTCAGCGCTCAACCAACCGCCCCCCATAGGATGCGGTGCCATGGCCCATTCATGGGCTGTCGTGTTGATGGGATCCAAAAACCAAACTGCATTGTACCCCCCTCTTCTCGGGAGCCTGGCGATGTCATACCCCCCTTTCCATTGGCCCTTCCAACCCGCGCCAGAGCATTCATCCTTTTGGTCTGGTTTGAAGGCAAAAACCACATCTCCTTCCCTGCCCTCGGCCAAATCAAACATCGCAAAGGCAGCTTCTCCATGCAGCGGCTCCAATGCTGGGGCCTGCCAAGGGTCGGACCAAGTGTTGTCTGGTTTCCGAGCACTGAACCAGATGGAGTGCCGGTTCTCCTTGAAGGTGCTCAGGACGGCCATTCCCGAGGAGGGGTCAATGTCCACATGGAGCAATTTCCCGAGGCCCTCCCAAGCCGTGGCCTGATCGGGAACGAGGTCCGATTGGACAGGTCGCTCCACCAACCAAGGTGACCCCATGATCGTGGCCAGGTGGGTTTGAGCGCCGGCCCATGGGGAAGCCGTGTTCACCGGCTGTCGAAGTACAATCACCTGATCGCCATCCGAGCCCAAAACAATGTCGTGTTGACCTGAAGCGATGCCCCCAATGTGCTCCAACAAAGGCTCGCTTTGTGCTGCCCCGAAGACGCTCATGGCGACCAAAACCAGGACCGCAACAAAGCGGTAAAGTCCAGGGTGTATGGCCCGCATTCCAGGGTTCACGACTCGCTGCTGATTTCTCCGCCTTGATTGCGCTGCGATTGGGCCTCATTCCATTGGCCTTCGGCTTCACATGCCGCGTCATACCAGGGCTGACCAAATTTTCTGACCAATGCGTCTTTGGAGAAACGCAACACGCTCAGGTTCAACCCTGCGCCGCAAGTCAATGCACCGTCACAAATGGGCCAACGGTGGTAATTCACCGCTGTGAGGTCTTTCAAGGCTGTGAGCCGGATCGGATACAAGTGACAGCTGATGGGCTTTCTCCACTCCAACTTGCCTTCCAAATGGGCCTGCTCAAATGCGCATTTGGCCGTGCCGTCTGCATCAAAAGTGGCATAAACGCACTCCTTTCCCTTCACAATGGGCGTGACAAAATCCCCATCCGAATCCACCGTGTACAAGCCTTCGCGCTCAATCACGGCCAAGCTCTCCGGCTTGAGTCGATCCTTGATCACCTCAAAGGCTTTTTCCACCTCTCCAATCTCTTCTTCCTCAAGTGGAGCTCCACTCTCGCCCTCTACGCAACAGGCCCCCTTGCACGCCTTCAAATCGCAACAAAAGCGCCGGTCGAAAATCTCCGTCGACAGCAGGGTATCATCAATCAAAATCACAATGGTGAATTTAAGCCCAGAGCGGGTCTGGAACGCACCCATTTGAGCATCCCTCTGAGTAACTTGCAAGGGTGACCGTTTCACAAACTCCCCCGACCCTTTCACGCCCACCTAGGGGCAAGGCTTCTCGATGGTGGGCTGTGAAGCAAGACCGATTTAACCGGTTGAGGATTTTGAATGCCCGTCGCCTCCGAAATGCATTCAAGCTTCACGCTGAATTCAGGCGAGCCATTCGCCATCGCGACAGCGGAACCGCAATGGAACCCCAGCTTCAGGCTTGGCCCACCAGCCTGAGTGTAGAGCCCACCACCTCTTGCAACCTCCGCTGCCCAGAATGCCCCAGTGGCCTGCGCTCCTTTACCCGGCCCACCGGCATGTTGGACGCACAAAAACTGTCCGACTTGCTCGAGGGCCCCGAGGGGTTGGGACGAGACTTGGTGTACCTGAACCTTTATTTTCAAGGTGAGCCGTACCTGCATCCGGGAATGGATGACCTGGTGCGTGTGGGGAAGAGGGCTGGGTTGTACGTCAGCACCTCCACCAACGCCCACCACATTCACGGAGAACGCGCCGAAAAACTGGTGAAAAGCGGCATCGACCGGCTCATCATTTCCATTGACGGAGCCGATCAAGAAGCCTATTCCAGCTACCGAATTGGTGGCCGACTCGACAAGGTGCTCAAAGGCACCAGCGCCATTTTAGAAGCCAAAGCTTCATTGGGGAGCCGAACACCGCACGTGGTTTGGCAGTTCTTGGTGGTGGGAACCAATGAACATCAACTCGACACCATGAAACAGATGGCCGCCACACATGGCGTCGATGAATTTGTGGTCAAAACCGCTCAACTGGACGCCCCCGAAGATGGGCATCCACTGCTCACAACCGACCCCAAATTGAGGCGCTACGACCGCAGTCCAGAAGGAAGGTGGACCCTCCGAAACCCCATGCTCGATCAATGCTGGCGCATGTGGCAAGGCGCCGTCGTCACCTGGGATGGAAAGGTGGTGCCCTGCTGTTTTGACAAAGACGCCGACCACGCGATGGGCACGGCCCAAAACGCCGCTGAATTCCGCGACATCTGGCGGTCTCAGCGCTATGGTGATTTCCGGAGGGCCGTGTTCACTGGCCGGTCCGACATCGACATCTGTCGCAACTGCACAGAAGGCACCCAAGTCTGGGCATGACCAAACCAAAGATGCCGGCCCTTGGGCCCATTCGCACCCTGTTGCCGCTGGTGCTGGGTTTGTCCGTCGTCACATGGATGCTCGTCGGTGCCGTTCGAGACAACGGGGGATGGTCGGCCATAGACGGTGCCTTGACCTTGCCCAATTGGTCGTGGTCGCTGGCCTTGTTGGTGGGGTTTGTGACCTTGCGCGATACGGGTTACGTTCTTCGGCTCAAATGGCTGTCCAATGGCGAATTGACATGGAAACAGGCCATTGAGACCACAGTATTGTGGGAGTTTGCCTCTGCCATCACCCCCGGCATTGTTGGCGGTGGAGCGGTGGCCATTTGGGGGCTTCACCGCCAGGGAATGACGGCCGGAAAGAGCACGGCCTTGGTCTTCAGCACGGCCTTGCTCGACGAGTTGTTTTACGTCGTAGCCGTTCCGCCACTGGTCTACATCCTCGGTCAGGCCGTGCGTCCAGAGGGCCTCGACCAAGTTTTTGGATGGGGGATATTTTGGGCTGGGTGGAGCCTCATGCTCTTGCTGGCCTTGGTCATCGCGTTCGGCCTGTTTCTTGCGCCGAACTCCACCCATCGAATCGTCCGTGGAACCGCTGGATGGGGGCTTTTGAAGCGCTGGAAAAGGACCATCATTGGATTCGCCGAAGACTTGAGAAGGAGTGCAGAAGAAATGAAGTCCCTTTCCCCTCTGCGGTGGAGCGGTGCCATGGTCGCCACCATGGTCAGCTGGTCGGCCAGGTTCCTCAGCTTGGTCGCGGTCATGGGCATGATTGTGGCCCCCTTACAATCCTTGGATGCGTTGCTCATTGTGGCCAGGCAACTTGTGATGTGGGTCTTTTTGCTCGTCAGCCCGACCCCTGGATCCAGTGGGGTTGCAGAATGGTTACTCCAGGTCTTTTTTGGCAAGTGGTTGTCCGCGGCTCCCTCTCCCATTGCCCCGGCCATCACCATGCTCATTTGGAGAATGGCCACCCATTTTGTGTACCTCTTGTTGGGGGTGTTGGTGATTCCCTCCTGGTTGAATCAAACGGGCCGCAAGAATGCAACCGGTAGTTCCGACCTTTGAAGCATGTCCAAGGAAAGCAAGACCACAGGATTTAGCACGCTGGCTGTCCACGCCGGTGTTGAGCCCGACCCCTCAACCGGAGCCATCATGACTCCGATTTACATGTCCTCCACTTACGTGCAAGAGGGCATTGGCGTTCACAAAGGCTACGAATACAGTCGATCTTCGAACCCCACGCGCGATGCGCTAGAAGCTGCCCTTGCCGCACTGGAGGGAGGCCAACACGGGCTCGCATACTCAAGCGGCTTGGCGGCTGTAGATGCCGTGATGATGACCCTGAAGCCAGGCGATGAAGTGATTGCAGGCGATGACCTGTATGGTGGAACCCGCAGACTCTTCACCACACACTATGCCCCTCTCGGCATCCAATTTCACTTCGTGGACACCCAAAACCCCGCCAATGTCAAGGCGGTTTTGAACGAGCGAACACGTTTGGTCTGGCTTGAAACGCCCACCAATCCCCTTCTCAGAATCACCGACATTGCCGCAGTGGCCCAAGCTTTGGATGGACATCCGGCAAGGTTGGCCGTGGACAACACCTTTGCCACTCCTGCGCTCCAGAACCCGCTCAAAGAAGGCGCGGACATTGTGATGCACAGCGTCACCAAATACCTCGGTGGTCACTCCGATGTGGTCATGGGTTGCCTGATGACCAAAGATGCAGCCGTGGATGCTGAATTGCGGACCATTCAAAACAATGTCGGTGCCGTTCCTGGCCCCATGGATTGCTTTTTGGTGCTTCGTGGCATCAAGACCTTGGGCATTCGAGTGAAACAGCACTGCATCAATGGACGGGCTGTTGCTGAATGGCTGGAGGCGCACCCCAAGGTGGACAAAGTCTACTGGCCTGGATTTGCCCACTTCCACAACCACGACGTTGCGGCCAGGCAGATGAATGATTTTGGTGGAATGATCAGTTTCACACTGGCTGACGACAGCCTCGATGCTTCCAAAAAAGTCTGCGAGTCCACTCGCTTCTTTGCGTTGGCGGAGTCCCTCGGTGGCGTGGAAAGCCTGATCGAGCACCCGGCCCTCATGACCCACGCCTCTGTGCCTGCCGAGCAGCGCGCCGAATTGGGCATCGACGACAGCCTGATTCGACTCAGCTGTGGCATTGAAGATGCCGAGGACTTGATCGCCGACCTCGCCCAAGCCTTGGACGCATGAGTGACGATCGCGGCATGGCTGTGGTGGGGGCTGGCCTTGTGGGCAGCTTAATGGCCCTTCTCCTTGCCAATCGCGGACACAAAGTAGATGTGTACGAAAGGCGAGCTGACCCGCGAAAGGTGGGCGATGCCGCTGGACGGTCCATCAACCTCGCGTTGAGTGAGCGCGGCTGGAAGGCCCTTGAATTGGCAGGCGCTGTAGATGCTGTCCGTTCCATTGCCATGCCCGTGAAAGCGAGGTGCATGCACGCCGTTGATGGCACATTGACCTACCAGCCATACGGTCTTCCAGGAAAAGGGAGGTTTGGACACGACCAATGCATTTACTCAGTGGCCCGCGGTCCATTGAACCGAATTTTGATGGAAAGTGCGGAAGCCACTGGGTTGGTTTCGGTCCATTTCGAGCACCCATTGGCCGACTTTCAGGCCAAAGACGGAGGGCTAGACCTGTCCTTCAAAGGGGGCAAATCCGCACGTCATCAAAGGATGTTTGGCACAGATGGGGCGTTCAGCGCCGTGCGCCAGCGCATGATGAAGTCGGACCGCTTTGACTTCAGTCAATCATACTTGGCCCACGGTTACAAGGAAGTGGCCATGCCACCCAATTCCGCTGGCGACTTCGCCATCGATCCGGAAGCCTTGCACATTTGGCCGCGGGGGCACTTTATGCTGATGGCGCTGCCCAACCCAGACAAGACCTTCACGTGCACCCTGTTCGCGCCATACGAAGGCGCACAGGGCTTCGACTCCATCCCCGATGCAGAGGCGGCCCGGGGTTACTTCGATGAGCACTTTCCCGACGTTTTGGATTTGGTCCCCGACTTTGATCGAGACTGGAACCAGAACCCCACCAGTTCCTTGGTCATGACCCGATGCAACCCATGGCACCAGGGAGAGCGTGTGGTGCTGATGGGTGATGCCGCCCACGCCATTGTTCCCTTTTACGGCCAAGGCATGAACAGCGGGTTTGAAGACGCCCGCGTGATGGCCGACCTGCTCGATGCCCATGGCGGTTCACCCGATGAATCGGCTTGGCCGTCATTGATGACGGAGTTCACCCACTTGCGCAAGCAGAATGGCGATGCCATTGGAGACCTGGCCCTGCGAAATTTCATTGAAATGAGAGACCGCACAGGTGACCCTCGGTTCCTGCTCCAAAAGCGAATCGAACGGAGGCTCACCGACCGGCATCCCGACCAATGGAAGCCTTTGTATTCCATGGTGACCTTTAGCCACCTGCCATACAGTGAGGCCCTGGCCCTCGGACGAATCCAAGATGGGATCATGCAAGAGGTCATGGACCGACCTGACATCGAGGCCCAATGGGACAGCCATGAGGTGGAACAACACGCCCTCAAGCTGGCTGCTGACCGGCTGCCCACTGCACCTGTGTCATCATGAAAAAACTCGAGCACATCGGCATTGCCGTTGAAGATCTGGATGCGGCAGAGCGCATTTTCGGAGAGGTACTCGGCAGTCCTTCTTACAAACGAGAATCCGTCGCTGGAGAGTCCGTGCTCACCTCCTTCTTCCAGACCGGTGAAAGCAAGGTTGAACTTTTGGTGCCCACTTCTCCAGACAGCGCCATTGCGAAACACCTGGAGCGTCGCGGACCGGGACTTCATCACATCGCCTTTTATGTGGATGACTTGCAGGCAGAATTGACACGATTGCAAGGGTTGGGTTACCGCATTGTCACAGGTCCAAAACCTGGGGCAGATGGCAAGACCATCGCCTTCCTTCACCCTGGAGATGCAGGGAAAGTCTTGATTGAGCTCTGCACAGACCGTTGAGCCTCTCCGGCCCGTGGCGGTCACAAATGGGTCCAAATGAAAAGCGCCCCGGACTTTTCCAGGGCGCTTCACTTAACCAAATTGCTTGCCTGCCACGCTTGCCTCGTGGCACCTACGGCTTAAATGCATGCCGTAGACGTTCAAACGTACTTCAGAGTCTTTGAAAAGGCTGTAGGAATGGGATTCAGACCCTTCGTAGGCCCGTGCCTACACCCCTTCTTTTCGCTCTCATTTGTTAAACCACACCCTGGTCAATCATCGCATCGGCGACCTTGACAAAACCAGCGATGTTGGCGCCCTGAACGTAGTCCACTGAACCATCCTCTTGGCGGCCATATTCGACGCATTGCGAATGAATGTCCTTCATGATGCGCTGGAGACGTCCATCCACCTCTTCTGAAGTCCAAGACAACCGAAGGCTGTTTTGAGACATCTCCAAGCCTGAAGTGGCCACTCCACCAGCGTTGGACGCTTTGCCTGGAGCAAACATGACGCCTGCCTTTTGAAATGCTTCCACCGCATCTGGTGTGCATGGCATGTTGGCCCCTTCGGCCACAGCCTTGCATCCATTGGCAATCAAAGACTGCGCTTCTGAGCCGTCCAATTCGTTTTGGGTCGCACAGGGGAACGCCAAATCACAGGCCAAATCCCAAGGGTCCTGGCCCTCGCGGAATTCAACACCATTGTGGGCGTCTGCATATTCCTTGATCCGACCTCGGCGCACTTCCTTCAAGTCTTTGAGCCAAGCGAGTTTCTCCTCCGTCAACCCTGCTGGGTCATGGATGCTGCCCTTGCTGTCACTCAATGCAATCACCTTTCCTCCCAAGCGAAGGCACTTCTCGGCAGCGTGCAGGGCCACGTTTCCAGAACCACTGATCACGACCGTTTTTCCGTCGATGCTTTGGTCTTTCATCGCCAGCATTTCGGCCATGAAATAAGTGGCCCCATATCCGGTGGCTTCGGGACGAATCAGAGAGCCTCCCCATGCGGGCTTCTTTCCGGTCAGCACCCCGGTGAACTCGTTGCGCAGGCGCTTGTATTGACCAAACATGTAGCCGATCTCTCGTCCTCCCACGCCAATGTCTCCTGCTGGAACATCCGTGTTCGGGCCAATGTGGCGCGACAACTCGGTCATGAAGCTTTGACAAAAACGCATCACTTCTGCGTCTGACCTTCCCTTGGGGTTGAAGTCCGAACCTCCTTTTCCTCCGCCCATGGGCAGGGTGGTCAGCGAGTTCTTGAACACTTGCTCAAACCCCAAGAACTTGAGGATGCTCAGGTTCACACTGGGGTGAAACCTCAGGCCACCTTTGTACGGTCCGATGGCCGAATTGAATTCGACACGGTATCCCCTATTCACCTCGATTTTGCCTTGATCATCGGTCCACGGGACGCGGAACTGAATGACCCGCTCAGGCTCAATCATGCGCTCTAAAAGAGCATGGCCATCGTAATGGGGATTGGATTCAATAAAAGGAATGACGGTCTCTGCGACCTCTTCAACAGCCTGTAAGAATTCAGGCTCGTTGGGATTCCGGCGTTGGGCCTCGGCCATAAACGCCTGGACGCGTGGGTGCTCCATGGTAAAATGACGTATCGATTGACGTGCGGCGTAAAAATACAATCAAGCGGTCTCGAATGCATCTATCGCGGCATGAATGTTTTCAGCCTCGCTTGGTTGCCAAACCCAATGACCTGAACTTCAGAGAGAACGGGTGCGTCCGCCGTCTACAGGAAGGTTGACTCCGCTGATGTAAGCCGCAGCCGGACTGCACAAAAAGGCAATGGCAGCACCAATTTCATGGGCCTCTCCCAGGCGTTTCAGGGGAACGGCATTGGCCATGTTGGACAACACTTGCTGCGGCGTTGTGCCTGTCTTGGCCGCTTTGGCTTCGGCAATTTGATCGAGCCGAGCGGTCCGGGTGGCCCCTGGAAGCACATTGTTCACGGTGATGCCATCGGGACCCAACTCATTGGCCAATGTCTTGGCCCAATTCGCCACAGCCCCTCGAACCGTATTGGACACCCCCAATCCGTCCAACGGTTGTTTGACTGAGGTCGAAATCACATTGACAATGCGGCCCCCTCCGGTGGACCTCATGCTGGGCAAAACCGCCTGAACCAGCCTTTGATTGCAAATCAAATGTTGATTGAAAGCCGAGAGGTAATCCTGAGGATCCGCAGCATGGGCAGGACCTCCAGGAGGTCCTCCCGTGTTGTTGATGAGCACATCCACGGGCTGCAATGCCGCAGCTTTTTCGGCCGCCTCACTGACGCTCATTGGGTCGGTGAAGTCCGCCACCAAAAAAGAATGGCCTTCCCCGGGCAATGCGGCTACAGCGGCTTTCAATCGGGCCTCATTGCGGGCCAACAAGGTGCACTTGGCCCCAAGGCTGGCCAGCTCGCGTGCCGCGGCGAAACCAATGCCCTGTGAAGCCCCGCACACCAAAGCGTGCTTTCCGTGGAGTTCCATCTGCATGGGCGCAAGTTACCCCCGTATCTTCGCCCCATGCTGACTGGTATCCAACATCTGCACGGGACACTCCGCTGGGTCGTCTTGGTGCTCCTCTTACTTTCGATTGTCAAAGCGTTCACGGGAATGTCCTCCGGACGTTCCTTTGGAGACGGCGACCGCAAACGCGGGCTGTTCACCATGATCTCATTGCACCTTCAATTGGTCTTGGGCTTTGTCCTCTATTTCGGCAAAGGCTGGGCCGGGAAGCTCGGAGATGCCGACACCATGGCCGATGCGGTTCAGCGTTTTTTCTCCTTGGAACACATGGTCACCATGCTTTTGGCCGTGGTTCTGGGAACACTTGGGCACAGCTTGGCCAAGCGTGCACAGGACGACAAGAGCAAATTCCGCCGGCAGGCCATCTGGTTCACCGTGGCCCTCCTGCTCATCCTCTCCAGCATTCCTTGGCCCTTCCGCGAAGGATTTGAAGCCTACGGTTGGTGGTGAAGCACGGTCCATTTCTGATGCTTTTGATGGCGTTGGCCGGGCTCGGAGTGGGCTGCGGAAACCCCGATGAAGCACCCGCACAAGAGACAGCGCAAGAAGTAACAGAGGCAGAAGCCAGGGCACTCTACATCCGAAAATGCTCCCTTTGTCATGGGGACGATGGAAAGCTCATGGCTTCCAAGTCGCCGGACTTGAGCCAATCCAATTTGTCGCTGGCGGAAAGGGTGGCCTTGATTACCTATGGCAAAGGCACCATGCCCGGACAAAAGGGCACCCTCAACCGGTCTGAAATTCGGGCTGTGGCACAATACATTGAACGGTTCCGCGAGTAAATGCTGGAAAAACCGCTAGCCAGAAAAGATGGCAAACCCGAACGGGCCATCTTGGTGGGCCTGGCCACCCGTGACCAGCCTCGCGCGTTGCTTGCAGAGTACCTCGATGAATTGGAATTTTTGGCGCGCACCGCCAATGCTGAGACCATTCAAACCTTCACGCAGAGCTTGGACCACCCCGACGTTCGAACCTTTGTCGGCAAGGGCAAATTCCAAGAAATCGCGGAATACATCGAAGAGAACGACATCGACCTGCTCATCTTCGATGACGAGTTGAGTCCTTCTCAATTGCGAAACCTCGGCGAGGCCTTGCCTGAAACCAAGGTCCTGGACCGCGCCAACTTGATCCTCGACATCTTCGCCCAGCGCGCCCGAACTGCGCATGCCAAAACGCAAGTGGAATTGGCCCAATATCAATACCTCTTGCCCCGGCTGACCAACATGTGGACCCACCTTCAAAAGCAGAAAGGCGGCATCGGCATGAAGGGCCCAGGAGAAAAAGAAATCGAGACCGACCGAAGGATCATTCGCGACAGAATCAGTGCACTCAAAAAGGACCTCGCAGCCATCGACCGACAAATGGCCACGCAGCGAGGCAACCGCGGTGCCCTAGTAAGGGTCGCGTTGGTGGGCTACACCAATGCCGGCAAATCCACCCTGATGAACCGGCTGTCCAAGTCTGAGGTGTTCGCGGAAAACAAGCTGTTTGCCACCCTTGACACCACCGTTCGCAAAGTGGTCGTGCACAACCTGCCCTTTCTGCTGAGTGATACCGTGGGCTTCATCCGCAAACTGCCGCACCAATTGGTGGAAAGCTTCAAAAGCACCTTGGATGAAACCCGCGAAAGCGATCTCCTTGTGCACATCATCGATGTGTCTCATCCCCAGTTCGAAGACCATTTGAAGGTGGTCGAGGAGACCCTGGCCGAAATTGGCGCGGGCGCTCAGCGCACCATGCTCATCTTCAACAAGATTGACCAACTCGAGGACCCCTCTGGCGAGGTGAGTCGAGAGCACCTCATCGAAGGCTTGCGGCACCAGTTTGCCCAGCACAACGGGCCTGTGCTCTTCTTGTCAGCCAAGACCAAAGAAGGCATGGACAGCCTGCGCGAGGTCTTGTACGCCGAAGTCCGTGAGCTTCACGTACAGCGGTTTCCGCACAATCACTTCCTTTACTGAGCATGCGTGCTCCACTGATTCTCATGGCCATGGTGGCCCTTGGCTTGACCACAGAGGCCCAAGAAACGTTTGCCCCCATGCTCCAGCAGGGACGCACCTGGTGTGGCGTGGAAGGGGGGTGGCTCCCGACGCCCGTCTCATACGCCATCGAAAGTGACACCGTCCTGGGAGATGGTTCATTGTGGCACCTCCTCAACATCCAATACGAGGGCAGCCCCACGCCTGGTTTTGCCGGTTGGTTCCATGAAAATTCCGAAACTGGAGAAGTTTGGATGCGCTGGGATTTGGAACTGGACCCGGGCACACTGTGGTTTGATTTTGGCATGGAACCCGGGGACAGCATGGCCGCTCCGAATTGCGTGTGGAACACCATCACGTGTCTCGATGTCCAACCCTTCACATGGACCGATGGAACCGTGAGCCGGCGACTGACCATTCAGTTGCTGCCCAACAACGAAAATTTTGTGGAGCATTGGATTGAAGGACTGGGTTCAGAAAATGGGCCAATGGGGCCGGCTGCCTATCTGTGCATCGCCGATTGGGATCCCCATGCGGCCTGTTTGGTAGAAGACGGACAGCTTCGACACGACTTTGAATTGGACACCACTTGGTTGCCGGCGCATCCCGGGTGCGCGGACAGCATGGCTGTCACTGGCTTGCCCGACTTGGCGCCATCGGATGGCCAATGGCAAGTCCGCTCCGGCCAACTGACTTGGTCAGGTCCAGCGCCTCTCGGAAGCATCCACCTTTACGACTTGACCGGTCGGCTCTTGACTGCGTTTGACGGCCACCTGCCCATCGACGCTCCGCTCACCGGTGGAATCCTCATCGCCGTGATGCCCGATGGCTCACGGCATAAAATCCGCATCGACCCCTAACATGGCTGGCATTCGACAAGAGCGCATTGGCGCATTGCTTCAACGTGAACTCGGTTCATACCTGCAGCGGGAATCCTCCATCCGTTTTGGAGGACATTTCATCACGGTCACCACAGTGAGGTTGACCCCTGATTTGTCTCTTGCGCGCATTTATTTGAGCTTTATGCCTGTGGCTTCCGTTGGCACCCCACAGGAAGGGCTGGCATTGGTCCAATCCGAGGCGTTCCATGTGCGCAAAGACCTGGCAGGAAAGGTGGGCAAGCACCTTCGCAAGATGCCCGAGCTGCGTTTTTTCCTCGACGACAGCCTGGACCGATACGATGAGATCGACGGCTTGCTCAAAGGCGGCTAATTTCCGGCTGTGAATGTTCCTTTTCGCATCGCACGCCGGTACCTCTGGTCCCGGAAATCCCAGCGCCTGATTCATCTGGTCTCTGGCATTTCAGTGGTCGTTGTGGCCGCTGTGTGCGCAGCCATGATTGCCATCCTCAGCGCATTCAATGGCATTGAGGAACTTGTCGAAGACCTGTTCTCAAGCTTGGATACAGAACTGGCGGTGTTGCCTTCAGAGGGCAGGATCATGGATGCCGCATGGGTGGACAGCCTCAGGGCCCATCCCGGTGTGGACTGGGCAGGAGGAGTGTTGGAGCAAGATGTGGTGGTGCGCCAGCAGGGAGAGCCCGTGGTGTGCACTTTGTTGGGTTTCAGTCCAAGTCATGCCCAACGAACCGGGCTACAGAACCGGCTTCGCAGGGGCGATGTGCTTCGGGCAGACACCACAGGCGGTCCTTGCGGATATGTAGGCCTGGGCGTAGCGAGTCAATTGAGATTGCCGCTGAATCCAGAGTCCCCACTGCGTTTGACAGTGAGCGCACCCAAAAGGGGACGAAGCCTCAGCAGCGCCAGGGGCATGTCGCTCTTTGGGGACGGCGTGGAAAGAATGCTGGTCACAGAGAGGCTGCCTGTATGTGGCACATTTTCGGTCAATGCAGACATCGACTCCCGGTACATCGTCTCGCCCTTGGATTTTGCCCAAAGCGTCTTACAGCGGAGTCGTCAAGTCTCCCGAATTGAATTGGTTCCCAACCCCGATTGGGATGTAGAAGACCTAAGAAGCGAATTGGAGGCGACGCTTCCAGAGGGGCTCACCACAAGAACACGGCGAGAAAAGAACGCGCTGATCCACTCCACCAGTCGGGCAGAAAAATGGGCCACATTCGCGATCCTGAGCTTCATCTTGGTCGTGGCGGCGTTCAACATTTTGGCGGCATTGACCATGCTCTTGCTCGACAAAAAAAGGGACATCGCCACGCTGTCGGCCATGGGCATGACCCCACGAGAAATTCGCAAAGTGTTCAGTTGGCAAGGCATCCTCATCAATGCACTTGGAGCGGCCATTGGGGTCATCATTGGCCTGTCATTGGTGGGCCTTCAAGCCAAATTTGGCTGGGTTCGGATAGAAGGGGCCATGGTTCCCGCCTACCCGGTTTCACTGCGCTGGGGCGATGTCATGGGGGTGGTTCTTGTGGTCCTCGGTGTGGGCGGCACCTTCAGTGCATCCATGGTCACGTATTTGGTTCGCCGAATGGCGCCCAACGCGGCTTAATTTTGCAGCATGGTCCGCATTGGTCCGGTTGAACTCGGAGACTTCCCGCTGCTGCTCGCCCCCATGGAGGATGTGAGCGATCCCCCGTTTCGTGCCCTGTGCAAAGAGCACGGTGCAGACATGATGTACACCGAGTTCATCAGCTCTGAAGGCCTCATTCGCGATGCCGCGAAAAGCCGCCAAAAACTGGACATCTACGAGAAAGAGCGCCCCGTTGGCATTCAAATCTTTGGTTCGGAAATCGAGTCCATGCGCCGGGCTGCAGAGATTTCGGAGGCGTCTGGACCCGATGTTCTCGACATCAATTACGGATGCCCCGTCAAGAAGGTCGCCTGCAAAGGCGCAGGGGCCGGAATTCTTCAAGACATCCCGAAGATGGTCTCCATGACCAAGGAAATCGTGGAGGCGGTGGACCTTCCCGTGACAGTGAAGACCCGGCTGGGTTGGGACGACAGCACCAAATACATCGTCGAAGTCGCCGAGCGTTTGCAAGACGTGGGAATTCAAGCCATTTCCATCCATGGTCGCACCCGGGCTCAGATGTACAAGGGCCAAGCCGATTGGGACCTGATCCGGGCCGTTCGTGAGAACCCCCGCATGACCATTCCCGTGTTTGGCAATGGAGACATTGACTCGCCCGAAAAGGCCTTGGCCTATCGCAATGAATATGGCGTAGACGGCATCATGATTGGCCGAGGGAGCATTGGAAACCCTTGGATATTCAACCAAATCAAGCACTTTTTTAAGACTGGAGAACACCTCGCTCCCCCGACCATTTCGGACCGGGTAGAGGCCGCCAGACAGCACCTGGACCAAAGTTTAAAGTGGAAGGGACCTCGCCTTGGTGTGGTGGAAATGCGCCGTCATTACGCCAACTACTTCAGGGGGTTGCCCCATTTCAAAGAGCACCGACTCACCTTGGTCACCGAAGACGATCCAACGGTGCTTCACAGCCAACTGGATGCCATTTCCGAGGCTTATCGCAACCATGGTCTCCCTGCTTAGATTCGCTGCATGACCATCGAGCAAACGCAGGCACTGAGTCGGACCTTCATCTTTTTTGGAGTGCTCGTGCTGGCCACCATACTGGCCTCAACTCTCGCTTCTGCGCTCTCCTTTGTCTTCTTCGATGAAGTCTTGGCCCTGGCCCCTGGCATGTCCATGTCAGATGTCTCTGCGAGTTGGTGGCAGTTGCACTTTCAAAATTTCGTGAGCCAATCTGTGGGTTTTGGCGGTGCGGCCTGGCTGGCGTGGCGCCTTTGGCGACCAGGGGTGCCAGAAGGCCTGTTTGGCCCGCCCGCGGGAAGAAAGGTTGGGGTGCTCACATTGGCCATCCTGGCCACCGTTCTCTCCAGCCCTTTGATGTCTGCGAGCTATGAATTCAATGCCAGCTTGATTCCTGAAGGAGGGGCACTCGAGGCGATTTTTCTTCCCCTCGAAGAAATGCTGGAAGAACTGACCACCTTCATCGCATCGGCCGAGGGCATGAAGCGAATTGTGGTGGTGCTGAGCGTCGCTGCCCTGCCTGCCTTCTTTGAAGAGTTGGCGTTCCGGGGCGTGCTTCAGCCTTTGCTGATTCGGTGCACAGGAAA
This sequence comes from uncultured Flavobacteriales bacterium, assembly GCA_943787435.1. Classification (GTDB taxonomy): domain Bacteria; phylum Bacteroidota; class Bacteroidia; order Flavobacteriales_D; family Sanyastnellaceae; genus UBA8752. Next base: position 6,344 of record CALSMK010000009.1, on the reverse strand, counting down.
TGCATGGGTTGGCATCCTTTTGGCATCCATCATTTTTAGCGCCATCCACTTCCAATTCTACGGGTTCTTGCCCCGTGTGCTGCTGGGCATGCTGTTTGGCTGGCTGGCCTATCGAAGCAGAAGTCTGGTGCCCGGAATGGCCGCCCACTTCGTCAACAATTCACTGGCCGCCATCACCCTGTGGTACACAGGCAGCATGACAGACGACTTCATGGACATCACCTGGCCCTTGATGTTGGCCAGCGCATTGCTGACCGGGTTGGTGGTTTGGGGGTTTGATCGGACCGTTAAGCGTTTCGATCCGCCCGCAACCGCATGAATGCTTCGGCGCTGAGCAGGTCTTCGGGCGTGGTCAACTTGAGGTTGTGCAAGTCGCCGTCCACGAGCTTGATGCGTCTTCCTGCGGCCTCCCAAACGGAGGCATCGTCTGTAAAGTGAGGCTGGTGGTTCACCGCATAGGCGGACTTCAGCGCAGAAAGTGCAAACACCTGCGGTGTTTGCACTGCCCTCAGGGTGGCCCGGTCCATGGGGGCACTGCCTTCTCTTCCAATGTGTCGAATGGTGTCCTTGACTGGAACCACAGGAATGGCGGCTCCTGTGACCTGCGCGGCCTCGTAGCAGCGCTGAATCGTGTCCACCTCCACAAAAGGCCTGACTGCATCATGGATGCCAACCCAGCCCTCGTCTTCCGGCAGGGCATTCAATCCATTGCGCACCGAATGAAAGCGTTCTTCCCCCCCATTGACAACGCGATCTACGGCAGCCTCAGGGTGGGCTTTCACCACCTCTTCCCATTCCGAATGAAGGCTTTCGTGCAACACCAAAACCACATAGAGGTCCGAAAAGGCCTCTCGAAATCGGGCCAGAGTGTGAACCACAACCGGCCGGCCACCAAGCGGTAAAAACTGCTTGGCAACCGGCCGGTTCATGCGGGTGCCTGTGCCGCCCGCGACGAGAATTAAAAATCGCATGCGGCAGGAAAATCAATCAGCCGCGCGCAGCGGAAAAACGCGCTGAAATGGCGTTCCAATCAATGACGTTGAAGAAAGCCGCGACGTAGTCAGGACGGCGGTTCTGGTAATTCAAGTAGTAGGCGTGCTCCCAAACATCCAAACCGAGGATGGGATACCCTCCACAGCCCACACCGGGCATGAGTGGGTTGTCTTGGTTGGCTGAAGAGCAGACTTCAAGGACGCCGTCTTTGACGCAAAGCCAAGCCCATCCGCTGCCGAACCGGGTTCCCGCTGCAGCCGAAAAAGCCGTTTTGAACGCATCAAATGATCCAAAGGCTGAATCGATGGCGGCGGCCAAGTCACCTTCAGGAGCGCCGCCTCCATTGGGAGACATGCTGGTCCAGAACATGTTGTGGTTGTAGTAACCCCCACCGTTGTTGCGGACGGCGCCATTGTCGGCGTTCTCTGCGCAGAGGGCATCAATGGATTTGCCGGCGAGGTCGGTTCCTTCGACCGCTGCATTCAGCTTGGCTGTGTAACCAGCATGGTGCTTGCCATGGTGGATTTCCATGGTGCGCGCATCAATGTGAGGCTCGAGGGCGTCGTATGCGTAAGGGAGTTGGGGCAATTCAAAAGCCATATCAGAAGTATTCAGTTTGGGTGAGGCGTTGCTCTTAATGTCAAATCTAATTGAACCGTCATGGTTCGATGCCCTCTGGCGAAGCAGACTGCTTCTCAGGGGGGTGCAAAAGGTCATCCCACCGCTCAAAAGCGGCCACGGCAGCCTTCCATTCTGGGTCGAACCGCAGGGCTGACCTGTGGCCTGCCGATTCTCCCCACAGATTGTGGGCCACACGCTCGGCCACCCTTCGGCGGCACAACAACCGCGATTGATCTCGGTCGTCATCGGGCAAAAATGTCTCGTCAATCAATCGGTCCACGTCCAAATCCAGCCCCGATTCAACCGCATCCATGAAATCTTCAACCCGGCCCAAAGCCAGAAGCCGCAGCCTGTGGTCGGAACCAAACTGGAACGCGTGCTCCCTCAGCCGGCCGGCATAAACCAGCTCCCGGAAAGACGCGGGGTAGCGCATGGTGTCCAAGGGCACAAAGACGTCGGGCGAAATGCCCCCTCCACCATATACCGTTCGGCCTGCAGCCGTGAAGTAGGCCAAAGAATCGACCACCATCACGCTGTCGGCTTCTATGTACTCGCCTCGCTCTTGTCGGACCAGCCACTCTTCCTCGTAATCAATTCCTTCCCCATAAGGACGCTGAATGCTGCGGCCACTGGGCGTGTAATACCGGGCAACGGTCAACCGCAGCGCCCCTCGGTCGGCCACGGGAAACTCCTCTTGCACCAAGCCTTTTCCAAAGGTCCGGCGGCCCACCACCACGGCACGGTCATGGTCTTGAAGTGCCCCTGCCAAAATCTCGCTTGCCGAAGCGCTGCCTTCATCCACCAAAACCACCAACGGCTCTTGGCGGTGTTGACCAGGACGTTCTGTGATGTAGTCCCTTCGCGGCTGCGCAGCACCCTCGGTGTACACCACCAGGTCGTCCTTTTCCAAGAACCCTTCCACCATGGGAACTGCTGCGTGCAAGTAGCCGCCGCCATTGCCCCTCAAGTCCAGTACAAAGCGCTCGGCACCCAGGGCATACAGGGATTGCACCGCCTCTTCAAATTCTTCATGTGTGTTTCTGGCAAACCGTATGACCTTCAGGTATCCAATCCTTCCAGGCATCAACTCCGATGCCACCACACTGTGGATGGGGATTCGTCCGCGGTTCAAGGCCACCTCAACCCTTCCACTGTCAGATGCACCTGGACGCATGAGGCCCAACCTCACCTGGGTTCCCGCAGGACCCTTGAGCAACTTCATGACCTTAGAATTGGTCAACCCCGTTCCTGCAATCACACTGTCATCCACTGCAACAATGCGATCTCCGGACAGCACGCCGGCTTCTGAACTGGGGCCACCGGGGATGGGGGTCACCACCATGATGGTGTCTTCTTGAAGCAAAAACTCCACTCCAATGCCTTCAAAATTGCCCTCCATGGGTTCTGCCATGGCGGCCAACTCCTCGGCACTGAACCAATCGCTGTGCGGGTCGAGCTCGTCGAGAATCGCGTCGATGGCCACCTCCGTCAAACGACTTCGGCTGATGGGGTCCACGTACATCCGGTCAATGCGGTCCAGGACCGAAGTCAACACTTGTCCAGAGGGCACAAAACGCGACTGACCCAGGTCCCACGCGTCCTGTCCTTTGCCCAATCCACGGCCCAAGTAAGCACCCAAACAAAGGGCCAGGCCCAATGCCAAGGGAACCCATGCGTTGGGTTTGGGGGTGCGTTCAATGCTCATCCTTGGGATAACGTACAATCTCAACCCCTGCTTGGTTCAAGAAACCCAAACCAGAATCGTCCTTGTAGGCGTGGATGTAGACCACGCGGCGAATGCCCACTTGATGAATCAGCTTGGCGCAGTCACGACAGGGTGAGAGGGTGATGTACAAAGTGGCCCCTTGCGCCGTATGCGAGGATCGAGCCAGCTTGGTGATCGCATTGGCCTCGGCATGGAGCACGTACCAATGGGTCTCACCCTCGGCCGTTTCGCAGGCATTCGGAAACCCGCTTGGGGTTCCATTGTACCCATCGGAGACAATCATTCCATCCCTCACGATCAAGGCCCCCACTTGCTTGCGCTCGCAATGGGACAATTGTGCCCATTCTTCGGCCATCCTCAAATAGGCGAGGTCATAGCGGCGTTGCTTGTCGGTTTTCTCTTGAGACTCCACGGCGCGAAGGTAATTCGAGAGGGTCATGGTCCTTGTGGACGAAGCGAATCAGATTGAATTCACATGACCCACCTTTGTCCCATGCGCATTTACACACGCACAGGTGATGGAGGGGAGACCTCCTTGTTCAATGGTGACCGGGTCCACAAAGACGATGCCCGGATCGAAGCCTATGGCACGCTCGACGAGCTCAATGCCGTGGTCGGAGGGTTGGTGGACCACGAGATCCTCCAGTCCCAATCGACCATCCTTCGCAACATTCAAGACCATTTGTTTCGAATTGGCGGCGTGTTTGCCGACCCGGAAGGTCCCCGCCCAGGGTCCCTCACTGTGGGCGATGATGACATCAAAGGCCTTGAGTCCTGGATTGACACCCTCGAAGCCGACTTGGCTCCCTTGAGAAATTTTGTTCTTCCCGGAGGACATCCCGCATTGACCCAATGCCACATGGCCCGAACGGTTTGCCGACGAGCCGAACGCCGCGCTGTGGCCCTCGACCGCCTCGTGGAACAGCCCAGTGTGGCCATTCGGTACTTAAATCGACTCAGCGACTCCTTCTTCACGCTGGGCCGTTGGGTGGCACACTCCACAGGAACCGAAGAAGTCAAGTGGCCCATTGAGGCCTCTAATCCATCATCTTGAGCGATTTATGTGCCCTTCAGGCCGAACATTTTGCGGATGACACGCGTAAGGCTTGCACACTTCAGCGGCTCGGTTACTTTTGCCGCGCCTGAACAGACGCAAAATGTATTGGACGTTAGAGCTTGCATCCTATTTGGAAGATGCCCCTTGGCCAGCCACCAAGGATGAGTTGATTGATTTCGCCATGCGAACCGGAGCCCCTCTGGAAGTGGTGGAAAATCTGCAACAAATCGAGGACGACCAGGAGACCTACGACACGATCGAGGACATCTGGCCGGACTATCCTTCGAAAGAAGACTTCTTCTTCAACGAGGATGAATATTAGATTCTGAGATCACTCCACCCCATGCGCCGGCCCTTCAGCCGGCGTTTTTTTTTGCCCAAAAATGTCAATGGGTGACGTGAAGCAGGATGCAGCCGGGCAACTTTGCGTCCCTTTCCGCATGATCCACGCGCGATTTTGGAAACTGCTCCAACCACATGTGTCGGGCCAAATCTTCGGTGGCCCCAATGCAGCGAACGTGCCATTGCTGACCAGAAACTTGCGACATGGTCCACAATGGGGGCAAGTCTGACGGTGGCACATCCCCATCAACACGGGTTCCCTTGGCTGAAGGGTCTTTGAAACTCTTGACGAGCAATGGGATTTTTCCCCGGCGCAGCGGGGCCATGGTTGCGGGATGCAGCACCCCGGCTCCAGCCTCACTCATGATTTCTGCCGTTGTGTGGTCCAACCTCGGAATGAAATCGGCAGCAGGCCATGTTCTGGGGTCTCCCGTCATGACGCCCGGCACGTCTTTCCAGACGCAAAACTTCTTGGCCCCCAAGGACTCAGCCAACAGCGCCCCACTGAAATCAGACCCTTCTCTGCCCAACGTCGTCGGCCAACCGTCGGCAGAAGAACCCACAAATCCTTGGGTCACAGGAATCGTCCCCGCCCAAGATTTCGCGGCTTCAGAAATGGCCTGTTGGGTGCCTTCAAGGTTCACTGCGGCAGCGCGGTGGCAGGCATTGGTCCGAATCAAAGTCCAAGCCGAAACCCAATCTGATGGAGTCCCTTGTTCCCTCAAGTGTGCCGCGACAATCCGGGTTGACCACCGCTCGCCAAACCCGACAAGGGCGTCGTAAGACCCATCAGTTGGTGGTTTTCCAACCCAGCTCTTGGCCACGGTTCGAAAGGAATCCAAGTCTGGGGCCAGAATCTCCTCAGGAAGGTTCAACTCCTGGGCCACTTGGACATGGCTGCCGATCACCGGTTCAATCAAAGCGTGGACGTCCTGCACATCGGCCAATCCCCTCCACACCTCTTCCAGTGCATTGGTGGTTTTGCCCATGGCACTGACCACCACAGCTTGGTCCAGACCTTGGTCTTGGCCATTGCGCCTGACCGACAAAATCTCTCCGAGGTTGATGACCCCAGCTGCATCTCGCACGGACGCACCGCCAAATTTGTGAACGACCCAAGCCATGCTCAGCCCTTGGCCAATCCTTCGAGAGCCTGGCCTTCCAGACGGCCATTTAACCATTCTCCATCCAGAGCAGCACCCAACGATTTGTAGAATCCAATGGCGGGCTCATTCCAATCCAACACTTGCCATTGCATGTAAGCGTGGCCCCGCTTTTGGGTCTCTTTTGCCACGGCAGAGAAAAGCTGTCTCCCATAGCCATACCCCCTCTCATCAGCCGCCACCACCAGGTCTTCCAAGAACAAACACCGGCCATTCCACGTGCTGTACTTCTCGTAAAACAAAGCCATCCCCACCACCTCATCGCGATCGGCTGGCTCCAGCACCAACAACCCATATCCAGGGTTCTCACCAAACCCATCTCGGCCCAACACCTCGGCATTGATGCGCACTTGATCTGCGGCACGCTCATATTCGGCCAACTCCAAAATCAATGCCCACACACGAGGAACATCCTCTTCTTTGGCCCAACGGACCCTTCCTT
>CALSMK010000008.1 GCA_943787435.1 uncultured Flavobacteriales bacterium | reverse complement strand
GCCGCACGCTTTAGTTTTTTGATGGTGCTGCCCCCCATTTTGGGGGCCACTGCTTTGGAAATTCGCGACTTAATGGACCCCATGAACAGCGGGGTGGAGTCGGCGTCATCTGTTGCGCTTTTGGTGGGCGCGTTCGCTGCTTTTTTCAGTGGTTGGTGGGCGTGCAAAACCATGATCTCTCTGGTCAAACGAAATGGATTTAACGGTTTTGCGATCTACTGTTTGTTGGCTGGATTGACGGCCATACTGCTCACCCAATTCTAAAGCCTCCTGTTCATGAGAACCCTTGTTTTTGTCGTGCTGTCTGTGGTGCTGTTTTCGTGTGTGCCGGGGGTACAATTCCAGGAGCCCATGCCGCCGAAACGGGTGAATTTGCCCAACATTCCAAAGGCCTATCGGGGAACCATCGAAGACGGCAATGGGTCATGGAAGATTGGCAAGGACACGGTGGTTTTGGGGGACTCTGTGATGGTCAACGGGGTTGACTTTCTCCTCCGAAAAATGGCCGGTGCGTTGGTCGTGAATTTCCCCGTTCCAGAAAGCGGGGCGTATGGTGTGTGCATCATCCAAAACGATGGACAGGAAATGACCACCCATTTCTTTGAGGAGGATGAGGTGCTTCTGTCGTTTGTGGACTCCATGTTGTCTGCTCCGCGTGAAGTGAAGCAAACAAGTGGCCTTTTTTCATGGGAATATCACTTGCTTCGCCCAACAGCTGCAGAGTTTGGGCAAATGCTTGAAAACAGGGTGTTCTCCAAGGCGAACGGTTCGTGTCCGCTGCCATTCGGCGAGACGGTCAAGCCATCAGCGTGGATACGGCCGACCAATTGATCCGGTCGAGAACTGCACCAACGTAGTCCGTTCTGCGGTTCTGGTAGTTCAAGTAATAGGCGTGCTCCCAAACATCAATGCCCAGAATGGGCCTTCCTTGTCCCGCGGCAGGAACGATTTTGGCCATCAGCGGGTTGTCTTGGTTGGGCGTGGACGTCACAAACAACTGATCGGGGTCGTTCAGATCTTGGACCAACCAGGCCCAGCCTGACCCAAACTGGTCTGCAGCGGCTTTCGCAATGGTTTTCTTGAGCGTATCGAGGTCTCCAAAGGAGGCGTCGATTCGGCGTTGCAAGGGCCCCTCTGGTCCCGCCTGAGAAGTTCCAATTTGCGGCCCGATGACCTTCCAGAAAAGAGCGTGGTTAAAGTGTCCTCCTCCGTTGTTCCTGAGGCCAGTATCGGACGGTTTGACTTGAGCAAGAATGTCCTCTAGAGCGCGGCCTTGCATGGAGTGTCCTTCAAGGGGCGGCGTTGAGCTTTCTCACATATCCAGCATGGTGTTTGCCATGGTGAATTTTCATGGTCTGGCGATCGATCGTGGGCTCTAAGGCTTCATAGCCATACCCCAATTCTGGCAAGGTGAAGCCTCCGGTTGACGACAGGGCCGACGGGTCGGAAGGCGCGCTTGTTCCGCACCCAATCAAGGTCGAAACCAAGGGAATCCCCACAATGCCTGCGCTGGCGAGGCCACTGATTTTGATGAAGGTTCTTTTGTCCATGGGGATGTTTGATGGCAAGATAACTTACCGGTCTTGCCACAATTCAACCCGCACCGTTGGCGTTGGTTCAATTGAGGCTGCGGCGGTGTGCTGTAGCCAAGGATATTTGTCTTGATTCCTAAATGTCCGAGACGGAACACGATACACAACAAGAATCGCCCCTGAAGACCCGGGGTGTGCGCGGGATGTCGGTGTCCCGGTGGGCTGTTGTGTTGTTGCTCCCGGCATTCGCTTTTGGGTTTACAGGTTGGCTGTGGTGGTTGTCTCAAGGGTTGGAGAGTCGTGTTTTAGAAGCGATCCAGCCCCATTTGGCCACGGACGTGAGCATTGGCGGTGTGTCGGTTTCTGTGTGGTCTTCGTGGCCTGACGTAGAGGTTCAATTGAAGGATTTGCGAATCGAAGACGCGAACCAAACCGGCCACGATTTTTTGCAGTTGCAAGAGGTGGGGCTGCGGTTGGCTTGGTTGCCTTTGTTGAAGGACCGGTTGGAAGTCAGGGCACTGCGGCTTGAAGGCGGCCGTGTGGACTTGCGTCAGGATGGGAATGGAAAGGGAAACTGGGTCTTTTGGAAGGGCGGCGAAACCGAGGGTCAAGGGGCAGGGGTGAAAGAATGGAGCGTGGACCATTTTCAGTTGACGAGGGTGCTGTCCACAGGAGATTTGAGGACAGGAAGTGGTCAGGTGAAGTGGTCGGGCCTTTTGGAAGAGGGTCAGTTGAGCCTGTCCAAAGGGCAAGCCGAAGAGGTGTCCTTGCGTGGGGAAATCGAAGGCCGGGAAATTTCTGTGATGTCAGGGGGCACCACCTGGCTTGATGACGTGGGTCTGAGTGCGGACTTGGGGGGGCGGTTTTCTGCAGACAACACCACGTTGGGCTTTCAAAATGCGGCGTTGAGTGGCGATGATGGCGCGGTGCCATTGGTTGCAACACTGGTTTTGCGCGGGGATCGTTTTGGCTTGTCACTGTCTGCTCAGGATGCCGAAATGGGGGCTTTGGAAGGGGTGCTGCCTCCGCAAGTTCGGGTGGGTTTTGGGCCCGCACTCGAGGGCTTTAAAGGACGAGCCGATTTGGAGCTTCGGACGGGCAAGGAGGCTTTGGCCGGGCTTTCTTCGGGAGGCTGGACCGGTCCGGATGAAGCCGTTTGGGACGGCGTGTGGGCTGTGAATTTGCAGCCGCAGTCTTTGCAGTGGTTCAGAAATGATGAAGGGTTGGTGATTCAAGGTGGAGAAGCTTTTGCTTTCAGCACCAAGAACGGCTGGGTGGCCAGCAGCAAAGGGTTGACTGGTAGCGCAGCGGGGGGTGAATTTCTGGTCAAGGCAGAGGCAGAATCTTCAGGGCCTGTCACCCAGGTCCTGGCCGATGGACAAGGTGTTTTTCGACCCGGTCAAGCGTACCGATGGATATCAGCTGATGGCAGCGTTGCCGACGGATGGCGTTTGGAAGACGAGGGGTCCATTCGGCTCAATGGAGCGGTGAGATTGAAAAGAAATGGAGACAGTCCTTGGCAAGTGGCCGTGGATTCAGGGACCACCTTGGCCGCAGAATCTTTGAAGGCGTCTAGGGGGCAGCATGAAGTCAATGTAGAACGGTTGAGTTGGGAACAGTTGGAAGACGGCTGGACGCTCAATGCCGACGGGATGAAGGCACCCGGTGCATCCGCCTCCATGGATTTGGACATGCGGGGCTCCTCTGGGCACGCGACCATGGACATTCAGTCCTTGGATGTGAACGAAGTCATGGCTGTTTTCAAAACGGGCGAGACCACAACCGGAGCAGACCTTTCGTCTTTTCCTCAGAAGTGGAAGCTCGAGCTGAATTCGGGCAAAACGAGTTTTGGTCCCTTGGAACTGGATGAATGGAGCATGACGGGCCAGCTGAGCGAGGGGCTATTGGTGGCCGAAGAATTGAAGGCCCGTGCTTTTGGTGGTGACCTTCAAGCGTCGGGACGCTGGGATGGCAATGCCATGGTGTTGGACGGGCGGCTGTCCAATGCTGAATTGTCTGAATTCTTGGTGGGTACGTCAGGCTTGGGGCAGGCCACTGTTTTGCCCAAGCACGTGAGGGGTCGACTTTGGGCCGAAGGTGAGCTGAGGTTTGACCCATCTCAAACCGCCGAAGTTCCATGGGACGCCGATGTGGATGTTCGGGTTGAAGGAGGGGAATTGGTGGGCTTTGATTTGCTCCAAGAGATTCCGGCCACCTTGGCCAAAGAGAATAAATACCGATTCATTGCAGATGCAGACGACTTAATGCGACGCTTGCAGCGCGTGGCATTTGAACCCGTCACGGGCCACATTGAACTCCAACGCGGTTTGATCACGTTGTCGCCCATGGAGGTGTTTTCAGACGCCATGAACGTGGGGGTGGAAGGGTGGTATAGGCTGGGTGGGGAAATGGACTTCACGCTTGATTTTGCGATGCGTGACCTCAAGTCAAATGAGGCGGAATGGGGTCCCGTGGCCGAGGATGGCCTGGGTCATCGCTTCTTCTTGGCCATGCGAGGAACCATGGACGAACCCTCATTTGGATATGACCGAATGGCGCATCAGGCGCACAGGAAAGAGCAACGCCAAGGGGCTTGGGGCCGACTCAAGGGTGCCCTTGGGGTGGAAACAGAGTCGGGCACCTCAAACTCGCCTTTGGACACACCTTCTGAAGAGGCCCCAGTAAGCGAGGGTGTGGCGCCTATGGTTCCTCCTGAAACAGTGCCTCAAGAGGCGCAAAAAACCAAGGCCGTCATTGAAGATGACGACGATGATTTCTGATGTTCAATCAAGACGAGTTGTCTTTGTTAACCGACTAACGTTAATATTCTCTATCTTTGTTGTCCCGGTGAAGGAATTGAACCACCCTCCGGGCTTAACCAAATTAGCTTGGACATCACTTAGTCCAGAAACGTCGGCCAAGGCCGGCGTTTTTTATGCGCCAAAACTTCGTTGGATACCTTTCCGCCAGATTCTGCGTTGACCCTCCGACCGAAGACATGGGACCCCAAAACAAGCAATATTCACGGCTCATTTTGCTTTTTGGAGCAGCGGCCATTGTGGGCCTCACGTTGTGGTCGAGTGGTCGAATTGCGCGCACGCTCAGAAATGAAGAGCAAAGGAAAATTGAGCTTTGGTCGGAAGCCATTGTTCAGCGCGCTGAATTGGTTCGTTACACGGACGCTCTGTTTGCATCGCTGAGGACGGAGGAGAGGGACAAAGCGGACTTGATGGGCGAGGCTTACCGCATCATACAAGAGGCCGAACCAGGGGCCCCCATCGACCTGACGTTCATCACCCGATTCATCCAAGGAAACCGGACCATTCCTGTTCTGGTGTACAAGGACGGAGTGCTTCAAGCGGACATCAATGTGCCCGAAGCCTTGAGGACGCCCGACCGATTGGATGCCCTGCGACTTTCCCTAGAAGAGATGGGCTCGGTGATTGAGTTCGAACAGGGATTGGTGGTGTATTACGACCAAAGCAACCGTTTTAGAGAGCTGCAAACGGTGATGGATGATTTGATCCATTCTTTCATTTCGGAAACGGTGTTGAATTCAGCATCCATCCCCGTTTTGTTGGCGGACTCAGGTCTGACGACCATCCTGCAAGCCCACCGTTTTGAGGGGGACGAAATGGCGGACACAACAGCCTTGATCAAGAGGCTGGCGGCAGTCAACCAACCCATTGCGTTGGATTTGCCTGAGTTCGGAAGGCGCTGGATTTTGTTTGACGAATCCATGGTTTTGAAGCAGTTGCGGTATTTCCCAGTCATTCAGCTGCTCATCATTGGCGGGTTTTTGTTGCTGGCTTATTCCACGTTCAGTGCGTTTCGTAGAAGTGAGCAAAACCGGGTTTGGGTGGGCATGGCCAAGGAGACCGCGCATCAGTTGGGCACTCCTTTGTCGGCGCTGATGGCGTGGGTAGAAGTCCTGAGGGATGAAGGGGTCGCAGAGTCTGTGTTGGTGGAGTTGGAGAAGGATTTGGGGCGATTGAGAACAGTTACGGATCGGTTCTCTAAAATTGGTTCAGACCCGGAATTGACAACGGGTGACTTGGCGGAATTTGTGGGGGAGACCATGTCTTATTTGGAGAGGAGAATGCCCCGAGCGGTCAGCTTCAATTTGGACCTGCCGAGTTCAAATGTGAGCGCGTCGTTCAACCCAGCCCTGTTCGGTTGGGTCTTGGAAAACCTCACCAAAAATGCGGTGGATGCGATGGAAGGTTCAGGGCAGCTGGACGTGCGGCTGTGGAACGAATCGGGAAAATCCATGTTGGACATTCGAGACACAGGGAGGGGAATGTCCCGCCGGGTTCAGCGGCAAGTTTTTGACCCCGGTTTCAGCACCAAGAAACGAGGTTGGGGCCTGGGACTGAGCTTGGTAAGGCGAATTGTGGCCGAATATCATGGCGGACAAATCGTCATTTTGAAAAGCGAAGAAGGGGTGGGAACGACTTTCCGTGTGACTCTTCCTGCGGATTCCGATTGAGTTTGGCTACTTTTGTCGCCCTCATTGCCCGGATGGCGGAATTGGTAGACGCGCGCGACTCAAACTCGCGTTCCTTTGGAGTGTGGGTTCGATTCCCACTCCGGGTACAAGAATCGGGGGCTTTGTTCTGCTACATTCGTTGCATGAACAGAGCCCTCTTTCTTTTGTGGTCCTTTTTCCTTGTGTCGGAGGCCTTGGCACAGCCGGTGTTTGATACACCCACTGTACCAGAACTGGGTTATGCATCAGATTTGGTGGCCGGGGAGTACTTCGCCCCCACAGAAGCGAGCGAGGCGCCCCAAAACTGGGACTTTTCCGGAACCCCAGGAAGTTCAGTTGGGTTGTTGGAGGTGGTTCCCGCGGGGTCATCGCCTTTCTCCAAATCATTTGATGGTGCAGAATGGTCCACGGTCAACGGGGATCAATTGGGTTTCTTGTCTCTTGCAGAAGACAACATGCAGGTGTTTGGCAATGCCAACGCAGCGAATGGGGTGGCACTTCCGTTTTCCGACCCATTGGTCCAATGGACCTACCCTTTGGAGTTGGGAACAAGCAGTTCGGACGATTTTGGGGCATCGATCACCTTGTTTGGTCAGCCGTATTCGTTGATGGGCGAATCTTCTTTTGAGGTGGATGCGTGGGGGTCATTGGTGATGCCTGATGGGGCAGAGATTCAAGAAGTTTTGCGGGGCGTGTACACTCAGTTTTACACAGAAACATATGATGGAGACACTGCCAATTGGTACTTGAATCAAGTGGTTTATTTTGCTCCAGACTCGCTGCTCCCCTTGTTTTATCATGAAATATTGGACGTCACAGACTTGGAAGGGAACGTGCTTTTAGAGGTGACTGACGTCGCGTGGCTCGCGAACGGCGTGACATCGATTCCCACAGAAGAGGCGCCATCTGCCCAGGCTCCTTTTCCAAACCCGGTTAAATCTGGCGATGAGGTCACTTGGCCCATGGCCCAAGGACAGCGATGGAGGGCGATGGCTTTGGACGGGAAGGTGTTGGACGAAGGGGTGTCAATGGGGAGTTTTGATCGCATCTCAACATCAGGCTGGAGCAAGGGGCTGGTTCTTTTGATGTCGTTGGGCTCAGATGGCCAGCCATGTGCCTCTTGTCCTGTTCACCGGGTTGTTGTCCATTGATGATGAGGGAACCATGCTGACAAAAAAGGCCCAGTACGCATTTCGGGCTTTAACCGTCCTGGCGAAGACACAGTCGAGCGAGGAAGAAAAAACCTGGATGAGTGTCAAGCAAATTTGTTTGGCCTCTCCCATGAGCGTGAAGTTTTTGGAGCAGATTTTGGTAGAGCTTCGGGCAGGAGGCGTGGTGACCAGTCGAAGAGGCCCTCAAGGGGGCCATGCGCTCAGTGTTCCTGCCGCCCAAATTTCCTTGGCCAAGGTGATGCGCTTGATTGATGGACCGATTGCGCCATTGGCCTGTGTCAGTCTGCATTACTACGAAAAATGCGAGGATTGCGTGGAAAAAGACTGTGGGCTGCACCGAATGATGGTGGAAGTGAGGGACGCTCAATTGGCCATATTGGAGCACAGAACGGTCCAGGATTTAATTAATCCCACGTAACACATGGGGATTGTGGGGAATGGCTATCTTTGGCAAGATGGTAATGTCGACATACCCCCCCATTTTTGGACGACTCGTTGAAGACCTCAAGCGGGTCTTGGGCACAGAGGTATCCAAAGACAAAGTCATTTTGACGACCTCGTTTAGCAAGGAAGACCAAATTCTCACTTGGGCTGTTTTGAAGGCTGGATTGGACGTGGACATTGTGTCCTTGGACACGGGTTGTTTGTTTCCGGCGACCCGACAGACATGGAAAGCCACGGAAGACCACTTTGGCATTGAGATTCGGTCTTTGTTGCCCGACCCGGCAGAGGTTGCGAAGTTTCAAGCCACTCAGGGGTTGGCGTCCATCTATCAAGATGTTTCGTCTCGAAAAAGCTGCTGTGGGATGCGCAAAATTCAGCCATTGCAAAAGGCTTGTGCAGGCAAGAGTTGGTGGTTGACGGGCTTGCGAAAAGAGCAGAGTTCAAATCGCGCAGCTTTAGAAATGGTGGAAGACGCTCCCGATTGGGGGCTTCAAAAATTCCATCCCTTGATCCATTGGAGCGATGAGGCTTTGGAGTCCGCTTTGGTGCTCACGGGTGTCCCCGTCAATCCACTGTATGCTTTGGGGTACGCGAGCATCGGTTGTGCTCCATGTACACGCCCTGTGTTGCCGAGCGAAGACCCCAGGGCTGGCCGTTGGTGGTGGGAGCAGTCCTCTAAGGAGTGCGGCCTTCATCGGGGCTAACCTTTCATTCTATATCGCCCACCAAATGTGTGAGGAGGCGTGAAAAAGCGGGGTCAGTATGCCCGCTGTGAACGGCCCTCTTTCCAAAAAACAAAGGCGCGGTTCACGACCCGGTTGCCTCCAGGCGTTGGGAAGTTGCCCGTGAAGTACCAATCCCCCTGATGATGAGGAATGGCCTCATGCAGTCCGGAGATGCTTTGGTAAATGATCTGTACTTGAGCTTTCATCCCTTCTGGTGTGAGCAGTTCAGAGATTTTGGCTGAGGTCTCTTCTGGTGTCAGGCTCTGATAGATGGGCTTGACCTTGTTTTCTTGTTGATCGTAAGGCTTTTCGAGCTCGGCCTTACAGTCTGCATAAACCTCATCGATGAGGGCCTGATTGCCACGCTCTTTGTGGATGGCTATGGCCGCTTGGAAGGCAATGAAATCGCCCATCTTGGCCATGTCAATTCCATAGCAATCGGGATACCGAATCTGTGGGGCACTGCTGACCACCACAATCCGAATGGGGTCGAGGCGATCCAAAATGCGGAGGATGCTGCGCTTCAAGGTGGTCCCTCGGACGATGCTGTCGTCGATCACCACCAACTGATCCTGACCGCGCTCTACTGTGCCGTAGGTGATGTCATAGGCATGGGCCACCAAGTCGTCTCGCGCACCATCATCTGCGATGAAAGTTCTCAATTTGGCGTCCTTCAAAGCCACTTTGTCCACGCGGGGACGCTCTTCCAAAATGGACTTGACCTCCACGGGGTCCGGCGAAGTGCCCAAGCCAATGATGCGCTCGATTTTGCTTTGATTCAAGTGGCTTTCCATGCCCTTGACCAGTCCGTAAAACGACGTCTCTGCCGTGTTGGGAATGAAGCTGAATACCGTAGAATCGATGTCGTGCTCTATGGCTTCGAGGACCTTCGGGACGAGAGACTCCCCCAGTGCCATGCGTTCTTGGTAGATGTCGGCATCGTTTCCCCTTGAGAAGTAGATGCGTTCAAAGCTGCATGGGGACGGCTTGCCTGCCTTGCGGATTTGTTTGAGTTCTGTGGAACCGTCTTGGCCAATGAGTAGGGCTTCTCCCGGGAGCAACTCCTTGACTTCTGCGGTGGTGGTGTTGAATGCGGTTTGAATCACCGGCCGTTCAGAGGCCGCCACAACCACTTCATCGTCTTCGTACCAAAAGCAAGGACGGATGCCATTGGGGTCTCTGGCAATGAAGGCGTCTCCAGAACCGATGATGCCGCCCATCACATAACCACCGTCCCAAGCCTCGGACGCCTTTTCCAGCACGTTTGCGACGTCTAAGTTTTGGGCGATGAGGTCGCTGATTTCTTGGTTTTCGTGGCCTTTCGATTTGAAGTCGCGAAAGCGGTTTTCGACTTCTTCATCCAGGAAGTGACCCACCTTCTCCAGCACGGTGACCGTGTCCGCTTTCTCTTTGGGGTGTTGGCCCAGGCCCACCAAGATGTCAAACAGCTCGTCGACATTGGTGAGGTTGAAGTTCCCCGCAAGGGCCAAGGTGCGGCTTCTCCAGTTGTTTTGGCGCAAGAAGGGATGGACCCGTTCAATGGTGTTTCGGCCGTATGTGCCGTAGCGGAGGTGGCCAAGGAAAACCTCTCCGGTGAAGGCGAATTCTTTTTGAAGCCATTCGGCGTCTTTCAGTCGTTCCGGCTGGTGCTCTTGGGTATCCGCAAAACGGCCCATGACTTGCGAAAACAGATCTTCGATGGGTTGATTGGCGACGGATCTGGAACGGCTCAGGTAACGGTGCCCGGGAGGCACGGAGAGTTTGACGTTGGCCAACCCCACACCGTCTTGACCGCGGTTGCGTTGTTTCTCCATCAGGAGATACATTTTGTTCAGGCCGTAAAAGGCCGTCCCATAATGGTCGATGTAGTACTGAAGTGGCTTTTTAAGCCGGAGCAAGGCTATGCCACACTCATGTTGGAGGAGGTCACTCATCGGGGTGCCGGTCGGGTCCGGAGCCGCGAAGGTAGAACGGCGCAGAGGGATTCAACGGATGTAGCCCAGATCGATGAGGCTTTGGGCCGTGGCGACCCCTGCATCTTCCGCGGAACGGGGTTTCCAATCATATCGCTTGCGGGACAAATCGGAAGAAACGGAGGCCATGTAGCTCAATTCGGGAAGGACGCCACGCAAGGAAGGGTCGAACAGAGAAAAGAACCGAACCAAAAAGTTCGGCATGCTTCGTGTCCCCACTTTTCGGCCTTCTTTGGCAAAGGCTGCTTTCAGTGATTTCGCGAGGTCTTGAAAAGGCAGGGTGTTGGCTGTGGCGGCAAACCTTTGGTTGGCAGCTTGGCTGTCATTGAGCACCAAAAAATGCAGGCTGACCACATCGCGGACATCCACTGTAGGGTAGCCCAAGTTGGGCACACCGGGGAATTCACCCCGCATCATTTTGAGGATCACATCACAGCTGCTCCCAGGGTCGTTCCGATCCAACAAGGGGCCCAAAATGAATCCTGGATTGACAGCTGACACCATGACATCAGGGTGTTGCTTGGCCATCATCCATAGGTCTTGCTCTGCAAGGGTTTTGCTCTTGATGTAAGGGGAGATCATGTCCCCGTCGAGTTGGGTCCAATGTTGCTCGTCAAATTGGGTTTTGTCCCGACCATGGCCGTAAACAATGGCCACCGTTGAAGAGGTTTGAACCAGACGCTTGACCCCAGAGGCCGCACACGCTTCGAAAACGTGCTTCACGCCCAGACGCGCCGGTGAAATGACCTTCTTTTCATCTCGTGGCGAGTTCAGTGGGAAGGGAGAGGCCACGTGCAAAACGGCGTCACAGCCTGATACCGCCTCGACCCAGCCGTCTGAAGACAGCAAATCCGCTTCGTGAAAGGTGAGCCGAGTCAGGGCGGCTTCCGAGTCGCTGCCCAAGTGTTCTGCCAACATGGAGCGAACGGCATCTGCGCGCTCCATGGAGCGGAGCGTGCCCCGCACATGGTGGCCCCTTCGCAGGGCCTCGAGGGCCATGTGACCTCCAAGAAAGCCTGTGATGCCCGTAATGGCCAGGGTGGGGTAAAGCTTGGGGCTCATGGTTGTTCCTTGACCGGTAGGCGCTTGAGCCACTTGTAGTCTGCACGGGTCAAGTACCACATCATGACGGGAACGATAACCAACGTCAGGAACGTTGCGAAAGTCAGTCCGTAGATGATGGCCCAGCTCATGGGCTTCCAGAAGATGTTGTTGTCCCCTCCGATGTAAATCTTGGGGTCGTACTCGGCCAACAGGCTCACGAAATCGACGTTGATGCCGATGGCCAGAGGCAAGAGACCGAGAACGGTTGTGATGGCCGTGAGCAGCACAGGACGGAGCCTGGTTCGACCGCCTTGAATGATCAGGGGAACGATTTCTGCGAAGGGCAACATCTCGTCGTCGCCCAAGTCCAATTCCCGTTTGCGCCGGTCCATCAGCAGGTTGGTGTAGTCGATGAGGACAATGGCATTGTTCACCACCACCCCGGCCAGAGAAATGATACCAATCATGGTCATGATGATCACGAAATCTTGCCGGAAAACCACCAGCCCGAGGAAGACGCCGGTCAAGCTGAACAGAACACTAAAGCCAATGATGAACGGGGTGGAGATGCTGTTGAATTGAGCGACAATGATCAAAAAGATCAAGAACAGAGCAATCACCAAAGCGCGTGACAAGAAGGCCAGCTCCTTGGCCTGCTCTTCCTGCTGTCCGGTGAATTCCCACTGCACATCAGCTTGTTCTGGGTACCCATTCAATTGGGCCTTCAAGGACTCAACGATTTCGTTGGCGTTGTAGCCTTCGAGAACGTTGGAGGACATGGTCACCGTGCGGTCCAGGTCTTTCCGTTTGATGGCGTTGTAAGTCGTGGACCGACCGGCGGTGGCCACAGCGGAGATGGGAACCTCCTTGATTTGGCCGTCTGACTGACTTCTAAAGATGACCTTTTGATTCATCAGCGCATCCGCATTGTTGCGGTATGCATCGGCGAACCTGAGGTTGATGGGGTAGTCGTCTTCGCCGTCTTTGTATCGGCTCACTTCGCGGCCAAAAAGGGCGCTCCGAAGGCCGAAGCCAATCTGTTGCGTGCTCAACCCATAACGGCGCGCTTTGTCGCGGTCGATGGTGATGGGCATTTCGGGCTTGGACTTTTCTACGTCGAGCTTTAAGCCTTCGATTCCTTCAATGCCTGTGGACTCAATGAACCGCTTCATGCCGTCTGCATAAACCAGAGCGGTTTCGTAATCGACACTGGTGATTTCGATGTTGATGGGCAAGCCCTGCGGAGGACCATCTGAGTTCTTGGTCGCTCTGATGATGGCGTCGGGGTAGCCTTTGACCTCTTCGCGGATGGCGTTCAGGACATCGGTGGTTCGGATCCCGTTTCGGTCTTGAAACTTGAGGAAACTCACTGTAATGCGGCCTTTGTGGGGCGTGGCCCCCAGCTGTGGCCCTTCGGCTGGATCCGACGTTCCTTCTCCCACTTGGGCAATCACAGAGTTGGTGAGGTACTGCTCCTGAGTTCCGTCTTCATTGGTGCGCAGGAATTCGGGGCGTTGGATGGCGCCCATGACCAGGGCTTCGACCTCTTGGGTGACCCGATTGGTTTCTACAATGTCCGTTCCAATGGGCATGTCGATGTAGACATTCACATACTGAGGCTCGTTCTGGGGGAAGAACTCCACCTTGGGGGGGAACATGCCAAGCAGCACCAGGGAAGCGAACAAAAGCCCGATCATGCCATAGAAGAACAACCAGGGTTTCGCGCCCCTGAGGGCAAAGCGAAGCAGGCGTTCGTAGGCGTTTTCCAAAGCCGGCAAAAGCGTTTGCTGGAACCAGCCTGTGGCAGGGGTCAGCAGGTAGCGGTTGAGCAAACCAATGATGCCACCGAGGACGAACAGGTTGCCCATGGTGGTGAATCCAGCCCCGAGGAGCAAGAGCCCCAGAACAACCAAGACACCTGTGGTGACAAACAGCCTGCGCGCATTCATTTCGGCCTCTTCTACGCGCATGTAAACGCTGGTCAGAACGGGGTTGATGACCAGGGCGATGAACAGCGAAGAGGACAGCACGATGATCAGCGTCATCGGCAGGTACTTCATGAATTCGCCAATGATGCCGGGCCAAATGGCCAAGGGAAGAAACGCAGCGAGGGTGGTTGCGGTTGAAGCGATGATGGGCCAGGCCACCTCTCCCACGCCAAACCGAGCAGCGTCAAAAGGCGACATGCCCTCATCCATGAGTCGATAGATGTTTTCGACCACCACGATGCCATTGTCCACGAGCATGCCGAGGGCCAGCACCAGGGCAAAGAGCACCATCACATTGAAGGTGATGCCCAGGGCACTGAGAATGGCAAAACTCAGGAACATCGAGAGGGGAATGGCCACCCCCACAAAAAGGGCGTTTCGCAACCCGAGGAAGAAGAGCAAAACCCCCACCACCAGAAGGACGCCGAGGATGATGCTGTTTTGAAGTTCGTCGACCTGTGTGCGGGTCTGGTCGGACTGGTCAGAGGTGATGCTGACGCTCAGGTCGGAAGGCAAAAACTCTTCTTTGGCTTCGGCGATGATGCGGTTGATTTCATCGGAGGCAATGATGAGGTTTTCGCCGGCGCGTTTTCTCACGTCCAGGGACACCACAGGGTTGCCCCACTCGCGGGCAAAACTCGTGGGCTCCATGTCCACAAACTGCACCTTGGCCACATCCCGCAAGTAGACCGGTTGGCCCCCTTCGGCTTTGATGATGATAGATTCTAGGTCTTGGGCATCTCGGAAATCGCCAACGACCTGAACGGTGCGCCGACGGCCATCCATGAGGATGTCTCCGCCGGAAATGGAGAGGTTCTCTTGGCCAATGGCTTGGGCAATGTCGTTGAAGCTCACCAGCATGGCTTCAGCCCGGAGGTAGTCCACTTCGACCTCCATTTCCTTGGCGTTGACGCCGCGGATTTCTGCCTCGTTGATTTGGTCCAAGTCCTCGATTCGGTCTTGCAGGGTTTCTGCATAGTCCTCCAGCTGGTCCACTGGATAGTCACCGGACAAATTCACTTGCATCACAGGGATGAGCTCGGTGAAATTGAGGTCGAAGATGTTGGGGTCGCTGGGCAGGTCGTCGGGGAAGCTGGGGTCGCTCATGGCGATGTCCACCTTGTCTTTGACCTTTCGGAGGGCGACCTCCGGGGTGACTGAGAAATCAAACTTGACGTCGATGGCACTGTAGCCCTGTTGGCTGGTGGAAATGATGGCATCGATGCCCGTGATGCCTTTGATCTCCTTTTCAATGGGGCGGGTGATGAGCTTTTCGATGTCACTCGGGCTGTTGCCTGGATAAGGCGTGCCGATGTACACTTCGGGCACCACGACTTCAGGAAAGCTCTCCTTGGGTACCGTGATGTAGGATGAAATGCCGGCAATCAGAATGATGGCAATCAAAACCGCCACCGTGGTCCGGTTTTGGATGGATGCCGTGCTCAGGCCGAACTCCTTGGGTTGCTTTGGGTCCATGGGATGGGGGTCGCTGTGGGGTCGCTGTGGGGTCGCTGGATTGGACGCGGATCAGCGCATGATTTGAACCGCCTCGCCTTCCACGACTTGGCCCGCTCCGCGGCTGATGACGGAAGTGCCAGGTGATAGCCCTTCGAGAATGAGGACGCGGTCATTGGAGGACTGGCCGATGCGAACGGCCTTCCTGACGGCTTTGCCTCCTTCAATCACGTACACAAAGTCCCGCCCTTGGCGGTCTTGCAGGATCAATCCCGACGGCAGTGAAATGGCGCTGTCGAGGTGCATGTCGTTGATGCGCAAGGCGGCAAATTCATTGGGAAGAATGCCGGAGTTTTCTGGCGCTGGGACCACAATTTCGAAGGTTCTGTTGGCGGGTTCGATGTACTGGCCCACACGGTCGATTTCGCTGGTGATGGTGTCGCGCCCTTCCATGATGATGTCCACACGTTGGCCAGGCTCTACTTTGCCCACGTAGTGGTCGCTGACTTTGGAACGAACATACATGTCGGTCAAGTCAAGCAGACGGGCCACTGGTTGCATGGGGGATGCCATTCCTCCTTCTTTGGCGAAAATGCGGTCGATGGTCCCGGCAAAGGGCGCCTTGACCTTGCCAAAGTCGACTTGCTCAGAAAAAGCGGCAATGCTTTCCTCCAGGGCCTTCACGTTGGTTCTGGCTTCTAGCAGTTGCACCTCGGTGCCGATGCCTTGGTCCCACAAGCGCTCTTGGCGGCCGAGAACGTCTTTGGCGAGTTCGAGGCGGGTGTTGAGCTCATCTTGATTTCGTGCAACAGCTTCGTTGTCAAGTTCCATGATGGTTTGGCCCTTGCGGACCATTTGGCCCTCTTCGACCAAGGACGCGTTGGACGGTGCCTTGCGTCATGGGAAACACCCTGGCAAGGCGATCGGTTTCCACATTGCCTTGCACGGTGAAGTAGTGGTCGAAGGGAGCGACGACAACGTCAAGGGTTGTCACTTTGCGGGCCTCGGTTGCCGCCGGGGATTCAGCAGCGGTGTCAGCGGTGCTTTCGGGTGCGCCACCACATGAGGCGAGCAAAAGGGCGATGGAGGAGAGAAGGAGAGAAGTGCGGATCATGTTGATCAGGCGTTGAGAGAGCGTTGGAGGCGGAGGTGTGCGTTGAGCCAGCGGAGCGTGGCTTGGGTGAGGTTGGCTTGGGCGTTGACCATTTGGTTTTGGGCCTGGGTCATGTCGAAGCTGCTGGCCAACCCTTCTTGAAACCGGATGCGGGTGCGGTCAAGGATGCGCTCGGCAAGACCGAGGCTGCGCTCGGCCTGTTCGCGCTGTTCCAAGGCGGAATTGTATTCGGAACGGGCCGCGCGGTACTCAAGGGTGGCTGCTTGGGTGAGTTGTTCCAAGGCGGTTGCTGCGCGGTCCCGGACCAACTGCGCTTGCTGGACCTTTTCCTTTCCGCCAAAGCTGGACCAAATGGGGATGTTCATTTGAACGCCGACGAGCTGGATGGGGTACCAGTTGCCGTTGCCGAAGAAGTCAAAGGCGTCGCGCTGGGCATTGCGTTGGTTGGTGTAGAAGGCGCCAATGCTGGGCAGGCCAGCAGCCTTTTCATTGCGAATGCCGAGTTCGGACAGCTCGAGGTTTTTCGATTGAGCTTCAACCTCGGGCAGGAGAACGGCCTGGAAGGGTGTCCCCAAAACAGAGGCGCCATCAAATGCCACAGACAGGCTTTCGAAGTTGTCGGCCAAGATGACCGTGGTTTCGACGGGCATGCCCATGGTGAATTTGAGGGCATCTATGGCCACAGAGGCCATGCTTTCGGCAGTGGTGAGCTGCTGAGAGATTTCGGAGAGTGCCAGCTCGAGCTGGTCCGCGTCTGTGGATTCTGCAAGGCCCTCCTCGACCAGGGCACGGGTTTGATCGAATGCAGAAGAGGCCAAGGCTTGTGCCTCCCGGAGGATGGCCACATTTTCTTTGGCAGCCAAGGCTGCAGCGTAGGCTTCGCCCGCGGCGCGGCGCGCATCGGCAATCGATTTGGACTCGGCCGCTTCCATGGCACTGGCGTAAGCCTTGGCGGCTTGAATTCCCACAAAATAGCTGGGGCTGAACACCAATTGTGTGGCGGTGATTCCGGCCGTCATGGTTTGCTCTGCACCAAACTGAAACTCTTGAATGGCATTGGGATCGCTGGGGGGAGCGTTCAAGGCCACGCCCGTGCTTTGTGCGACGTCGCCAAGAAAGGTGGTCAGGTAGTCCGGAAAGCCAAAGGCATCTCCGCTGGACACCTGTGTGGGGATGTCGATGTAGCGGTTGTATTCCACAGAACCACTGATTTGCGGGAAGCCGGACGCGATGAGTTCGCGGGTGTTGCTGGCTGCTTCTTCTGAATCAAAGGAGGCATACCGGACATTGTACGCCCTTTGGGCGGCCAAAGACTGGGCTTCTTCCAAAGTGAGCCGGGTACCAGAACCTCCAGTGCCGTTTTGGCCGAGGATGGCTCCTTGCATCAGCATCAATGCAGACAGTAGGGAGAGGGTGCGCATGGTTTTGTGCGTGTTCACGATGTGTAGCGTTGACGGAGATATTCCAGGCCCTTTTCAGTGGCGATTCCCCTGAGGTGATAGGTGTGCAATTCCATCTGCAGCTCAGACAGGGGCCGCCCAAACTCCTCGAGGGTGGCCGGATCGGTCATGGTTTGAACCATGGACATGTGCAGCCGAGAAATCAGTTTGGCATCAAAGTCTTTGCGGTAAAACCCTTCGAGCTGACCGCGTTGAATGTTGCGCACCAGGTAGCCTTGCATGGTCTCCATTTTGTGGAGTTGTAGTCGGTGCATGGCTTCGGGGTAATACTTCTGCAGGTCGAACAACATGCTGGGGTGCATCTCCCGGAGTTCGGTTTGGAAATACTCCATGACGGTGATGACAGCATCAATGGCGTTGGGACCGCCTTCTGCCAAGGCTTCGGTGCGCTCGGTTTGCCGGTTACAGGCTTGATTGAACACCTGAAGCACCAAGTCGGCCTTGTCTTTGAAGTAGCGGTAAAGGGTCTTTTTGGACACCCCGAGCTGGGTGGCCAAGTCGTCCATGCTGACCGCGCGAACCCCGAACCGGCGAAAGGACTTTTCGCAACCCGTCAGCAGCTCGAGCAGACGAGAAGGCGGGGTTGATTCTTGGGTGACGGGACTCATTTTCGCCTGATTGAGGCGGCAAAAATAGCCTGAAGTGTTCCTGTCGGAAACGAAACACTTGTTAAAACGTTTCCGGAGTTTCTGGTCGGAAGGGATTCAATCCAGACAGATGCCCAAACGGCCAATCAACCCTTCCAAATCTGACCGGGAAAACCGGGCGTCTCGGACCTTGTTTTCAGCGGGATCGATGTTCCAGTTGGTGGCGGTTCTCAAATCGCTTTCCCGCAAATCTGTTCTTTGGAAGATGGAGTCGCGCAGGCGGCTGCCTGACCAGTCGACTTTTCGGGCGTCAGTTCCCGAGAAATCGGCGCCTGTAAAATCGGTTTCCAGCATCCGGGCACCGTTCAGTTCCATGTCGCTCCAATCGCCAAAAGTGGCTTGGCATTGTGTGAGTTCGAGCTTGAGGAACAAGGTGGTGAGGGTGTTCCAACGGAGGCCATTCAAATTGCAGTTGTCGAATTTGACCCCGTGAAGTTTGGCGCCAGTCCATCGAATCTCTGTCAAGTCGCACCGAGAAAATGTGCACTGCTCGAAGCGGGCATTGCGCCAATCCATTTGTCCAAACGCCACGCCATCAAATTGGCAGGATTCAAAGTGATGTCCGGTCCAAGGTCCTGTTGGTAGGGCGGTTTGACCTCCGGCTGAGCCGAAGGTGGAGTCGATCCATTCCTTCATGAAAGTGCGCGCCGAATGATGTTGGCATCGGCTTTTTGGGCCAAGGTGACCTTGAGTTTGGGCTCCGCTGCCATGGCGCGTTGGATGGCGAATTGAGCTTCGTCGTTGCGGGCCCAACTGCGTCTGGCGATCCCGTTGTTGACGTCCCAATGAAGCATGGAGGTCAGTTTGGCTTCGGCCTCGGCTGAACCGTCGAGGAGCATGCCAAATCCACCGTTCATGACCTCGCCCCAGCCCACACCGCCGCCGTTGTGGAGGGAGACCCAAGTGGCGCCTCGAAAGGCATCGCCAACGAAGTTTTGGACGGCCATGTCTGCGGTGAACGCAGACCCGTCGTAGATGTTCGAGGTCTCGCGATAGGGGGAGTCAGTGCCGCTCACGTCGTGGTGGTCCCGGCCCAAAATCACGGGCCCAGAAAGCCGTCCGTCGGCGATGGCGTCGTTGAAGGCCTTGGCAATGCGCATGCGTCCTTCGGCATCGGCATACAGGATGCGGGCTTGAGAGCCCACCACAAGCTTGTTGGCTTTGGCGCCTCGAATCCATTGCACATTGTCGGCCATCTGCTGTCGTATTTCGACAGGCGCGTCGGCCATCATGCCTTCCAACACCTCGCAAGCGATGGCGTCGGTCGTGTCGAGGTCGGCGGGGTTTCCTGAACCGCACACCCAACGGAAGGGACCAAAACCGTAATCGAAACACATGGGACCCATGATGTCTTGCACGTAACTGGGGTAGCGGAACGCGTCTCCATCTTCGGCCATGATGTCGGCCCCGGCTCGAGAGCTCTCCAAAAGGAAAGCGTTTCCGTAATCAAAGAAATAGGTGCCCTTGGAGGTGTGCTTGTTCACTGCGGTTGCGTGCCTGCGCAAGCTCTCTTGAACGTGGGCCTTGAATTGATCGGGGTTTTCCGCCATCATGCTCAGGGACTCCTCTAAGGTGAGCCCAGCAGGGTAATAACCTCCAGCCCAAGGGTTGTGAAGGGAGGTTTGATCCGAGCCCAAGTGAATGTGAATGCCCGCGTCGAAGAAATGCTCCCAGACATCGACAACATTGCCGAGGTAGGCATAGCTGACCACCTCTTTCGTCTCCATAGACGCGCTCACCTTACGGGCCAATTCGGCCACATCTTCAATCACGTGGTCCACCCACCCTTGTTCGTGGCGCTTCCACGCCGCTGCTGGGTCCACTTCGGCGGTCACGGAAACCACACCGGCAATGTTTCCGGCTTTGGGCTGGGCACCGGACATGCCGCCCAGTCCCGCGGTCACAAACAGTTTTCCTGCGAGGGTGGGGTTTTCCGGGTCAAGGCGTCGACCGGCATTCAGCACGGTGATGGTGGTGCCGTGCACAATCCCCTGTGGTCCGATGTACATGTAAGAACCCGCGGTCATCTGTCCGTACTGGCTCACACCCAGCGCATTCATGCGCTCGAGGTCATCTGCACCGCTGTAGTTTGGAATGACCATTCCATTGGTCACCACCACCCGGGGGGCACCTGGATGAGAGGGGAACAGCCCGAGTGGGTGGCCGCTGTACATGACCAAGGTTTGCTCCTCGGTCATTTGTGCCAGGTAGTGCATCACCAAGCGGTACTGGGCCCAATTCTGGAAAACAGCACCATTGCCACCATAGGTGATCAGTTCTTCGGGGTGCTGGGCAACAGCTGGATCCAGGTTGTTCTGAATCATCAGCATGATGGCGGCCGCCTGCGGGGTCTGTGCGGGGTAATGGTCGATGGGCCGAGCGTGCATGGCATACTCGGGCATGAAACGGTACATATATATGCGTCCGTACGCTTTCAATTCCGCGGCAAACTCATCTGCGAGCGTGGCATGCTGGTCGGCCGGGAAGTACCGCAACGCATTGGCCAAGGCCAACTCCTTTTGCTTGGGCGTGAGGATGTCTTTCCTCACGGGAGCATGAGACACACGGGGGTCTCGTTGTCGAGGACTTGGCAGGACTGAGGGCAGGCCCTCGGCCATTTGCTTCTGAAACGCCTCGAGTGAAGGGGGTGTGGCAGCGGTGGTGTTCATGGTGGTTTAGGATCCGTTCGGGTTGCGGATGCGTCCAGTGCCCTTGTCGAATCCATAAGGGCAGTGCTTGCATCCACTGGTGCAGCAATAGCCGCGTTTGCGGTGGTATTGTTCGGTGAAGACAAGAAATCCTTCAGGCGATGTGTATGTGTCACCAGCTTCGATGGGGACTTTCTGTGATCGATCCACAGAACAAACTTACAAACCGCACTCAGGCTCAGGTCCGAAGATGTCTCCTTCGCACGCGCTGAGGAATCCGGCAAAGCAGCTCATAGGGAATGGTGCCCGAGGCCTTGGCCAGGTCTTCCAGCGGCGCATGGTCACCAAAGATTTCTACCGGTGTGCCCCTTTGGACGTCCAAGCCAGTGACGTCCAACATGCAGCTGTCCATGCATACTGGACCGACAATGGCCGCAGCTCGCCGCTCACATAAAGGTGTGCTTTGCCCATTCCGGCCGAACGAGGAAGCCCATCAGCGTAGCCCACAGGCAAAGTGGCGATCCACCGGCTTTGCTCAGAAATGTCCTTTGCGCCATAGCCCACGGGCTGGCCTGCTGGAACCTGGTGCACATGGCTGATGGCTGTGTGAAAGGCCCCGACGGGCTTGAGATCATTCACGGTGGCTGATGCATCCTGGCCATACAAGCCCAGCCCTATTCGAATCAGATCGTGGTGGGCTTCAGGGAAACGCAAGGCGCCAGCGGTGTTGACAATGTGCTTTAAGAAAGGAGATGGGCCTGAGCCTGAAGGGGAGGAAGACCATCCTTCTTGAACCGCAGAGCACGCGGCGTCATACTGGTGGAGTTGCTGGCGAGTGTGGGCGTCTGAATGGGGGTCGTCTGCCGCTGACAAGTGGCTGTACACGCTCAAAATGGGCAGATGAAGCGCGGCACAACGCTCACCAGCGGTCACCCACTGATCGGCTTGTAGCCCCAATCGATGCATTCCGGTTTCCACCTTCAAATGGACACCTGCTCGGGTCTCTTCTTGACCCACAGGTCCAGATCGGCGCAGGGCGTCGGCCCAACGGTTCAAGTCCTCGAGGCGATGAATTTCGGGCTCGAGGTGCCACTGGATGAGGTCTGAAAAACGATGGGGGTCGGCGTTCAATACGAGAATGGGGCAGTTGACCCCGCGTTTTCTCAAGGCCACCCCTTCTTCTGCAAAAGCCACAGCCAGCCGGTCTACACCCAATCGGTCCAACTCAACGGCGACGGCATCTCCGGAGCCGTAGGCAAAGGCCTTGACCATGCCCATGATGGGCTTGCCAAAGCGCTCTTTGAACCGCTCCAAATTGTGTCCCAAGCGACCCAAGTCAAGGTCAAGGACGGTCGTATGCGGGTTGGACTCCAGGGCTTCGGCCACCTTTTCAAAAGCAAAAGGCCGGGCGCCTTTGACCAAGATGTTCCAGCCCTCCAAATCCGCCAAGTCTGCACTTTGGAGTAAACTTTCGGTGGTGGGGTGCTGGGCGTGGAGTTGATCTACACCGGGAATTCCTTGACAAAATTGGGGCCCTACAGAGATCCAGCGGTCCACTTTGCGCTGGCCAATGGCGTGCTTCAACCGTTTTTTTTGCCCTTCGTTGTTGGGGTCGAACGGGACCAAGTCGGACAACACAACGGCGCGCGGGCGTGTGCCTGGAATCCTTTCCAAAGCATCCAGCGCTGTCGACAGTCCATCTAGGTCATGGTTCCAAGTGTCGTTGATGATGATGCCGCCGCCGCGCCCCTCTAAGTGTTCCAAGCGCATTCCCAAAGGCTGGAGGCTCAGCAGCCGCTCCCCGATGGGGCCGGGCGACCAACCCAATTCCAGAAGCAGAAGCGATGCGGTGAGCACATTGGCCAATGCGGTGGGTTCAGAAAACGGAACCGTCCAGTCGATGGGCGTCTCCCGCCATGTTCCGGTGAGGTGGGTTCCTCCGCTTTCGATTCCATGACGCTCTATGGTCATGGCGGCAGCAGTCTGTGGATGAGGGTTGAGTTCTCCGTGGGCCCATTGCCAATGGATGCATCGGTCTTGCCACCCCCGCTCCTCGATGGCTTCCATCAGAACCGGGTCCTTTGACCCCAAGATGATTCGAGAGGTCCCCTCAAACAGCCGAAGTTTTTCTCGGGCCTTTTCCATTCTGGAGTCAAAATGAGCGTCGTGGGCATCTCCAAAATGAACCATGACGCCGACATCTGGACGAATGATGCGGGCCAAAGTGGCCATTTCTCCAGGCTTGGAGATTCCGGCCTCTACGAAGTGGAACTCGGCTTTCTCATCCATGGCCCACAGGGACAAGGGCACGCCGATTTGACTGTTCCAACTCCCCGGACTTCGAGAGACGGTTTTTTCTTGACCGGCCAATGCGTGGGCCCACTCTTTTACAGTGGTCTTTCCATTGGAGCCAGTGATGCCCACAACAGTACTGCTTCGCGAAAACCGGGCCATGGCCCCCAAGGATTGAAGGGCTTCCAGTGCCCGAGGGACCCTCAACAGCACGGCGCCGGGCATGGTTCCCGACCAGCTTGAATCCACCACAAAGCCTTTCACGCCCCGCGCCCTGGCTTCGGCCAGGTGGGCATGTCCATCATGACGCTCTCCGGTCAAGGCCACAAACAAGGTGTGGTTCAGTCCATCACCCGGTTGATGAAGTTTCCTGGTGTCTGTGGCGAGGTGCGTAAAGAAGAGAGCATCATCCCCCCCCACAGGCCAATCTAGCCGACCACCAAGTTGGTCAGCGATGGTTTGGAGGGCGAATCTGTCTGCCGTCATTCTGCAGTGGCACCGCGATGGTGGTCTCGAACCACCACATCGTTATAAGGTTCTCGCGACAGCGCTTCGTAGGATTCAGCTCCTCCGATTTGGACATCTTCGCTTCCGCCTTCAATTCGGTGCGAAAAATGGGCGGGTCGACCCGTTCGTGAACAGATGGCGTTCAGTTTGGTGACGTATTCGGCGTGAGCAAGGAGCAGTGGCATGATGCCAAAAGGCCGCCCCAAATAGTCGAGGTCGAGCCCTGCAACAATGACCCGGATGCCATCATCAGCCAGTCGATTGCAAACGGAAACGATGTCGTCATCGAAGAATTGAACTTCATCAATGCCCACCACATCGGGCCGATGATGTGCCTGGGCAACCTGTTTTTCTACATCGCTTGAACTGTCCAGAGCGATGGCGTTTTGCCGTCTTGCATCGTGGCTCACCACATCGGTGGTTCCATGCCGATCGTCGCGAACTGGCTTGAAGAGCATCACCGTTTGCTTGGCAAGGGTGGCCCTGCGCATGCGCCGCAAGAGTTCTTCTGTTTTGCCGGAAAACATGGGTCCAGCGACCACTTCCATTGTTCCGCCAGTTGGGTGTGGCGGGTGCCGTTCGTATGCCGTCATGAGTCTTCAATTTTACGATGTGATGCACCCCGAGAAAAGCCCAACTTATCATTCCGTCATCGAGCGGCATTGTCCCTCATTTTAGCTGTTCACTTTGGTCGGTTGGAAACACTGTGGCACAGGGGTTTGTGATGCATTGGAATTGACACTATATTCGCACCCCGAATTTTCCGGGGTTTTTCAACCAAGAGCGCAGTGGATACGTTGAGCTACAAAACCGTCTCCGTCAATAAGGAGAACGCAGACAAGAAGTGGATGGTCGTCGACGCCGAAGGGCAACGACTGGGCCGTTTGTGCACAGAAATCGCGCGCTTGCTGCGCGGGAAGCACAAAGTGAACTTCACCCCTCACGCCGATTGCGGCGATTATGTGGTCGTCATCAACGCCGAAAAGGTGGAGCTGACAGGCAACAAATGGGAAGACAAAGAATACATCCGGTTCTCCGGCTATCCTGGCGGTCAGTACCGCAGGACTGCTCGTGAGGTCCGCGATCGCATGCCAGAAAGGTTGGTGGAAAATGCTGTTCGCGGCATGCTTCCCAAGAACCGCCTAGGCCGAGCCATTTTCAAGAACATGCACGTTTACGTTGGAGCCGAGCACAAGCACGAAGCCCAGCAGCCAACGGCACACGCCATTCCCTCCTGATTCAAATGCAGACGATCAATACCTCCGGTCGCCGTAAGAATGCCATTGCCCGCGTTTACATGACGCAAGGCACAGGCAAGGTGACCATCAACAAGCGGGACCTCACGGAATACTTCCCGCTTCCGACCCTGCAATACAAGGTGAAGCAGCCTTTCATGTTGACCGAGACGCTCGACCAGTTCGACATCAAGGCCAATTTGGATGGCGGTGGAATCACCGGTCAAGCCGAGGCGTTGCGCCTGGCCATTTCAAAAGCGCTCATTGAATTGAATGAGGAGCTTAAGCCCACCCTCAAGGCCGAGGGACTCACCACCCGTGACCCACGGATGGTTGAGCGTAAGAAGTTCGGCCAGAAGAAGGCGCGGAAGAAGTTCCAGTTCTCCAAGCGCTGATCTCCAGCATCTTTTTTTACTTAGCATATACAGCTAGCATCCAAACAGCGAGGACCTTCGAAAGAAGCTACCTCGTTGTTGCTTAACCCCAGGAACGTAGCATCATGGCACGCACCAATTTCGACCAACTGCTTCAAGCAGGATCCCACTTTGGCCACCTCAAGCGCAAGTGGAACCCACATATGGCCCCTTACATCTTCACCGAGAAGAAGGGCATTCACATCATCGACCTTCACAAGACTGTGGTCTTGGTGGACGACGCAGCTGCAGCGGCCAAGCAAATGGCCAAAAGCGGCAAGCGCATCCTCTTCGTGGCCACGAAGAAGCAGGCAAAGGACATTGTAACCGAAGCCGCTGAGTCCGTGAATATGCCTTACGTGACCGAGCGTTGGTCAGGGGGTATGTTGACCAACTTCGCCACCATTCGTAAGGCGATCCGCAAAATGACGCAGATCGACAAGATGGAGGCCGATGGAACGCTGAACACCATGTCCAAGCGTGAGCGCTTGCAGGTCAGCCGTCAACGCGCCAAGCTCGAAAAGAACTTGGGCTCGATTTCAGACATGAACCGGATTCCTGCTGCAGTCTTTATTGTGGACGTGATGAAGGAGCACATTGCTTTGGCAGAAGCCAAGAAGCTGGGCATTCCGGTGATCGCCATGGTGGACACCAACAGCGACCCACGCCCTGTGGACTTCCCAATTCCCGCCAATGACGATGCCAGCAAGTCCATCAAGGCTGTGGTAGACGCCATCACTGAGGGCATCAAAGAAGGATTGGCTGAGCGCGGAGCAGAGAAGGAAGCACCCAAGAAGGAGGCACCTGCTGCTGAGGAAGCGCCTGCTGCTGAGGCTGCGCCTGCTGCTGAGGCTGCACCTGCTGCTGAGGAAGCGCCTGCTGCTGAGGAAGCGCCTGCTGCTGAGGAAGCGCCTGCTGCTGAGGAAGCGCCTGCTGCTGAGGAAGCGCCTGCTGCTGAGGAAGCGCCTGCTGCTGAGGAAGCGCCTGCTGCTGAGGAAGCGCCTGCTAAAGAGGAAAAAGAAGGCGACAAGGAGGCTTAATCTTCACGCCATCTACCATCAACGAATACAACTGATGCGCCCAACGCGCATCCATTCGAACCCCCATACCCAAAGACCATGAGCATTACTGCTGCTGAAGTCAATAAGCTCCGAAAGCAGACTGGAGCTGGCATGATGGATTGCAAGAAGGCCCTCACTGAGGCCGAAGGCGATTTCGATAAGGCCATTGAAATCCTTCGCAAGAAGGGCCAAAAGATTGCTGCCAAGCGCGGTGACAACACCATCGGAGAAGGTGCCGTTCTGGCATCCACCAACGCAAATGGTAGCCGAGGCTGTGTGATTTCCTTGAATTGTGAGACCGACTTTGTGGCCAAGAATGGCGACTATGTGTCATTTGCACAAGGCATTTTGGACATTGCTGTGTCAGAGGCTCCTGCCGACACGGCGGCTTTGCTGGCTTGCGCTCACCCGACCGGGGTGACTGTAGGTGAAGAAATCACCAATCAGATGGGCCGCCTCGGCGAGCGCATTGAAATCAGCCGTTACGAGCAGATGGATGGAGAAGCTGTTGTGGCTTACATCCACCCAGGTAACCGTTTGTCGACCCTCGTTTCTTTCAATGGAGCGGTGGACGCACAGGTGGGCAAGGACGTGGCTATGCAAGCTGCGGCCATGGCTCCAGTGGCATTGGACGAAAGCTCCATTGCTCAGGCAGACATTGACAAGGAACTTGAGATTGGCAAGGAATTGGCGATCAAGGAGGGCAAGCCAGAAGAATTGGCGCAAAACATCGCCAAGGGTCGCTTGAAAAAGTGGTTCAAGGAGGTGACTTTGGTCCACCAAGCCTTCATCAAGAACAACAAACAGAGTGTAGCTGACTACGTGAAAGAAGCAGCGGGAAGTGACCGTACCATCACGGGTTACAGCCGAGTAAGCCTCGACTAATTCAGCCTCAAAAACACGATTGAAACGGACTGCTCAAAAGGCGGTCCGTTTTCTTTTGGGGGCGGGGGAAGAATGGTCGGATATTCACGCTCCGATGAAGTATCGGCGCGTCCTATTGAAGCTTAGTGGTGAAGCCCTGATGGGCTCTAAGCAGTTTGGCATTGACAATCAGCAACTTGCGCGTTATGCGCAAGAAGTAGAAGCCCTGGTGAAGGCTGGAGTAGAATGTGCGATCGTCATTGGCGGGTGGCAACATTTTTCGTGGCGTCCAGGCTGCCGAAGGGGGCATGGAAAGAACCCAAGGAGATTACATGGGCATGTTGGCCACCATGATCAATGCCATGGCGTTGCAAAGCGCGTTGGAGCACATTGGTGTGGACACACGGCTTCAGAGTGCCATTGAGATGAAGGCGATTGCCGAACCGGTGATTCGAAGGAGGGCCATGCGCCACCTCGAAAAGGGGCGGGTCGTGATTTTTGGTGCGGGGACAGGCAATCCGTTTTTTACCACTGACAGCGCGGCGTCGTTGAGGGCCATCGAAATCGAGGCCGATGTGATTTTGAAGGGAACCCGGGTCGACGGCATTTACACAGCTGATCCCGAAAAGGACCCAGAAGCCACACGCTACAGCTCATTGACCTTCGATGAAGTGTTCAAGAGGGGCCTGAAGGTGATGGACATGACGGCGTTTACCTTGTGCAATGAGAACAAGCTGCCCATCATTGTCTTCGACATCAATGAATCAGGCAATCTGTTGCGCATTATAGAAGGAGAAGAGGTGGGAACCATTGTAACCGTTTGAGACATGAGTGAAATGATTGACTTCGCCTTTGAATCGGCGAGAGACGACATGAAAAAGGCGATGGAGCGCCTGGACGTCGAATTGAGAAAGATCCGCGCAGGCAAGGCACACCCGAGCATGTTGGAAAGTGTCAAGGTGGACTACTATGGATCATTGACCCCACTCAATCAGGTGGGCAACGTGTCGACCACGGACCCACGAACCCTGATGATACAAGCGTATGAGAAGGCGATGTTGGACCCCATTGCTTCGGCCATCATCAATTCCAACTTGGGACTCAACCCCATGAACAATGGAGAGGTGCTGATCATTTCAGTGCCCATGCTCACTGAGGAGCGCAGGCGTGAACTCGCCAAACAAGCGAAAGCTGTGGGGGAGCATGCCAAGGTTTCCGTTCGGAACGCGAGAAAGGATGCCAACGACGCCATCAAAGCTTCGAAAGAAGATGGTGCGAGTGAAGACGCCATCAAGGCAGGGGAGTCCAACGTTCAGTCTCTCACCGACGATTTCTCCAAGCAAATTGATGACCGCATTTCCTCCAAGGAGGCGGACATCATGACCGTTTGATCCGGCTGCTTGCTGCCTCACGGGCAGCCGCGTCCAGTTCAAATAGACTTTCTAAGTCGGGCTTGGCCTGATGGGGAACGCTGTTGAGGGCGTGCTCGAGCACGTCGCTCATTTCCAAGAACCCCACTTCGTCTTTCAGGAATGCGGCCACAGCGACTTCGTTTGCGGCGTTGAGAACGCATGGTGCGCTTCCGCCGACTTCCAAGGCGTCATAGGCCAATTGAAGGTTGCGGAAGGTCTCTTTGTCCGGGGCTTCAAAAGTGAGGGAAGGGTAGGCTGCGAAATTGAACCGTGGGAAGTCGTTGGCCAGGCGATGCGGGTACCCCAAAGCGTATTGAATGGGAAGCTTCATGTCGGGCAGGCCAAGTTGAGCCTTAATGCTGCCATCTTGGAATTGAACGCAGCTGTGGACGATGCTTTGTGGGTGGACCACCACATCGATGTCCTTGGCTTGCACGTCGAACAACCAGCGGGCCTCGATCACTTCTAAGCCCTTGTTCATCAGAGAGGCAGAGTCAATGGTGATTTTGGCGCCCATTTCCCAGTTGGGGTGCTTCAGGGCCTGGGCTTTGGTGACGCCTGACAGGCTGTTGCGGTCTCTCCCCCTGAATGGACCCCCTGAGGCGGTCAGGATGACCTTTTCGATGGGGTTATGGAGCTCTCCGGCCAAACATTGGAATATGGCGCTGTGCTCGCTGTCAACGGGCAAAATCTCGACGCCTTTTTCTTGGGCGGCTTTCATCACGATTTCACCAGCGACCACCAAGGTCTCTTTGTTGGCCAAGGCGATGTGTTTGCCGGCGGCAATGGCATTCATGGTGGGGCGCAATCCAGCAAACCCCACCAAGGCGGTGAGCACAATGTCGATGCCGTCCATTTCTACCAATTGGGCAATGGCGTCGGCGCCTGAGTAGGCTTTGATGTCGTGCTCCCAGAGGGCGTCCCTGACTTTTTGGCCTTGTGATTCGTCAGCAATGGCCACGGCGTTGGGCTTGAACTCCAAGGCCTGCTGGATCAGCAGGTCTGCATTGCGCCCTGCGGTGAGTACCTCTACCCTGAAACGACCAGGTTGGGCGCGAACCACATCCAAGGCTTGCGTTCCAATGGAGCCTGTGGATCCAAGGATGGCCAGTCCGCGGGCCTTCGCCAGGGTCGAAGGTTTCGCTGTTGGGAACGCGGTCCATCATAGAAATCCGAGTTCAAGTTTGGCCTCCTCGCTCATCATGTCTTGGGTCCAAGCGGGCTCGAACACGATTTCGACATCGGCATCAACAACCCCTTCCATGGAAAGGACTTTTTGCTTCACATCTGCGGGCATGCTCTCGGCCACAGGACAGTTGGGAGAGGTCAAGGTCATCTGAACATTGACCTTTTGCCCGCCTTCTGCGTCGGTGAATTTGACTTCGTAGATGAGGCCCAACTCATAGATGTCCACGGGGATTTCTGGATCGAAAATGGTCTTGAGGACCGTGATGACATCTTGCTGATTGGGCATGGTGCGAAGTTAGGATTGACGCGCAGCGAGCGCAGCTGCGTAGAGGCGCATTTGCTTCACCATGCTCGCCAGTCCGTTGGAACGGGTGGGAGAGAGGTGTTGGTGCAGCCCAATGGCGTCTAAAAAATGAAGGTCGGCTTCTGCAATGGCTCGGGCATCGGCGCCGGAGAGAACGCGGACCATGAGTCCAACAAGGCCTTTGGTGATGATGGCGTCGCTGTCGGCTGTGAATTCGACGGCGCCAGAATCGGTTTCGTCTGCAGCCAGCCAAACTTTGGATTGACAACCTTTGATCAGGTGATCGTCGGTTTTTCGATGTGGTTGAATGGCCGGGATGTCTTTTCCGAGTTCGATGAGGTGCTCGTACTTGTCCATCCAGTCATCAAAGAGTTCAAACTCCTCAATGACCTCTTGCTGTCGGGATGAAATGAGACCTTCAGACATGGTTAACGTAGCATGTTGATGGCGCGATCGAGGGCAATCACGGCGCGGTCAATTTCTTCTCGGGTCGTGTATGCAGCGAAGGACATCCTGAGGGTTCCGGACTCCAACCCAAGGTGTTGCATGAGCGGCTCAGTGCAATGGTGACCCGTTCTCACCGCCATGCCTTGTCCATCTAGAAGGGTGCCCAAATCATAGGGGTGAAGGCCGTCGACCACAAGAGAAACCACACCGACTTTGTGTGGTGCTGTTCCAATGATCTGCAGTCCCTTCAATGTACCCAGTGCCGCATGTGCGTGTTCCACCAGGCGTGTCTCGTGGTGGCTGATGTTTTCTGTGCCCACGCCGTTCATCCAATCCAAGGCAATGCCAAAGGCGATGCCGCCTGAGATGTGAGGGGTCCCGGCTTCAAACTTGTGGGGCAAGCCGTTGAAGGTGGTTCCTTCGAAGCTCACGCTTTCGATCATTTCTCCTCCTCCCCTCCACGGTGGCATGGACTCCAGGTGTGATTTCTTTCCGTACAAAAAACCCAGTCCGGTAGGGCCATATGCCTTGTGTGCCGTGGCGACATAGAAGTCGCAATCGATGGCCTGCACATCGATGTTCAGGTGCGGGAGAGCCTGAGAACCATCCACCAGGGTGAGGGCGCCCGCGGCCTTGGCTTGGGCGCACATTTCCGCCACAGGATTGATGGTTCCAAGGGTGTTCGAGGCATGCACAAAACCCACCATTTTGGGTTGGTGCTGTTCTAGGCATGACGCGTAATCGTCCAGGTCTAGGGTTCCGTCCTCCAGAACGTTGACCGGAACCAACTTCGCTCCTTTTTCGGCGCAGACCATTTGCCAAGGGACGATGTTGGCATGGTGTTCCATGCGGGTGACCAGCACGGTGTCGTCCGATGTCAGGTTGGCCCTGCCCCAGGCTTGGGCGACCAGGTTGATGGCATCTGTTGACCCGCCGGTAAAAACGACTTCTTCGGTGTGTGCAGCGCCAATGTGCGTTGCAATCTTGCCTCGGGCACCCTCGAATGCTTCTGTGGCCAATTGGGCCAAGTGGTGAGCACCTCGGTGGATGTTGGCGTGGTAGTTCGACAGGTATTCTCTTTGCCCCTCAATCACAGCCAACGGCTTTTGTGCGCTGGCGGCATTGTCGAGGTACACCAAATCTTTCCCGTGCACCTTTCGTTGAAGAATGGGGAAATCCTGGCGGATGCGTTCGGGCAGGTTAAGAGAGGCCATCATCATTCGGGAACCGCTGTGCGAAGTAAAGGTTCAGCGGGCCCTTCCCATGAGAAGTGAATGAGGAATTCCCGGTTGCCACTTCCCCCGACGATGGGAGAGTCGATGGGGGCTGAGCAACGGAAGCCTTCAGCCTCGGCTTGGGCGATGCACCTTTCCAGGCTTTTTTGACGAACAGAGGGGTCGCGGACCACCCCATTTCGCCCCAAGTGTTTGCGGCCCACTTCAAATTGAGGCTTCACCAAGGCGATGCCCCAGCCCATAGAGGTGAGCCAAGGAGAAAGTTTGGGCCAAACGTGGGCCAACGAGATGAAGGAAAGGTCCATCACCACAACGCTGGGCGTGGGATTGAGGCCTTCAGGAGTCAAGTCTTTCAGGTGCGTTTGTTGCAAGTCAAATACGCGTGAATCCTCCCGCAGAGCAGGGTCCAGCTGGTCGGTTCCCACATCGACAGCATGCACACATTGGGCTCCTCGGCTCAGGCACACCTCGGTGAAACCGCCGGTTGACGCCCCCAAATCCAAGACCACAGCCCCCTTGAGGTCGGGCTTGAAGTGGTCCAAAGCGCAGACCAGTTTGAGTGCCCCGCGAGAGACCCAAGGAAGGTCTTCTCCCAGCAATTCCAGGGTGGCTTGAGGGGCCACTTTTTTTCCAGGCTTGCGAATTTCTTTGCCGTCAACTTTGACGCCATGATCGATGATCAGCCGCTCTGCACGAGGCCGACTGCTCACCAGTTTGCGTTCGACGAGAAGTCGGTCCAGTCGAACGGGGTCCATCAGTTCCAGCCGAGGCGCTCGGCGTAGACCTGCTCGACGTGTTGTTGAATTTCGGGTCGAAACCCATCAAGGACTTCAGACAAAAAGGCTTGGACCATCAGGTTTCTGGCCTTGGTTTCGGTCATTCCCCGGGAACGGAGG
The DNA here is from genome assembly GCA_943787435.1 of uncultured Flavobacteriales bacterium. Classification (GTDB taxonomy): domain Bacteria; phylum Bacteroidota; class Bacteroidia; order Flavobacteriales_D; family Sanyastnellaceae; genus UBA8752. Next base: position 123,853 of record CALSMK010000008.1, on the reverse strand, counting down.
TAGAACAAAGCTTCTGCATCAAACTGACCGATGGTGCACCCATGGCTACACCGGACATCGTCGGCGTAGATCTCCAGCTCTGGCTTGGAGTAGACCCCAGAACGCTCACCGAGCAACAAATTGGCGTTGCGTTGGTAGGCCTCGATCCTTTGGGCGTCTTTATGGACCATGATTTTGCCGTTGAACACGGCAGTGGCGGTGTCTGCCGCCAGGCCCTTGTAGAGTTCGTCAGAATGTCCGTCGGGTTCGGCGTGGTCAATCCGAGTGTGGTGGTCCACAAAGGTGTTGCCGCTGGGCAGGTAGCATCCGTGGAAGGTGCTGTGTCCATGTTGGCCGCCTTGATGAATGTGGAGGTCATTTCGAAGCCAGTGGGCGCGGGCCGTGGCCGTTCGAACCGTCAAACGGCTGGACTCGGCTTGACGAAACTGCTGATGCGCAATGTGGTGCGATGAGCCCTGTTCGTCTTGAACGATTTCCAGGCTGAGGTGGCCGTGCTTGGCCACATCTGCCGTGAGCGCGCCATTCATGAGGCCTGTGGCTTGGTCGTCACAGGTGGTCCACAGAATCACTTCTGCGTGGGCGTGTTCCCCCACCACCATCACGTGTTGAGGTTGGGCCACCACGTCGCCTGCGGTCAAATGGTGATGCACCAAGATGGGGCGTTCTGTGCGTTGGCCGTCGGGAATGAGAATGCAAGCTCCATCCTGAGGCGCGGCAGCCTGCAGGGCCGCAAACCATTCATTGTCGGCAAAGTAATCTTGGTCGAGGGCCTTGATCCGGTCATCCTGAAGCTGGGCAGCTTTGGACAGAGGACCAATGAACACCCCGGACTCATTCACGACATCGCCCCCTTGATACTGTCCATCCACAAACGTGAGTCTGTGGGCGTTGAAGTCAGCAAGAACTGGAGGAATGTTCGATGGAGAAGAGGCAGAAGCAGGGCGCAGGTCACGCAACTTGGCGACCCTGGTGTACTTCCAGCGTTCGTTCCTGGTGGTGGGATACTCCAGAGACTCCAAGGCGGCTTTGGCCAGGCTTTGTCTCGCATCGAGGACAGAGCATGACCCGGCTTGATTGACGGCTTGGGCGACCCGTTCCGCCAGGGCTGTGGCTGGAGTGACGGTCGTTTCCATCATGCCTTTTCTGCTTGGGCGTCCAGGATCCAATCGTACCCTTTCTTTTCGAGTTCCAGGGCGAGTTCCTTGCCGCCACTGTGAACGATGCGCCCGCCCGCGAGGACGTGGACGTGATCCGGAACAATGTGGTCCAAAAGACGCTGGTAGTGGGTGATCACCAAGAAGCTGCGGTTGGGGTCGCGCATGGAGTTGACTCCGTGGGAGACAATTCGCAAGGCATCGATGTCCAGACCGCTATCGGTCTCGTCCAAAACGGCCAACTTGGGCTCGAGCATGGCCATCTGAAAGATTTCATTCCGCTTTTTTTCACCGCCACTGAATCCCTCGTTGACTGAGCGGTCGCGGAGTTTTCCGTCGAGCTCCACCAATTGGGCACACGCTTTCACCTTGGCCAAGAAGTCCTTGCCTGACAAAGGAGCCTCTTCGCGCTGTTCGCGAATGCTGTTGATGGCCGTGCGCAGGAAGTTGATGTTGGAGACGCCTGGAATTTCCACGGGATATTGGAAGGCAAGGAAGATTCCCGCCACGGCCCGCTCGGTGGCATCCAACTCAAGGAGGTCAACCCCTTCAAAGGTGATGCTGCCTTCGGTGACTTCATATTCATCGCGGCCGGCCAGAATGCTGGCCAAGGTGCTTTTTCCAGAGCCGTTAGGCCCCATGATGGCGTGGACCTTTCCGGCGCCGAGTTCCAAGGTCAATCCCTTGAGGATTTCCGTATCGCCGATTCGGGCGTGGAGGTTGACGATCTTGAGCATAATGGTGGATTCAGCCTACGCTGCCTTCAAGTGAAATGGACAGGAGTTTTCGCGCTTCTACGGCGAACTCCATGGGAAGCTTGTTCAGTACCTCTTTGGCGTAGCCGTTCACAATCAAGCCAATGGCTTGTTCTTCGGTGAGGCCGCGTTGAAGGCAATAGAAGATTTGATCTTCTCCGATCTTCGAAGTCGTGGCCTCGTGCTCAACCTGAGCGGTTGGATGCTTGGACTCGATGTACGGAAAGGTGTGCGCTCCGCTCGTGTCTGTCATGAGCAGGGAGTCACACTGAGAAAAGTTTCGGGCGTTCCTCGCTCGGGGGCCCATTTGCACGAGCCCACGGTATGAGTTTTGGCTGTTTCCAGCCGAGATGCCTTTGGAGATGATGGTGGAGTGGGTGTTGGCTCCCAAATGCACCATCTTGGTTCCGGTGTCAGCTTGTTGCGCGTTGTTGGTCACCGCCACAGAATAGAATTCACCTACGCTGCCGTCCCCTTTGAGGATGCAGCTGGGGTATTTCCAAGTCACGGCAGAGCCGGTTTCAACTTGGGTCCAACTGATTTTTGCCCGGGTCTCGCAGATGCCGCGCTTGGTGACGAAGTTGAACACGCCTCCTTTGCCTTCGGCGTCTCCAGGATACCAGTTTTGTACAGTGCTGTACTTGATTTCCGCGTCGTCTTTGGCGATCAGCTCGACCACCGCTGCGTGAAGTTGATTCTCATCCCGTTGAGGAGCGGTGCAGCCTTCGAGGTAGCTCACGTAGCTGCCCTCTTCTGCAATCAGCAGGGTGCGCTCGAATTGTCCGGTGCCCGCCTCATTGATGCGGAAGTAAGTGGACAGTTCCATGGGACAGCGCGAGCCCTTGGGGATGTAGCAGAACGAGCCATCGGTGAAGACCGCAGAATTCAATGCTGAGAAGAAGTTGTCCTTCACGGGCACAACAGTCCCGAGGTGCTTGCGAACCAAGTCGGGGTGCTCCTTGATGGCCTCGCTCATGGAGCAAAAAATGATGCCCAATTCAGCCAACTTGTCTTTGAAGGAGGTGGCCACAGAAACGCTGTCCATCACAAAGTCCACAGCCACACCCGACAAACGCTTTTGCTCTTCGGTGGAGATGCCAAGCTTGTCCATGGTGGCCCTCATCTCAGGATCGACCTCATCCAACGACCCCAAGGGGACTTTGGATTTGGGGGCAGAGTAATAGCTGATGGCCTGATAGTCTGGCTTGGTATAGTTCACGTGGGCCCAATCGGGCTCCTCCATGGTTTTCCAAACTTCAAAAGCTTGGAGCCTCCAATCCAGCATCCACTGAGGTTCTTCTTTTTTCGCACTGATGAGGCGGATCACGTCCTCATTGAGGCCGGGTGGAACCTTGTCAGCTTCAATGTCAGTGGTGAAACCGAATTCATATTCCTTTCGGGTGAATTCGTCCAGTAGGGGATTGTCTTCCTTGGCGCTCATGTGAACAGGATCAAATAGAGAAACTCTCCCCGCAGCCGCAGGTTCTGTTGGCGTTGGGATTGTGGAACACAAACCCTTTGCCATTGAGGCCGCCTGAGTACTGCAATTCAGTGCCAACGAGGTACAGGAAACTTTTTCTGTCGACCACAACGGTCACCCCGTTGTCTTCGAATTTTTGGTCGCCCTCTTCTTCTTTGTTGTCGAAGGTGAGTTCATACATCAGGCCGCTACAGCCGCCACCTTTGACCCCCACTCGGACAAAGCTCCCTTCGGGGGAGCCCTCCTCGGACATCAGGCGGCGAACTTGGTCGCGGGCATTCTCGTGGACAGTGATCATGCGTTCGGCTCTAAAAACCCCCTTTTCAAGGGATGGTGTACAAAGGTAACGTCGCTATTTGTACCGATTCTAAATAACGAATGTCAAAGTTCGTTAGTGTCAAAAGCAGGGTCAGCTTTCCTCTGATAGGCCATCCCAACCTTGGGCCTTCAATTCGGTCTCCATTCCGTTGCGGGTGATGAGCGTGCGGTCATCTTGGTCCTCGGTGAGGTGCCCAACAATGGAGAACATGGGGTGGTTGCGAATGTCTTCGAAGCGGTCCTGAGGCACGGTGAAAAGAAGCTCATAGTCCTCTCCTCCGCTCAAAGCGCACATGGTGGGGTCCAGGTTGAATTCCCTTGCCGTGTCGTACATCTTCTCGGCCATGGGGATTTTGTCTTCATAAAGACGCACGCCACAACCAGATTGAGCTCCAATGTGAAGGGCCTCCGAAGCCAGGCCGTCTGAAATGTCAATCATAGCAGAGGGCAGGAGCTCAAGCTTGGCCAGCTCTTCTACAACGTCAGTTCGGGCTTCTGGTTTGAGCTGCCGCTCAAGCAACTCTTCGTGTCCGTTCAGGTCTGGCTGGGCGCCAGGAGCCTCTTTGAACACCAACTTTTCGCGTTCCAGAATCTGAAGGCCCATGTAGGCTCCGCCCAATTCACCACTGACCACAAGAAGGTCTCCAGCTTTGGCCCCTCCCCTTTGGGTGGTTTGGTCGGGGTGCACTTGGCCCATGGCGGTGACCGAAAGGGCCAATCCCGCCTTTGAACTTGTGGTGTCGCCCCCCACTAGGTCTACGTTGTAACGGGTACAGGCCAGACGCATGCCGTCGTAGAGCTCCTTCACGGCTTCTACGCTAAAGCGGTTGGACAAGGCCAAACCCACCACAACGTGGGTGGGGGTCGCATTCATGGCACAGATGTCGCTCAGGTTGACCACGATGGCCTTGTAGCCCAAGTGTTTCAGAGGGCTGTAGCTCAGGTCGAAATGAATGCCTTCGCAGAGCATGTCGGTGCTGATCACCGCATGGTGTCCCTCTTTGAGGTGGATCACGGCGGCATCGTCACCCACCCCAAGGATGGTCTCTTCTCGATTGGCTTTGAGGCCCTTGGTGATTTCGGCAATGAGACCAAATTCTCCTAAAGTGCCGATTTCCGTGCGTTCCTCGTCCATTGGGCAAAACTAATCCGCTGAAAATTCTTATCTTACCGTATGCGTATTCGTTTGCTTGCTTTTTTCTCTTTTTTGTGCGCAGCGGCGGGTGGTTTTGCTCAAACCACCATTGGATTGCGCATTGATCACAAAGCGGGTCAAGCAGAATTTGATGCATCCACAATGTTGGTGACCCCTTTGGGCGAGTTGGTCAACATTGACCGTTTGGAGTACTACCTCAGCGACATGTCAGTGGTTCATGATGGTGGCCAAGAGACACCGTTGAATGGGGCTTACGTGCTGGCAGACGCGTTCGTGGATGAGGTTCATCCATTGGGTCTGGTTTCCGGTGTGGAGTCGGTTGAAGGATTGAAGTTCAAAGTGGGGATAGACCCGGAAAACAACCATAGTGACCCAGTGACGTGGCCACAAGATCACCCTCTTGCGCCCCAAGTTCCCAGCATGCATTGGGGCTGGTCAGCCGGGTACATTTTTGTGGCTTTGGAAGGAGATTCTGGCCCCAACGGGAGTGAGATTCACCAAGTTCACGCCTTGGGGGATGACAACCACCAAGCTGGAGAGATGGATGTGGTGGCTTCGATCGAAAACGGGGTGATGATTTTGGATGTCGAAGCGGATGTTTTGGGGTTCTACAACCAGCTTTCAGTGGCCGAGGGTTTCATCAACCACGGAGAAGACGGAGAGGCGGTTCTTGTATGCTACAACTTGGCAGACGACGTGTTCCGATTGCCTGGTGCAGTGTCTGTATCGGGTATTGAGCACGATGCGTTTGACTTTCATTTGGTGCCCAGGGAAGGTGGAGCTGAACTTCGATTTGACCAGCCATTGGCCCACACAGCCGAAGTTTCCCTGCTCGACATCTTGGGTCGTCCATTGCATACGGAGACCTTGCCCGAGGGCACCACGAGGCACGCTTTTTTTGACGTCCATTCGGGTGCTTTTCTGGTGACCATTGCCACGCGAAATCACCTCGTCACCAGAAGGTGGATTCAGGCGCATTGATTCCCAAGTTCAGGGCTCTGCCTTTCGTTTTTGCTTTAGTCTAACTCTGAAGCCCAGAGCCGGATGGCCTGAGCGACTTTGAGCGACACCACCTTCAGCAAGGCTTCTTCCTTGGCCTTTTTGACGGCGTCAGCCGTTCCAAAAGCGTCCATGAGTTTTTGCCGGGTGGCCGGGCCAATTCCTGGTATGTCATCCAAGGCGCTGTGCAATGCGGCGGCGCTTCTGCGTTTGCGGTGATGGGCCAGTGAAAACCGGTGTGCCTCATCTCGCATGCGCTGAATCAGCTTGAGAGACTCCGACCTTTTGTCCAAATGAAGGGGAATGCTGTCCCCAGGAAAGTAGAGTTCCTCCAAGCGTTTCGCGATGCCAATGATGGCCACTTTCCCCATCAAATTGAGCTGCTCAAGGGCACCCACAGCACTCGACAATTGTCCTTTTCCTCCATCCACAATGATGAGCTGTGGAAGCGGCTCTCCCTCGTCCACGAGCCTTTTGTAACGGCGGTGAACCACTTCTGCCATGGACGCAAAATCATCCGGGCCTTGTACGGTTTTGATGTTGAACTTCCGGTAGTCGGATTTGGCAGGCTTGGCCCGCTTGAACACCACGCATGCTGAAGCGGGGTTGGTGCCTTGGGTGTTGGAGTTGTCAAAGCACTCAATGTGGACGGGCAATTCCTTGAGGTGGAGGTCCTTTTTGAGGGTTTCCATGATGCGCATTTGGGCAGCTTCAGGGTCCACTTGTTCCTGTTGTTTGCGCCGGTCGAGCATGGTGTACTTGGCATTGCGCTCGGACAACTCGATCAGGCGTTTTTTGTCGCCACGCAAGGGCACGTGCCATTTGACGCCCTCGATGATGGGGCGCACTTCAATGTTGGTGAACACCTCTGCGCTGTGCAATTGTGATCGATTTCGAAACTCCAAGATGCCATACTCCAGCAGCTCTTGGTCGGACTCGTCCAGGCGCTTTCTCAACTCGATGGTTTGGCCATGGACGATGCTTCCGTCCATGATTTTCATGTAGTTGACATATCCAGCAGAAGGATCACTGACCACAGAATAGACCTCGACATTGTGGATGTTTTGGTTCACCACAGTGCTCTTGGCTTGGAACTTTTCGAGGGCCAGTTTTTTGCGCTTGTGGGCCTCGGCTTCCTCAAACTCAAACCTGGATGAGGCTTCTTTCATGGCCAGATCTGCGGTGCGAATCAAGTTTTTGATGTTGCCCCGCAGAATTTCACGGATGGCCTCTACACCGGCGTCGTAATCTTCCAAGGATTGCTTGCCTACACATGGCGCTTTGCAATTGCCCATGTCATATTCCAGGCATGTCCTGAACTTCCCGGCGTCAATGTTTTTCTGGCTCAGGTCGTATTTGCAGTTCCTGATTGGATGCAGGTTCCGTGCGATGTTCAAGACAGCGTGCATGGTCTTGACCGAGGCGTATGGACCAAAGTATTCTGAGCCGTTTTTGATGACGTTTCTCGTGGTGTGCACCCGGGGGAACCTTTCTTTTCGAATGACGATGGAGGGGTAGGTCTTGTCGTCCTTGAGTTCGATGTTGTAGCGCGGCTGGTGCTCCTTGATCAGGCTGTTTTCGAGCAGGAGAGCATCCACCTCTGTTTCCACCACGATGAATCGAACGTCGGCGATTTTTTGAACGAGAAGGCGGGTCTTTCCATTCTCATAGGTCTTCTTGTTGAAGTAACTCGCCACCCGTTTTTTGAGGCTCTTGGCCTTGCCGATGTACAGCAGCTTCCCCTCTGCATCATAGTGCTGGTAAACTCCAGGGCGGTCTGGCAGTCGCTGAAGAATGCGTTGGATGTGAGGTGAGGCTTCCACGGGGCAGAGAAGATGGGTGAAAGTTACCTTCGGCGTCAATGTCTGAACACATTCAGGGCCATGGCCCTTCGGTTGAGTTGATCACGGGCGCCACAGGCCTGGTAGGAATGTACCGATTGGCTTGGCGCTTGGAACGCGGGATGCCCACAGTGGCGCTGCGAAGGGAGGGCAGCAATGTAGAGCGGGTCCAGGTTTTTCTTCGGGACAAACTGGGGTCAAAGTTTGAAGAGGCGTGGCGCACTTTGGAGTGGAGAGAAGCTGATTTGAGCGACACCTTGGCTTTGAAAGAGGCCATGGAAGGGTGCGATCGGGTTTTTCACGCGGCCGGTCGGGTGAGTTTCAAGCCCGGAGATGAAGCGGCCTTGAAGACGGTCAATGAGAAGGGCACGGCCAATGTGGTCAATGCTGCGCTGGCGTCAGGGGTGAAGCGACTGATGCACATGTCCAGCGTGGCGGCGTTGGGCAGATCTCATGTTGGAGAAGGGGCGATCGACTTGACGGTGACCGAAGGCTCGGATTGGGCAGACGGAGCAGGGGCCTCTCCATACGGGGTGAGCAAGCATGCTGCAGAAATGGAGGCGTGGCGTGGCATGGCCGAAGGGCTGGAATTGATTGTGGTCAACCCCACCATCATTTTGGGCGATGCACGCTACGAGGAGAGCTCGGGGATGGTGTACCGAAGGGCGGCCCAAGGGCGCAAATACCACCCTGCAGGCGGCAATGGTTTTGTGGGGGCAGAGGATTTGATTGCGGTCTGTTCTGCGCTGGACGCGGCTGCAGATGCGGGTCAAAAAGGCATCCTTGGCGAACGGTTTGTGGTCAGTTCTGAGAACGTCACCTACCGAGACTTAATGGGGTGGGTCGCCGAAGGAATGGGTGTGGAGCCGCCATCCAAGGTGCTGGAAAACTGGATGCTCGAGTTGGGGTGGAGGTTGGCCAGTGTTTGGTCTGTGTTGTCGAGAAAGCCTCCCATCCTCACGAAGGATTTGGCGCGAAACACCCGACGTCAGCACCGATACGACACATCTAAATTGCGCAGGGCGCTTCCAGAGTTTGCGTTTACGCCCATTCGGGAAGTGGTGAAGGAGACCACGTCGAGCCTGTCGTGAGCCTCAGTTCCACTCGCTGGTTCTGGCCAATGAGTCCAAGTGAGATTGGACCTCTTCGAGCAGGCCAGGAAGGGCTTCGGGTTGATTGTACCACCAATCATAGGTGGCCATAAAGGCGGAGTCCGTGACGCCGGCTTCCTTTAAGATTCTCTCCCGGTGAAGGGCCCGACTGCGTTGCCGGTCGCCTTTGAGCATGTGCTGTCGATGCGCCGCTTCGAGAAGCTGAAGCTGGGCGTGAATTTGAACAAACTGCGGCCGGGCGACCATGTCCTTGGGCGACTCGGGGACGTCGAGCTTGGCCCTTGAATCACAGCCCGAAAAAGACGCTGTGGCCAAGACCAAGAGAAGCACACTGACCCTCATCTGTCAAAAGTCAAGCGCTGACCTGCCGGAGACTGACCGTCTTCCGGTTCCAATATGTTCTCGCCGTCCCACACTTGAATGCCGTTGACCCAAGTTCCCGCCACTTGAGCGGAAAAGGTGTCTCCCATAAAAGGGGACCAACCACATTTGCTCAAGATGCCTTCTGGTCCTACGGTCCATGTCGATGCGGGGTTCACCAAAACGAAGTCGGCGGCGTAACCGGGCCTCAAGAAGCCGCGGTTGGGGATGTTGAACAGTTCGGCCACCCGATGGGCGGTCAAACGGGGAATGTCGGTGAGGTTGAGCCAGCCCTGTGATACCCCTTCATACAAGGCCGACAAGGTGTGCTGAACCAAAGGCCCTCCAGAAGGGGCGCTCCAATAGGAGTTGGCCTTTTCCGAAGCGGTGTGCGGTGCGTGATCGGTGGCCAAAACATCAATGGCGCCTCCGGGCTTCAATGCTTCGCGAATGGCAGTGCGGTCTTCCTCCGTTTTGACCGCGGGGTTCCATTTGATATGGGAGCCCCGTTGGGCGTAGTCAGCATCGGTGAACCAAAGGTGATGGGTGCAGGCCTCGGCTGTGATGCGCTTTTCGGACAAAGGCAAGGCGCCGTTGAACAGCGACAATTCGCGGGCAGTGGAAATGTGAAGAACGTGAAGCCGAGCCCCTGTTTTGGCGGCCAGTTCTACTGCGCGAGACGAACTTCTGTAGCAGGCCTCAGCACTTCGAATCAAGGGGTGTTGCCCCATGGGCACCTCTTCCCCAAACTGCTCGCGGGCGGCAGCGGCATTGGCTCGGATCGTCGCCTCGTCCTCGCAGTGGGTGGCGATCAGCATCGGACACTCCTTGAAGATGCCTTCGAGCACAGTGGCGTCGTCAACGAGCATGTCTCCGGTGGAACTGCCCATGAACACTTTCACGCCACAAACCCGCTTGGGGTCGGTTTTGAGCACTTCATCTAAGTTGCCATTGGAGGCGCCCATGAAGAAGCTGTAATTGGCTGGACTGACTTGCTCTGCGCGGTTGTACTTCTCTTGGAGCAAGCCCTGTGTCAGGGATTGCGGGACCGTATTCGGCATTTCCATGAAGGAGGTGATGCCACCGGCAACGGCCGCGCGCGATTCTGTTGCGATTTCAGCCTTGTGGGTCAACCCCGGCTCCCTGAAGTGAACTTGATCGTCGATCAGTCCAGGAAGCAGGTGCAGACCTTCACAGTTGTGAAGCGTGGCTGAACGAGCGGCCGAAGCAATGGCCGGGTCGGAATGGGACTTGAGGTCAGGACCGATGGCTTGAATTGTGCCGCCTTCAACGAGAAGGTCACCGGTTTCAATCTGGCCTTCATGCACCAAGGTGGCGCCTGCGAAAAGGTGGCTCATGCTTTAGCGGTTCCTTCCGCTGGCCGAATGTCAAAGCGCCGCATTTGCAGCACGCCTACAAAGGCTTCCCGGAAAATGTTCAGGCTCATTTTGGAGGTTCCCAGTTCGCGATCAACAAAGGTGATGGGCACTTCTGCGATGGAGAATCCGAGCCTTTTGGCGTTGTATTTCATCTCGATTTGAAACGCGTATCCAATGAAATGGATGGCGTCCAAACGAATGGTCCGTAAGGTTTTGGCTTGGTAGCACTTGAACCCTGCGGTGGGGTCTTTGACGCCCAACCCGAGGATGGTGTTCACGTAGAGAGAAGCGCCATAGCTCATGGCAATGCGGTGCCAGGGCCAATTGGAAACTGCGCCGCCTTTGGTGTAGCGAGATCCCACAGCCACACCCGCTCCGTCCATGCACGCCTCTCTGAGGCGCTCCAGATCCTTGGGGTTGTGGCTAAAGTCGGCGTCCATTTCAAACAGGTAGTCGTATCCTTTGGACAGCCCCCATTTGAATCCAGCGATGTAAGCGGTTCCCAAGCCCAGCTTGCCGGACCGTTCCAGGAGGTGAATTCGATTGGGATAAGCGGCTTGGGCTTCTCTCACCAAATCTCCCGTCCCATCCGGCGAACCATCGTCCACCACCAAAACGTCAAAGGCCTCACCCCTCGAAGGGTTCAGCGACATCACGGTGTCCAACATTTTGGAGATGTTCTCCTTTTCGTTGTAGGTGGGTATGATGACAAGGCTGTCTGACACGGTCTGTGGATTCAGGGAGTTTATAGGGTCATTCGGAGCAAGTTGAGCTCTTCGCGGTCCAGCAAGCGCCAATGTCCGCGCGGAAGGTCTCGCTTGGTTAAGGGACCCAAGATGGTGCGGTCAATGCGCTCTACATCATAGCCCAGATGTTCCAGCATTTTGGCCAATGCCTTGGGCCTGTTGGAGTGCATTTCTACCCCAATTTCTTTTGGGCTCTTGCTCTCGTCTACGAATTCTGCAGAAGAAGCTTTGATGTACCCCGACTCGGTTTCCACCCCTTCAGTCATGGCCACCAAATGCTCGGAGCGCATTTTTTGACGGAGGGTCACATGAAAGAGTTGGCGGATTTTGGTTCCGTGGGCGCGCAGGCGCTCTGACATTTCCGGATCGTTGGTGAACAGCAGCAGGCCGGTGTCCATTCGCTCCATCTTGTCGACGGGAAAGAGCACCTCTCGGGTGGCATTTTTGACCAAGTCCATCACGGTCCGCCTTCCTTGCTTGTCTCCTGCAGTCCCCAAGAAGTTTTTGGGCTTGTTGAGCAGCAGGTAGTGCTTTTTTTCTGGCTTGATGCGCTGGCCCTCCACCACCACTTCATCCGTGGCGTGAACCTTAGAGCCCAGTGCGGTGACCACCTCTCCATTGACGGTGACGGCACCGGCGGTGATCAAAAGATCAGCTTGACGCCTCACACAAACCCCTGAGTTCGCAATGAACTTGTTCAGCCTCAAGGGCGCATCGAGGTCCTTCAATGGAGGGCGCTTCTTGGGCTTTTGGGGACGGCCTCCGGGTCTCCTGTCGTTGCCTCCTCCTTTTGCAAACGGATTGTCTTTGCCGTGTGTCTTGCCTTTTCCGCGGGTTGGACGCGAATCTTCTTTGGGCTTGTCTGACAGCGATTTGCGCGTGCCGAAGCCCCGCTTTTCGGGTCCAGACCCTTCTGACTTGCGCCGGCTTGGATCTTCCGAGCGGCCAGTGCGCTTAGGCTTGCGGGAACGGGGACTGTCGGACATGGTTTCAAAGGGTCACCGGCGAAGATACGCAGGGTGTTCAGCGCGAAGGTGAGATTTGGATTCGCTCATCGGAACCCGTGCCGCCTTTTCGTCCAAACGTGTAGGCGAGGGTGACGCCTTTTTCGAGAAAGGTCATGGCGTGTCGGGCAGAGCTTGCATCCAGCAAAAGGGCTTCAGTGCCTTCTGCAATGGGGGTTTCTCCACTCAAGTCTCGAGAGGCCAAGAATCGGCTGTTTGAGATGTTGATTCCACCGGCTTGAATGCGTCCCATCGCACGCAAACGCCCCCATTGGAGCCAAAGGCCTGTGCTGGCACTGACGCCCCAGCCACTGATGTGCCAGTAATGCTTGGTTCGAACGCCTTCCCAACGCACATCCGTTGCACAGAGCACCACCCCCAAACTCGCGGCCGTTTGAATTCCCCATCGGAATTTCTGGTTGGCGGTGTCCCAGGTTTGCCGCGTGCGTGCGGCCTTTCCAAAGGTCCAATCCCGTTCTGCGGCCAAGCGAATGAAGTTCATGCCGTCGGAGTGCTCAAAGTTGTAATCGCGCCATGCCCAGTCAAAGGGAGCCTGATCATAGGTTGCACCCTGGATGTTTCCACTGACGGAATGAATGGCATGGGGGACTTTGTATTTCAGGTGGTCCCAACCCGCGCTGATCCATAGCGCCCCGGGGTATGTGGAGCATTCTTTGATGCGCCGTCCAATTCGTGCATTGAACTGAGGAATGGTGAATGCCGCTGGATTCAAGTGAACCTTGGGGTCGAAAGGCGCTGGCATGTCCGTGGCCTTCAGGTCATGAAAAGTCAGGTCGATGCCTGGACCGATCAGGCGCAGCTGTGTCCGGCCATATTCCGCCCTGTGGTACCCCCAATGGACATACCACTTGCCCTGCCCTTTCGGGGCCTCTACCCACCCGATGGCCTTTCCTGTGGCGCGGTTGCCAAACTGGGCGTGGGAGGCCGAGGGGAGCAAAAGCAGGCCCAGCAATAAAAAGAATGGGGCATGTCGGACCATGGAGGCCAAACGGCGTGGACAAAAGAAAAGTGGGCAACCGTGCATCTGGGTGCGAAAGTAGGGTGGTCGCGCGGCCATTCGATGGACTTTGGTCTCCATGGAATCACACACACAAACCTTGGGTCGATGGGGAGAAGAGGTGGCATTGAAGCACGTCATGAACTTGGGGTGGGAGGTGTTGGCCCGCAATTGGCGTGTGGGACGAATGGAGGTGGACTTGGTGGTTCGCGATGGCCCATGGCTGGTTTTGGTAGAGGTGAAGACGCGAACAGAACCGGTTCAAGCCAGTTGGCATCGCATGGTGTCTGCCGCCCAACAGCAAAGGTTGATTCGCGCGGCGCGGGCTTTTCTTTTGAGGCATCCAGCCAAACACCTGGAGGTTCGCTTTGATGTGATTGCGGTGTTGAAGAACCGCTACGGGCATCGGGTCCTTCACACCGAGCAGGCATTTTATCCCTTGCTGCCAGGTCGCTGAAACGCACGGCTCGATGTGGGGATTGTTCTTCCGGGCCATGCGAAACGGGTGCTTTGGTGCGTTCATTCGTAGCATGGAACAGCGTTCTACATACCTCATCATCATTGCCGCATTGGTCCTGACTGCAGGATATCTCGGTTATCAGGTTTCTGAGCAAGGGACCACCATCGACAATCAGTCTGGTGAAATCATGTCTGGAAACCTGGAGCGCGAGGCCATGGAGCTCGATTTGCAGCGCTTGCGTTTCAGCTATGACACTTTGCAGACCGAAAACTCGCTCATGATGGCCGAGATGTCTGCTCAGCGCAGTGAAATCGAGGGCTTGATTAAAAAAGTGCGCGACCGCAATTACAGCGTGTCCAAACTCAAAAAAGAGGCCAATACGTTGAGGCGAATCATGCAGGGCTATGTGGTGACCATAGACTCACTCAACCAAGCCAACATCGCTTTGCAACAGGAGAGAGATGCCATGGCCGATCAAGTGGTGCAAGTCGAGGAACGGAATGCCGATTTGCAGCGCCGCCAAGAAAACATGGAAGGGATCATTGAGGCGGGAAGGGTGCTTCAAGCCTTGGATCTGATGCCCATGGCCATCCGTGTAGCGAGCACGGGTTCACAAAGGGAAACCAAAAGGGCCAAGCGAGCTGAAATGATCAAGACCTGCTTTACCCTCATGGAAAACCGCATTGCGGAGAAGGGCCAAAGGGCCTTGTTTTTGGAAGTGGTGGACCCGAGCGGGCGCCTTCTTCCACCCGGAGACCGGAGCCCTGTGGCCATGCCAAGTGGCGAACCAGCTTCTGCCTCTCGCATGCTGGATTACAATGGGGAGCGCATGGAAGCGTGCATCTTCTTCACGGCAGCCGAGCCATTTGTGGAGGGGGTGTACACCGTGCATTTGGTCGACGAGGGGAATCGCATCGCCACCACAGACCTCATTTTGAGGTGATCAGCGAATCAATGTGACCATGCCTGTGCGGCGCTCCCTGCCTTTGCTGGTTGGGAAGTGAACCACCCAGGTGAAGACCCCGGGTTGAGCGAGGTGTTGACCCTGGCCAACGCCATTTACCACAGAGGATACGCCAGGTCCACCCACGCCACCTGTCCAATACGCCCTTGGGTCTTCTGAGGCCCAAATGCAAGCCCCCCATCGGTCCCAAACTTCCACGCGGTATCCGGGAAGGAGGGTGGCGTCAGGTTGCCCTTGCAGGTATGTGCCTGTCCCATTCAACCAATGGCCCTCCGGTCGCCACCCATCGTTGACCCCATCTCCATCGGGAGTGAAAGCCGAAGGCACGTAGAGGGGGTAGTTGAATTCAACCTCGACCACATCGGCAGACCGACACCCATGGATGTCGATGACGTGCAGCGTGAATGTCTGGTTTTCTTGCAGGATCACCTCTGGAATGAGGCAGTTTGAGCAAGACAGTGGGCCTTCAGGTGTCCACCAAATGGAGTCCAGTTCATCGCCTTGAACCGACCCATAAAGGAAGGTCGCCTCCAGCCAATCTTGTCGCTGATCGGGTCCGGCCTCGACCTCTGGACTGGGCCAGGTGTTCACGGTGACCTCGGCAGAAGCCACGCAGCCATCGGCGTCGGTCACATAGACGGTAAAGGTTTGCGGGGTTTCCGTGACGACTGTGGTTTGTGCAGCCGAAGGGTTGGTCACCTGGCTTCCGGGGACCCATTGATAAGCGCTGCCTCCGGATGCAGAAACGGGGAAAGGCTCTCCAGCACAGACCTGGCCACCGGGGTCAGCAAAGGCTTCGGGCACGATCAGTTCAACGGTCACCTCATCGGTTCCTTCGCCACACAAATTGGAAATGGTGACCGAGTATGTGGTGGTCTCTGTGGGGGCAGCCACTGGAGTCTGACTGGCGGGGTTGTTGAGTCCGACGGTGGGGCTCCAAATCCAAGTGTTTCCATCGTCGGCATTGAGGACGGTGGATTGACCAATGCACAGGGGCACGTTGGGGTAAATGTTGTCGCCAGGGGCAGCGGGGACCACGTCAACGGTGATGTCATGGTTGCGTTCGCACCCCTCTGCTGTGGTGATGACAACTGAGTATGTGGTCGTCAGTGCGGGCGTGGCCGTGGGGTTGGATGAGGTGGGGTCGGACAGGCCAGCTGTGGGGCTCCAAGCGTAGCTCCAGTTGGGGGCATCCGGGATGGGACTGGTGACGGAAAGTTCAGTGCCGTCTCCCAAGCAGATTTGGGTGTCTTCACTGGGTGAGGTTTCCATGTCTACCACCTCGACTGTGACCTCTTCGGTGTTGATTCCACACAGGGTTTCATCGGTCAATGCATAGGTGGTCGTGGTGGTGGGTTCTGCTGTTGGGGTGGCCGAATTGACGTCACTCAAGCTGTTGGAGAAAGCCCAAGAAAGGGTGCCATTGCCAGAGCCTACGAGCTCTACAGACTCCCCTGCGCAAATGGGATCAACAGGCTCAATGGAAGGGTCGGCCGCAGGTGCGATGGTGACCGCAACGTACGCAGTGTCGGCCTCAAGGCAACCTGTGGTGTCTTGGGCAATCACCTCCACTTCAAACTCGCCTGGGATGCCATACAGATGGAGAGGGGCAACTTCTTCGCTGAAGTTGGCGTCGCCAAAGTCCCAGATGAAGGCTGCAGGTCCGTTGGTGTTGTTTTCGAATTGAACCTCATCTCCCTGGCAGAATTGATCGGGACCGTCGATGGAGATGTTGGCGTTGAGTTTGCCCAGTTCGAATTTGAAAACCCCCATGTTGCAATTGGGGCTGGGGTTGTTTGGGCTCCAAGCATTGTCGGTTGAGGGGAAGTCATTCATCCCTCCACAACCGGCGCAAACGGATTGATATACCGTGCCATTTTGATCGAACCGAGATGAGCCGCCATCGACGTGCTCGTTGGAGAAGGGCCCTCCGAAATAGGTGGCATAGACCAGATCCGCAGCGTCTGGAGCCAGCACGGCCAGATAAAAGTCGCTGCCGTCTGTACCGCTTTGAAAGGGACTGTCTGTGGTGGGCAACCCAAAAGTGGTGCTGCCTGCCACATCTGCGGTTCCGCCGGTGGCATTGGTTTGGCCGCCCCAACCACTGATGTAGACCTGTTGGCAGTCGCTGACCAAAAAGGCGGTGGGGCTCAGGTCGATTCCTGGGCCTCCAGTTCCAATGGGGCTTTGCCACTCGATGTCACTCAAGTCAGGAAGGAAGCAGGTGATGTATTGACCGCTGCCGGGGTTGGAATAGACATCGCCAATGGCGGGCATGCCCCCTCGCGCCTGACCATATGCGTAAGGCCTTCCCGACTCATCCCTTTGAACGAAGTACACTTGGTCGTAATCGGCCAGGCCATGGTAGGTCCCAAATTGAACGGTAAGCGCGTCGGGACCGGCATTGAATTGGGCGATCCACCCATCGATGTTGCCGGCTGGGGCGGGCTGAATGCTGCCTCCAGGCAAGGGCAAATCAGCCGAAGACGTGCCTCCGCCCACCATCATTTCGAGGTTGCCAAAAGCGCCGAAGCTGTCGTCGGGCGCGACTTCAACACTGTACGCGGCGTCGTTGCCACTTCCCCCAAAAGTGCGCCCGCAAAGCAGGGTGGTGAGGTCGGCGTCAAATCCGGCGACCAGCGCATCATAGCCACCAGCATGGGCGGGGCTCCCCGGCATGTTCAGGTCTGGTGAAGTTGTGGTTGTGGCGATCCACACAGTGCCCTCTGGACCAATGTCCACTTGCCCCCTGTAGTTGTCCCCAAAATTGGCGCGCAGCCCGGTGGCATTGTTGAGGCCGTCTGTTCCTGTTCCCCCGAAATAAGTGGCGGCTTCCAGCGTGAAGTCTTGGGCGTTGAAGCTGGCCAAGTATGCATCTACGCCGTTGGGTTGGGTGTCCACTCCATAGACGGTGACGTCGGTGGCTGGGCCTGCTGCCAAATTGGATTGGTGGGCGTTGGCTGTCGAAGGAAAATCACTGGACCCAGTGGTCCCAAAGAGCACGATGCGTCCCCAGGTTTCATTGAAGGCGAGGCTGTGCGGAATGTCGGCTTGCTGCCCCCCCAAATAGGTGCTGTACAACAGGCTGCTGCCGTCGTCACTGAATACGGTGAGGGCCGTGTGGCTGATTCCGTCCTCGAAAACCCCCATGAGCTCTTGCACGGCATTTGCGGTGGTGGGGTACCCAGGGGCAAAGGCAACGGCTCCTCCGACCAAGGAGCCACCAGGTCCATTGCTGGCGGTGGTTCCAAAGTTGTCTCCTGTCGATCCCGCATAGGTTGAAAAGGTGATTTCTGGGTCCAGCACCAATGGCAGGGTTGGGTCATGTTTACCCAAGGCCAAGGCGACTGTGTTTCCCCGCACTTGATAGCGACAAGGCACGGTTTTCATGGCGCCTTCAGAGGAGAGCTGATAGGCAAATGGCGGCTCAAGTTGGGCGTTGAACCCTGGCCCTTCATGCAGGGCATGGATGAGGTCCAAACCGCCATCGGGCCTCACTTTGGGTTGAACCCCGGCGTATTCCCACGCAACCATTGTGGGGTCGGCTCCTGGAGAAACGGTGAGTTCAAATTTGGCATTTCCAGAGCGGGTGCCGCGCCACCGAAGGGCGATTCCAGGCCAAAGGTTCTGCGTTTCGATGCGCTTGGCTGGCTGCACGTTTTCGGCCCATTGGCTGGCATCATTGGAGAGGTAGAAGTGAATCCGGTCTTCTTCGGTTTCGAACGCCGACCAACTGGCCAGGTCAATGGGGGATGCCATCATCCATTTGGCCTGCCACATCACCCCGCGTTTGGAACCAGCATGATGATCGCCTTCTCCAGAGGGGGCCCATTGCCAGCTGGTCCAACCCTCAGATTCGACTTGAACCCCGCCACTGATCACCTCTGCTCGATGGTGGACATGGGCTGGCCATTGTCCTTTGTTGGGCACAAACCGGACCTGAGCCGACAGGGTTGTGGCCAACAGCAGAAATATGGATGTGACCAAGCGCACCATGTAGAGAACAAGTTCGGGAAGCTTTTCGTTGCCGCAACGGGCAAATTGGGAGATCAATGAATGCGGTCGGCGAGGATGCGCATTTCAATGGAGGGTGCGATGCGCTCATGAAGAATGCGGTAAACACACTCTGCAACAGGCATGGGGACGTCAAACTTTTGGTTGATCACATGGATGCCCAGTGCTGCGGGATAGCCTTCGGCCACCATGTCCATTTCGACCAAGGCACCTTGAACGCGATAGCCTTTGCCGACCATGGTTCCCAGTGTTCGGTTTCGGCTGTGCGGCGAGTAAGCGGTGACCAGCAAGTCTCCGAGGTAGGCCGAAGCGCTGACATCTCGCGACGTTTCGTTGACGGCATTCAGAAAACGTCCCGTCTCTTTCAGCGCATTGGAAATCAAAACGGCGATAAAGTTGTCCCCCAGGCCCATACCGTGAGCGATTCCAGCCGCAACGGCATAGATGTTTTTGAGGACTGCAGCGAGCTCGATTCCAAAAATGTCGTCGGTGGTGTGGGTCCTCAGCCAGGGACTGCTCAATCGATCGGCCATGACCTTGGCAAAGTGTTCGTTGGAGCAAGCCAAGGTGAGGTATGTCCAATTCTCTCGGGCCACCTCTTCGGCGTGGCTGGGTCCTGCAATCAATCCGATGCGGCCATAGGGGACCCCCAACTCTTTGTGGAGGTAGCGCGCGGGAATGTGATGCTCATCGGTCACCAGTCCCTTCACTGCGTTGAACACGATTTTTTTGTCCAACCCCGTGACCTTGTTGCCGCGAAGTGCATCGTCGAGGTAAGCGCTTGGAACAGCCAAAATCAGAACGTCGCTTTGGTCCACGACAGCTTGAATGTCTGTGGTCATGTTCAGCCGTTCCAAGGGGAGAGACAGGCTTCTCAGATACAGGGGGTTGTGTCCTGTTTTGGCAATGTGATCCAACGAGGATTCGCGCCGAACCCACCAATTGACGGGGTGTTCCGACGCAATTTCATCCCGAGCAAACAACAGGGCGAGGGCGGTCGCCCAGCTTCCACTTCCGATGATGCCAATGCGCTCTGTGGGTGGGGCTTGAACGGCCATGGCCACAAGGTACGCCGGTGTGCTTGTTAGGCCTATTTTTGCGGGCTCAGGGGTGCAATGTTCACTCCATCAAACCCTCGACCCCTTTTGATATGGCCCAACAGGACGACCACCTGAAGCGCGTGATTGGACACGCCAAGGAATACGGATTTGTGTTCCCCTCCAGTGACATTTACGATGGATTGAGCGCGGCATATGATTACGGCCAGCTCGGGGTGGAGCTGAAGAACAACATCAAGTCTTATTGGTGGACCGCGATGGTTCGCATGCATGAAAACATTGTGGGCTTGGACGCCAGCATTTTCATGCACCCCACCACATGGAAGGCTTCGGGACACGTGGATGCGTTCAACGACCCACTGATTGACAACAAAGACAGCAAGAAGCGTTACCGGGCCGACGTCCTGATTGAGGACCACATTGGTAAGATTGAAGCCAAAATTGCCAAGGATGTGGCCAAGGCTTCCAAGAAGTTTGGCGACGCTTTTGATGAGGCTCAATTCCGCGAGACCAACGGGAATTGCGTCCGTCGGCAAGCGGAAATCGACAGCATCAATGAGCGGTTCAAGACGGCCATGAACGCGGAAGACCTGGATGCGGTTAAGCAATTGATTGTGGACTTGGGCATCAAGGATCCTGAGACGGGGTCCGCCAACTGGACGGACGTGAGACAGTTCAACCTCATGTTCAAGACAGAGCTGGGCGCCGTCAGCGGGGACGCGGGTGTGATTTACCTGCGCCCGGAGACGGCCCAGGGCATCTTCGTCAACTTCTTGAACGTTCAGAAATCCGGTCGAATGAAGTTGCCTTTTGGAATCGCCCAGATTGGAAAGGCATTCCGAAATGAGATCATCGCTCGCCAGTTCATCTTTCGCATGCGGGAGTTTGAGCAAATGGAGATGCAATTCTTTGTCCCCCCTGGCGACCAAGGAAAGTGGTATGAATACTGGAAAGAGGCCCGCATTCAGTGGCACAAATCCTTGGGTTTGGGAGATGGCTCTTACCGTTTCCATGACCACATTAAAATGGCGCACTACGCAGACGCAGCGTGTGACATCGAGTTCAATTTCCCCATGGGATTCAAGGAGCTAGAGGGCATTCACAGCCGCACCGACTTTGACCTGAACGCCCACGAAGAGCACAGTGGCAAAAAGCTTCGTTACTACGATCCCGAGCGGGAAGAGAGCTACGTGCCTTACGTGATCGAAACCTCCATCGGCTTGGACCGCATGTTCTTGGCGGTTTTGTCCAGTGCATTGAGGAATGAGACCTTGGCAGATGGCTCCGAGCGGGTGGTGATGAGCATTCCACCCGCGTTGGCCCCCGTAAAGGTGGCCGTGCTTCCCCTCTTGAAAAAAGACGGTTTGCCAGAGAAGGCGCGTGAAGTGATGGACCGTTTGAAGTTGGACCACAGCGTCCAATACGACGAAAAAGACGCCATTGGCCGCAGGTACCGCAGGCAGGACGCCATTGGCACCCCTCTGTGTGTCACCATTGACCACGACACGTTGGACGACCAGGCGGTGACCTTGCGCGACCGCGATACCATGGAACAAATTCGTGTGCCCATTTCAGAGCTTTCGTCCCGTGTGGCCGAGCGCGTGGGTTGGTCCACCCTCTTCTCCTGACCCCATCCCATTCAGAAAAATGGCTTTCCAAGATCTCAACTTTGACGGTGTCCGCGCTTTGATTCGCGTGGACTTCAATGTTCCCATGACCCAGCTTGCCGACGACGGCAGCCGAGAGGTCACCGACGACACGCGCATTCGCGCCGCTTTGCCCACCATTCAGCACGTGCTGAAAACCGGGGGAAGTGTTGTGCTCATGAGCCACCTCGGCCGTCCAAAAGGACAAGATGCCGCGTTGTCTCTGCGGCACATTTTGCCCACGCTTGAACAGCTGTTGGGTCAATCCGTGAAGTTTGCGTCCCATTGCGTCGGAGACGAGGCTTTGGATGTGACCCAAGATTTGGCATCTGGGGAGGTGGCCCTGTTGGAAAACCTTCGCTTTCACGATGAAGAAAAGGCGGGAGACGAATTCTTTGCAGGACAATTGGCCGAGAACGGCGACTTCTACATCAACGATGCATTTGGCACGGCGCACAGGGCGCACGCCAGCACGGCCGTGATTGCCAAATTCTTTCCGGAGGACAAGGCGTTCGGGTTTTTGATGGAGGGCGAGGTCAAGGCCATGGAGCGCGTGTTGGGCCATGCAGAAAGGCCGGTTGCAGCGGTCATTGGAGGGGCCAAAGTCAGCTCCAAACTGGCGGTGCTGAAGAACCTGTTGGACCGGGTAGACAAACTCGTGATTGGCGGTGGCATGGCGTATACGTTCATCCAAGCTCAGGGGGGGCAAGTGGGCGGATCGTTGGTCGAGCCGGACATGCACAAGGAGGCCCTTGATTTGTTGGAATCTGCCAAGGCCAAAGGCATTGAGGTTCACCTTCCATCAGACACCCTGTGTGGAGATGGATTCTCGCCTGATGCAGCCCAAGAGACCCACCCCACGAATGCCATTCCAGAGGGATGGGAAGGCATGGACATTGGGGAGAACAGCCGCGAAAAATTTGCAGGAGCGTTGGCCGATTGCAAGACCATTTTGTGGAATGGCCCCATGGGCGTTTTTGAGTTTGATCGTTTTGCGAAAGGCACCAACCGCATAGCGGACGCCATTGTAGCGGCTACAAATTCGGGGGCGTACACCCTTGTTGGCGGTGGAGACTCCGTTGCGGCGGTCAACAAAGCTGGATTGGCAGACAAGGTCAGCTACGTCTCCACGGGAGGTGGCGCCATGCTAGAAGGGTTGGAAGGAAAAACCTTGCCGGGCATTGCCGCCGTTTTGGAGGTTTGAGGTCACCAATGACAAAAATCAAGGGTGTATTTGACCAAAGTCAAGCGATGAGGAGGGCAGGAGAGATTAACTTGAGACAACCAAATGCGTTGTTTATTTCTCCTCTGCTTTGCGGCCCTGCCATTGGCCGCACATTTTCAAGCGAACCTCCTCGGAGGCGACCCCCTTTCTAACGCTTCGCCTTCGTTTTCGACGCAGTCACATGGCCTTTCACCTACAGGGCTTTGGAGTGACACGTCCACGCCTTTGCCAACCAATGCTTGGTGGCTGAATTTGGCTTTGGGAGGAGGCACCAACACGGTGAACGCATTGCCATACTTGATCCAGGCGCATGGTGATGGGCTTCGTTTCGGGTTTTCGGGCAAAGTGGTTGAGCAGAATTACATCTTCACCTATTTCACGGAGAACCTCAGTTTTGGCGCAACCAATGGTCTTCCTGCTAGGCAGGTGACAGACTATGGCCCATTGCATGTTCGCATGGATTGGGGCAGTGGAAGTGGCTCCATGCATGCGAATTTGGTGCGGGGAATGGCCTACGTCACTGCGCACTACAATAGCCTGACCCCGCGAATTGGAACTGTTCATGCCATCACGTCTTTGAATGGTGGGTCGGCTTCTTCTGCCGTCACGGACACCCGATTTGAGGTCAGCATGAACAACGGGCAGACTTGGATTTTGTATGCATCGAGTGCGATCACGCTGAGTGCTTCTGGCGGGGCTTTGGTGGCGTCAGGACCGTTCACAGGAACGTTGCGGGCAGCGGTGCGCGAGAGCGGCAGTGAAGCCACCATTTTGGATGCCCACTCAGGACGTATTCCTGTCGGGGGTGACGTTGCTGCTACGGCCACCGGAGACATGGGTGAGCTGTCTTTCAATTGGGAAACCCAAGGCTCTGGCCCATTGCTGATGATGGCCCTGCCTCACCACATGGATGTGTTGTCTTCACCCAGCGTGGTGTCTTTGACTCGAAACACCATGAAAGGAGACATGGTGGGTGTGGTTGGCGACAGTTGGACCATGGATGAGCCCTTGACTTCTATTGCTTGGGAGTCGCCCAATGGCATCGCGCCAGAATTGGAGCAAGACGTCCGGGATGCCTTGGCCCAAGACGTCAACTTCGGGGTCACGGCGGGTGACACTTATTTCGGAGGCAAACAGTTTTCGGCGCTGGCCAGGTTGGCCTTGATTGCGGATGAGTTGGGAGAAACATCATTGGCTGCCGGGTATCGAAACACGCTCGCACCTGCCCTCCAACAGAGGCTTCAGGGTTCCAATGGGGACCCCCTTGTTTACGATCAGACCTGGGGCGGCTTGGTTTCGGCTTCAGGCCTCAACAACCCCAGTGCTGCCTTTGGTCAAGGCTATTACAACGACCACCACTTTCATTACGGTTACTGGATTTATGCAGCCGCGGCTTTGGCGAAGGACAACCCAGCTTGGGTTGCGGAGTGGGGCGATGAGGTGATGCACTTGATTCGGGACATCGCAGAGCCATCAGGCGTGGATTCGCACTATGGATACATGCGGAACAAAGACTGGTTTGTGGGCCATTCTTGGGCAGCCGGGTTGTTTGAGTTTGGCGACGCACGCAACCAAGAGAGCAGCTCAGAAGCGGTCAACGCATGGTACGGTGTTTACCTGTATGGCTTGGCCATCGAGGATGACCGCATCCGAGACCTTGGACGCATGATGTTGGCCACGGAGCTTCGAGCGACCTGGAAGTACTGGCAGATCAATGCAGGTGAAGGCATTTACCCGGAGCCGTTCGCATCCAACAAAGTGGTGGGTATTTTGTGGGGGCTCAAGGTGGATTACTCGACTTTTTTTGGGGCCAACATTGAATTCATTCACGGCATACAGATGCTCCCTTACACGCCCATCACCGAGGAGTTGTTGCGCGCTGAGTGGATCGAAGAAGAATATCCGGTGGTGGCACAGGCATTGAACAACCCGTCCATAGGAGAGGGCTGGAAAGGCTTCATCTACATGGCTCACGCGGTGATCGATCCCGAAACGGCCTGGAACGAGGCTGCTCAGTTGAATGGATATGACGATGGAAACACCAAGACCAATACCCTGTACTGGTTGGCGACCCGTCCCGGTGCGGGAGCGGGTGGTGGTGGTGGTGGTGGCGGAGGCACCGTGAGTGGGTGCACGGCGTCAGATGCGGTGAACTACAATTCATCTGCCACAGTGGACGACGGGTCTTGCACCTTTCCGGTCACGCTGTCGGTGGACATGAACGAGTCCACTTCTCCTGACGGACCCATTTTCTTGGCGGGAACCTTCAACGGCTGGAGTGCGGTGTCAGATCCGTTGGCCGATCCCGAAGGAGACGGCATTTGGACCGTGACCATGAACTGGGCCCCTGGCCTTTACGAATACAAGTTCACCACCTTCGACTGGGGTGTTTCCGAGCAATTTGCAGGAGGAGAATCTTGCACGTTGACCACGGGTGAGTTTGTGAACCGCGTGTTGACGGTGGATGGAGCGGAGTCCCTGCCCGCTGTCTGCTGGGAAAGCTGTGAGACATGTGCGGGCGGTTGTCCTGCTGACTTGGATGAAGACGGCATTTGCGACAACGTAGACGATTGTGTCGGTGCAGTGGATGCTGTGGGTGATTGCAACGGCACCTGCACGGAAGACCTGGATTCTGATGGCATCTGCGACAACGTAGACGATTGCGTGGGTCTGTTAGATGCCTGTGGCGTTTGCAACGGATTGGGCGCGATTTACGAGTGTGGATGCAGCGACATTCCAGCAGGCGATTGCGATTGCGAAGGTGGTCAGGGGGATGCCCTGGGCGTTTGCGGTGGCAATTGTCAGAGCGACACCAACGCCAATGGAATTTGCGACGCCGATGAAAATGCGGGTTGCACCTACGAACAGGCGCAGAACTACTCAGCTTCGGCGACCATGGACGATGGAAGCTGTCTGTGGGGCCCGACGTCCTGCCCTGAGGACGTGAACTTGGACGGCTTGGTTGGCGTGAGCGACATCCTGTTGGTCCTTTCCTCCTTTGGCCAGTCTTGCGAATGACGCGTGCTCAAGCCGCGTAAAAAGAAAGAAGCCCGGTGAAAACCGGGCTTCTTTTTTGTGAGGTCTGGAGCGGATTCGAACCGCTGTAGCAGCTTTTGCAGAGCTGAGCCTAGCCACTCGGCCACCAGACCACTTTGTTTTCCCCACCTGAGCGGGGATGCAAATATACGGAAGGGAAGCCGCAGGGTTTCATGCGGATTAATTTTCAGTTCGTGGAGACCCAAAGCCTTACTTCGATTTCATGGCGCGCTTGGCCGGCCAATGTGTTGACCTTCTGCAACCTGGGTGCTGGTGCACTCGTGGCATGGTGGGCGGCATCTGAGTTCGATTTGGGGTGGGCAGCGGCGGAATGGGCCGCATCTATCGGTGCTGATGGATGGCTGATGGAGGCCATGAGGGTCTCAGAACGCCGTGTAATGGGGATTTATCTCATGTTGGCTGTTTGGGGTTTTGGCGTGGTGTGCGACGTTTTGGATGGGGCGGTTGCACGCGCCATGGGTGCAGACGGCAAACAGGGTGCCTTGTTGGACTCCATGGCGGATTTGGTGTCCGGTGGTTTGGCTCCGGCGTTTGTGGGCTTGGCCTTGATGAAGGAGTGGTCGCTCTCTGGGTTGGCGCTTTGGGAGGGCAGCTGGACCACGGGATTGCCACTCTTGATCCTTCCGGCAGCGGCTTGGCGCTTGGCCCGCTATGCTGGCGAAGCCATGAGCGACATGCCAGAAAAAGAGGGCTTGGACTTTGAAGGGATTCCCGCGCCGTTTTCGGCGTTGTGGTGGGGGCTTTTGTTGTTGGCGTGGGCAGGTTGGAGCGGTGAAGGTGGCGATTGGCTCTGGTTGACTGGATTGGCTGGAGGCACATTGCTGCCGTTGTGGATGTCCTCGCGGTTTCCGCAATTTGGGCTCAAGGAATGGGGAAGAGACCGCAGGATGGATGGCGCTCGGTTGGCTTGGATCGTGGCGGTTGTCTTTTTGGTTGCATTTGGGGGGTCGACAGGACTGTTCCTTGCCCTAATTTCGTACCCGATGATGGGGGCCATTTTGCATCGCACCCTTCTGACGAACTAGCGCCACATGGTATTTCACGCCGCGATCGACATTCTCCCTTTGCCCGCATTGCTCGACCCACAGGGCAAGGCTGTGTCCAACAACTTGCCCAACATGGGTCTGGGTCAACTGACCAATGTTCGGATTGGCAAGCACATCACCTTGGACATCGAAGCTGGAAGCCGCGAAGAGGCCGAAAAGCTGGTGGCCGAAGCGTGCGAAAAACTGCTCTCGAACCCCATCATGGAGCGGTTTGAGTTTCGGGTGTTCTCCGCCGAGGAAGCTGCACTTTAAGAATTAGAAGTGTCGGGCCATCGGGCTATGGGCTAATATTGGGGTCCATTACACGATTCTCATGCTCCGACTTCAGACCTGTGACCGCTTGGCGGGTGCCTTTGTGGTGCTTTTTGCCATGGCCTCTTTAACCGCCTGTCAATCCCCTTCAGACATGTCCCAAAACGATGATGTGGCCGCCCCTGTGGCCAAGAAAGTCCCGTTTGAAATGACCGACCACGGAGACACCCGTGTCGACAACTACTTCTGGATGCGCTTGAGCGACGACCAGAAGAAAGCGGAATCAGCCGATGCGCAGACGCAGGACGTCATCGATTACCTCGAGGAGGAAAACAAGTTCATCGACGTAAAACTGGCCCACACCAAGCCCCTTCAAGAGAAGCTATTCGATGAAATCGTGGGCCGAATCAAGAAGGACGACAGCAGCGTTCCGGTGAAGGACCGCGGTTATTGGTACTACACCCGCTACACCGAAGGCAAGGAGTATTCCATCAACTGCCGCAAGCCTGCAGGTGAGGAGACCAAGTACGAGGAGTGCACCGGTGAGGAAGAAGTCATGTTGGACCAGAATGAATTGGCCGAAGGACACGACTACTTCGCCGTGGGTGGAATGGGTGTCAGCGACGACAACCGCATTTTGGCGTTTGGTGTGGATACGGTGAGCCGCCGTCAGTACAACGTTCACTTCAAGGACCTGCAAACCGGTGAGATGTTGCCAGATATGATCCCGGTTACCACCGGAGGCGCGACCTGGGCAGCAGACAACAAAACGGTCTTCTACACACGCAAGGACGAGCAGACCCTGCGCAGCAACCAAGTGTACCGTCACGTTTTGGGCACGCCTGTCGAGGACGATGTCCTGGTGTTTGAAGAAGAGGACGAGACGTTTGCTTGTGGCGTGTACCGCTCCAAGAGCGATGCTTACTTGGTGATCTATACTTCCCAAACGCTGTCCCAAGAGTACCGTGTTTTGCGGGCCGATGACCCCATGGGGGAGTGGAAAGTGATCCAGCCGCGCGAGCGTGATCTGGAATACGGCATCAGCCATTACGGCGACCACTTTTACATCGTGACCAACTGGGAGGCCAAGAACTTCCGGTTGATGAAGACGTCGGTTGACGCCACGTCCAAAGAGAATTGGGAAGAGGTCATTCCTCACCGTGCCGACGTTTTGCTCGAAGGCATTGACATCTTTAAAGACCACTTGGTGGTTGAAGAGCGCAAGGAGGGTTTGAACCAGATTCGCATCAAGCGTTGGGACGGCACCATGGACGAGTACCTGGAGTTCAACGACCCTGCATACACAGCAGGCACACGCTCCAACCCAGACTTTAACACGGAGATCCTGAGGTTTGGTTACAGCTCCATGACCACCCCAAGCAGCACGTTTGACCACAACATGCGGACCGGAGAGCGCACCTTGCTCAAGCAGCAGGAGGTCATCGACGACAACTTTTCTCCAGACAACTACACGTCTGAGCGCCTCATGGTCGAGGTGCGGGATGGGGTCAAGGTGCCCGTGAGCATGGTCTACAAAAAGGGGGTAGAGCGCAACGGTGAAAATCCATTTTTGCTCTATGCATACGGCAGCTACGGCGCCAGCATGGACCCCTACTTCTCCAGCGTGCGCCTTTCCCTTCTCGACCGGGGATTTGTCTACGCCATCGCGCACATCCGCGGGGGTCAGGAGATGGGCCGCATGTGGTATGAGGATGGCAAGCTGCTCAAAAAGCAGAACACCTTCAATGACTTTGAAGACGTGGGCCGTGCGATGGTGGAGATGAAGTACACTTCGCCAGAGCACCTCTATGCGATGGGAGGATCTGCCGGTGGCTTGTTGATGGGTGCTGTGATGAACCAGGCGCCAGACCTTTTCAATGGCGTTGTGGCAGCTGTGCCATTCGTGGATGTGATCAACACCATGCTCGACGAGACCATTCCGCTGACCACGTTTGAGTTCGATGAGTGGGGCAACCCCAAAGACAGCGTCTACTACGCCTACATGAAGTCGTACAGCCCGTACGATCAAGTGAAGGCGCAGGACTACCCCAACACTTTGGTCACGACTGGATATTGGGACAGCCAAGTGCAGTATTGGGAGCCCGCCAAGTGGGTGGCCAAATTGCGTGAGCTCAAGACCGACGACAACACTTTGTTGTTCCTCACCAACATGGATGCGGGACACGGTGGTCAGTCGGGCCGCTTCCGCCGTTACAAGGAGACGGCCTTGGAGTACGCCTTCATGATGGACCTCGAAGGCATTACAGAGTAAACCAGGGTTTTCAGGGGTCAACCTTTTTGACCTTCTTTTCTCGTTGCAACCTCAAAGGGCGGTTGCACGTATTGCACTGTAGCATGTTTTTTCAATCTGCGCATCGCCCCATTGGGCCCAACATCACGTTTCTCCTCGCGCTTTTGCTCGCATGGTCGGGTTGTCAGGAGCCACCGGAGGAATTTTCATTTCCGGAATGGACCCCCATTGTGGCGGTTCCATTGGTGGATACGCGGTTTGATCTGGGGGACGTTCTGGAGGTCTTGACAGACAACTTGGACTCCCTTCCTGTGGTGGCCATGCCCAACGGTCAACTGGTGTTTGTCCAAGAGGAAGTTTTCAGTGGAACACTGGCAGAAGAATGGCTGGTGCTGCCCAGCGTCTTGGAGGAAGAGGAATTTGTGTTGGACGCCGTCACGGCGGCAGCATTGAATGTTTTGCCTCCAGGAGAGGTGTTGACTTATTCCGATACGCTACAGACCTCAATGGTGGTGGGTCAGCCCGAGGCTGCGGTTTTGATGGAGATTGAGTTGGCCACAGGTCAATTGGAATTCACGTTGACCTCCGATGTTGGAGACGATGTAGGGGGAGAATTGTGGCTGCCCAATTTGGTGGACAACACGGGCATTCCGTGGTCGGTCGAATGGACGCCCGAGATGTTAGAGACAGGGCTTTTCTCTGTCACAGAAGACTTGGCGGGTTGGAAAATATTGCCCGACAATACGGGTGACGCGCTCAATGAAATCTCGGGGGCATACACCTTGTTTCTTCAAAGCAGCCCCAACCACACTGCCTTACCTGGCGAATCTTTAACCGTGGCATTGACCATGGATCAGCTCACCTTCGAACGGGTGGAGGGTGATTTTGGAGAGGACGAGATCAGTTTGGAAGAAAGCACCACCACGTTTGCGCTGTTTGATGACCGGTTCACCACTGCGGGCATTGAATTGGAGCAGGCCAGCATTGAGTTGGTGATCACGAACGGATTTGGTGTCAATGCCTCATTGCAGGAGGTGGACTTCGAGTCTGTTTCTGGGGGAGTTGTGTTGGCCAGCTTGGAGACCTCTGAACCCAGTCTCTTCGTGGGTCAAGCCGATGGAAGTTCGCAATCGCCCACGGTGTCTTCTTGGCTGGTGGACGAGACCAACAGCAATTTGGTGGACCTTTTCAGTGCAGATCCGGTGGATTGGAATTTGAGCTTGAGCATTGTGGCCAACCCGGGAGGCCTGGCAGAAGGGGAGGTGAATTTTGTGGATGCTGATGGATTTGTAGATGCTGAGTTCAGAGCCGAGGTGCCGTTGTCCATTCGCGCCTCTCAGGTAGACTTTGTAGACACGTTGGACTTTTCCCTGAGCGTAGAAGAACAGGCCGAATTGGACTCTGCGGAATTGAGGTTGATTCTCAACAACGGCTTTCCCTTTGGTGTGGACCTACAGGCTTACTTTTTGGATGAAGACGGAGTGGTTTTGGACAGCTTGATGACATCGTCTCTGTCTTTGTTTACCATGCCTTCTCTCACGTCAGAGGGCGTTCCTTTGGCGCCTGCAGAATTTCGACAAGACTTCTTTTTTGATTGGGAGCGGTCCAACCGTTTGAAGTTGGCAGACCGGGTGGTGGTTCAGGCTTGGTGTGCCACTGCTGACGCCAATTTGGGCGCCTTTGTTCGTCTCACAGAGAACCAGGACCTCTGGATGCAACTGGGGGCCTTGTTGTACACCCGAATTGAACTTTGACATGGATTGGATGAGAAAAGGGCTGATCGGTTTGGGGCTGGTCTTTGGAGTGTGGAGTGCACAAGCCCAATTGGGTCCAGTTGAATGCATGCCAGAGTGGGGACAAGCGGGGTGGTCGAACCCTGCATTGCTGCACCCTTCAGGGGGCCAGCTTTGGATTGGTGGCTTGGCGGGCTCGCAAATCGGATTCAGCCATTCGGGACCGAGTGCCTATGATTTCATGAGTGCAGATGGTGTGGTCGACCCAAGCTTGATGCTGGAGCGGATGGACTCTGTGGAAACCATAGGCTTCAGAGCTGAGGTGCCGCTGTTTGCGCTTTCTTTCCGAGACAAAAACCGGTTTGAGTTCAGGTTGAGAAGCCGTTTTGTAGGGGACCAGCAATTCAATTACGACCGAGACCTTTTTGCCATGGGCTGGAAAGGCAACGGTCATCCGGATATGATCGGCCGGCCGATTTCTTTTTCGGACTTTGGGTTGAATGCTCAAGGTTACTTCGACCACAGCTTAAGCGTGGGCGCCATGGTTACCGAAGAGAAGTTTTGGTTGGGATGGGGGGTCCACATCCTCAATGGGGTTGGAGCGTTTGAGACGGAGACGTTTGACGCCACATGGTACACCGATTCGGTGGACTACAGTTGGACCTTGGAGGGCGAGGCCGCCGTTCAATCTGCTGGTGTTGACTTGGACTCGCTCGTGTCGAATGCCGACCCATTGACATACAGCGGTGGTGGGGTGCCGCCGATTTTGGGTTCTGGAGTGGCCTTTGATGTTGGATTTCTCTGGCGCGTGAGCCCCAAGTTTTCTTTGGAAGGTGCCATGGAGGGCAGGGGGTCCATTCGATGGTTGAAGTCCATCAGCAAACAACAAGTGGATCCGGCTCAATTCGTGTTGCAAGGCATGGATGTGGTGGGTCTTCTGTCCAGTGCTGATTCATTGAGTCTTCCAGACTCTTTGCCTGCGATGTTCGACACTTGGGCGAGTGACATGGCGGACTCGTTGCAAGGAGCCTTTGAATTGGACAGCAAGAGCGATGAGATGCCAGCGTTCAGCACGCCTGTTCAAGAAACATGGAGGTTGGGTTTTAGGATTCGCCCGTCAGAAAGCATTGAAATCACGGGTATGGCATACCGCCAATTTCGTTTTGACCGACGCACAGATGGGTTTTTACTTGGCCTGACCCACCGCCTAGGAACCCATGTGGCGACGCATGTTCAGGCCCAATTCCGAGACCAGTCTTGGTCATTTGGCGCAGGCCTTTCTCTACGGGGAGGTCCCTTGCGCATCGCTGCTTCTGCACAGAATGTTCCAGGTCTCCTTTACCCATTGGAGTCAGGCCATTGGCAAGGCCAATTCGGAATCGGATTTGAGATGGGCTACAAAAAAGAGAAGCAAAAACGCCGCAAGTCCGGACAGCCGGCAACGGGAAAAGGCATGTGGCACTGACCGCCCAAAGAGACTGCATCTGCCTCTTAGAGGCCTGCGGTGTGCAGAACGTTAAAGTTTGAGCCCCAAGTCAGCGAAGAGCTGACCGAGCGAACGGTCTTTTGGGTTGTGCAAAGTGGCTTGCCACCCCACATGAATGGCTCCAACCACATTGGATTCCGTATCGTCGATGAACAAGGTGCCGCTGGCATCCAGGTCGAGTTCTTTGGCCAAAGTCAAATAGGCTTTGGGGTCTGGTTTGCGCTCTCCCAAGCGATGGCTGTATATGATTTGACGAAAAGCGTTCGAGAAATCGCGCCCGATACCATCTAAGATTTGACGCTCGAAGAATTGAGCATGTATGGCGTTCGTGTTGCTGAACAGCACCAAGTCAAACTGGCTTTTCAAGGCCGTCAGTACGGGCATGATGTCGGATCGCAACCCGATCAAAATGGAATTCCAAGCTTTTTTGACGTCGTCCAAAGTGGTTCCAGGCGTGCATCTGCTTTGCAAGACCTGAAGAAACATGTGGTCGGAGATTCGTCCACATTCCAAGTCGTCTATGACGGGGTATTGATGCCCATGTGCAAACCAATTTTGGAAGTCTGTGAAGCCCAAGTCAAAAAAAGCCTTGGCCGGAGCGGCATGGTCAATGTCATACAGAACACCTCCAAAGTCGAGAACCACATGACGAATCGGAGTCCAGTCGATGGGCAATATGGTCTTCGACATGGCCCTCGCACTTAAAATTTGAGCACCCAAGCTTGGTCAAACCCATGTCGGGTCCGAATCGCTCTTTGAAATTGAGATGCGTCCTGAGAGTTGTTGAAGCATCCAGCAGAAACGCGCTGCATTCCGTTGGGTCCAGGCAGAATGGATGCGGTGTAGCCCAAGGCTTCAAATCGCCGAGCCAAACGCGCAGCTTTCGCAGCTTCGCCGAACGTTCCGGCGATCACATGGTGGCTACAGCCGCTGGAAATGGATTGCGGCACAGGGATGGGCATGGTGGCCTCGTCGATTGCATTGGGGGCGAGGTCGGGAACGCCGGCTTGGACAAAAGGAAGCGCTGCAGTTTCCGATGATTCTGGAAACCGAATGTCTTCTCCTTCAATTCGCGGCGCAAAATGGGCGGGTTCCGATGTTCCGGAAAGGTTTAAAAGGCTGAACCCTGTGTTGTTTTGATGGCTCCATAACAGGGAGCCGGCCACCATCATGGGAAAGGCCAAAACAGCGGCGATTTTGAGCAGTTGCGGTCCAAAGGGACTTTTGATCACCTCGGTGTCCTCCTCTGGAACAGGAATGACTTTGGGTCTTTGACCCTCGTCGGTTGTGGTGCTGGTGGCCTCCTCCTTCTTCAAATCTGGCCAAGGAATGCGACCCAGCCCGGGAGAAGCGTAGCGCTCGCCAAGGCGGGGTTCGGGAGCAAAGCCCAGCTGACCGTCCTCCTGGAGGAAAAGCCTACCCAAGCCAGGCAGTTCGGTGTGGTGACCGCTTTTGGCCTTGGCCATGAGGGCCTGAACCTCTTGATCGATCAAGAGGGTGGCCGCATCGGTTGAACATCCTGTGGCCCTTCGAATTTCTTGTTCGAGCAAGCCGTCACGAACCGTCAACTTTGGATTGAAGACGACATCTCTCCCCGGCGGAATCCATTCGCCTTTGTCCGAATCGAATCTGGCCGATACAGGATGAGCCAAGAATCCACCAAGCCCCGGAATGACCAAGCAATCGTGGTCATGCAGGAGGAGTGGCATGGCATTTACCAAAAAATCCGTGGTGGATTGATTGTGCATAATGGTGTGAAAGTAATGGTCAGCACCTCGACTGCGGCACCATTTTCTGATTTCAGGTCGACTTTGGCTGTTGGGCGTGCCATTTTCTGACCCTTTCTAAGTCCGCCAAAGTGTCCACGGAGCCCGGCCCAGATTCACTGTTAACGCTGACCATGCCGATGGTGACACCCGCCTCGAGCCACCGCAGCTGTTCCAGCTTTTCGAGGGTTTCGAGCCGGCCCACAGGAAGGGCGGCGCAATGGGCGAGCATGTTCGGCGCAAATCCATAAATGCCCATGTGCACATAATGCGGCCCACCGTGGGGGATGGGGCTCCTTGAGAAATACAAAGCGCGATGGGATTCATTGGTGGCCACTTTGACCCTTTCCGGTCGTTTGGCTTCCTCATCAGTTGCGGGACGCATGGCAGAGACAACATCGGTGAGCCCCGACTTTAGAGCGGTGCAAATGGCCGAAATGTGGGTCGGCTCTGGGAAAGGTTCGTCGCCTTGTAGGTTGATGACGGCTCCTTGACGGCCCCACTTTTTCCAAGCCTCTAAACATCGGTCGGTTCCGGTGGAGTGAGAGGATGCGGTGAGGATGACTTCGCCTCCTGCTTCGCGGACCGCGTCTGCGATTTCTGGGTGGTCAGTGGCGACACAGGCGCTGTCAATCGCCGGGTGTTGTGCCGCGGCGCGCCATGTGTGCACGACCATGGGTGTGCCCCCGATGTCGGCCAAGGGTTTCCCGGGCAAACGCGTGGACCCCATTCTCGCGGGGATGATGGCAGAAATCTTCAAGGCGTAAAGGTGTAGCGCACCACCCACAAACGGTTGGGCTCTGCCGCAAGGGGGCGAAGTGCGTAATTCAAATTGGCCACGTTCCTGACGATGAGCTCCACATGGTGTTGGTCGCCAAACTTTCTTCCAACCTGAAGGTCATGGACCCATTGGGCGTTGGGCCTTTCTTCGAGCCAATTGATCAAGCCGTACTCCAAGAGCCCGAGCTCTTCAATGTCCAAAAAGGCCTTGTCGATGTTTTGGATGGTGGTGTTTCTGGCGCCGTTCCAGCCGAACGTCCACCCTTGATCATGTTGCAGGCTAAGGTTGGCGCGGAACGTATTGAGGATGCGGTACTTCAGGACACCACCCGTGGTGTCAGAACTGGTCGATGCGTAGCTCACGCCTCCTGTGCTGCCCCCGGTGAATTCAGCATAAATGGAATCGGGAGTCAGGCTAACAGGGTCCAAGAATGTCTGCCCAATGAGCCATTGAATGTCCCATTCCCCCATTTTTCCAGTGCCCATGGTGCTCCATTCTAAGCCCCTCACCCGGGCCTTACCTGTGTTGATGCTGCGAAACCCGATGTCCAGCAGGCCATTTCCTGTGTTGCCCCAGACGCCGAATGTGTATTCGATGAAGTCCTGAAAGTCTTGCTGGAATGCAGCGACATCGACAAACCCCTTCCATTGTCCTTGACGTCCAAATCGGTAGCCCTGTTTGATGCCCACTTCGAAGTTGCTTGAGGATTCAGGACGGATGTCAAGAGAGGGGAAGACACTGATGCCCCCGACTGTGGTTCGGATGAATTTCTCGGCAATGCTGGGAAACCGGAACCCCTGCCCCAAGCTGGCGCGCAGAAAGCTGGCTTCTCCAAAGCGGTAATTCAACCCGGCTCGGTATACCGTACGTCCAGTGGAAACGCTGTCGAGTTCAAAATGCTCATAGCGGGTTCCGGCCGTCAGGTGCAATCTCTGATGGGGCTGCATATCCAGTTGGATGTAAGCGGCGCGGTTGTAGGCATCGTGAATGGAGTCGCCCACACCGGCATCGTACAACTCTGCAATGCTGCGGGTGCCTTGGGCATAGAGGCCGCCTGTGGCGGTCCAATGTTCAGAACGGTATCGGGATTGATACTCGCTTTGCCAGGTCGTGGATTCGTTGCCTTGGTCGTTGTCGTTGTCATTGATCAACCTCAGGAAACGGCCGTTGAGGCGGTGGTTCCAAGCGCCGTGTGAGCGTTCAATGTGAGGGTCCACAGTGACCATGCGCTGAACTGTTCTTGTGTCTGCCCCAGCTGTGGCGGCGTAGAACCCAGAGTCGGCATTTGCCCAGAGAAGGGTGTTCACGCCTTCGCCACTGATGGCATTGGCGCGAAGTCCATAGCCCCAGCCTCCATCTTTTGGCGCATGGTCCCAAGCTCCATTGACACGCCATTGTCGCTCCGCATTGTAATGGTCCACGGTGAATGGGTTGTAGGGGCGGTCGTGGGCGAGACCGCTCGAGGGGTCGATTTGCGGCCCCTTGTGTCCATCGCTGCCGAGCCATTGTCCACCAAAGCTGATGCCATCGCCGTTCTTGAGCCTGCGCGTATGGAGCCATGATGTGCTGCTCTGCATCAAGGAGCGGTTCCAGTATTTTCTGCCGTTGCCCGGGTCGCTGAAGACGCCGTGCTGAACGCTGACTCGGGTCATGGGTTCAGGATCGGGAAAGGCCGTTCGGAATTGGATCACGCCACTCAAAGCCGAGGAGCCATACAGAACACTGCTGGCCCCTTTGACCACCTCCACTTGTTCTAAGTTCTCCAAGGGCAGGAACCCCCAAGTGGGTCGGCCGGCGTCTCCGCTGAGGACGGGCAAGCCATCGAGCAAGACGGCGACCCGGGAACCTGCGCCGAAGCTGTATCCGCTTCCCCCTCGAATTTGGGGCTCACTGTCTACAATGGTTACCCCTGGCGTTCGAGACAAGCTTTGGTCTGCACTTGTGGGTGCCCCTTGATTGACAAGCTCAGGTGGCAGAACATCAATGGACACGCTGACTTCTCCCAAGTCCTGTTCATACCGGCCCGCGGAGACAACGGCAGTTCCAATGCTGGCCACATCGGGTGAGAGTTCGATGTTCATGGACTTGAGGCCTGTCCAAGCGGGCAACGTTTCCGTCCACTCGATGTATCCAACGTACCGAACCAGAACCTTGGCGGGCCCTGTGGTAGACCCGGTGAAGACGAATCGACCGTCGATGTCAGTCAATACGCCGGATCCATTCACAAAGACGGAAGCGCCGGGCAGGGCCAGGTCATTGGTGGCGTCATGAATCGTGCCCTCGAGACGCCAATCCGTCTGCGCTTGGCCATTCATGAAGGCGAACAAGAGCAGGCAGACCATGGCCAAAAAGGGGCGGAAGGCGTTTTGGGGAGGATGCAACATCATGCCGAAAGTAAACCCGTTCGCCTCGCCGATGAAGTGAAGGTCATTTGGCGGGGGGTTTGTTGCAGGTTGCAACCATGAGAAGCAAACAGACGATGGGCAGGCCAATGGCTGCGACAGAGCAGAATTCAGAGGCGTGGTTGTTGGATTGGCTCACCGCATCGTACTTGCCGAGGTTCAATCAGAAAGGGATGTTGAGGGTGGTCCGAAATGCGGGCTTGGGCGCTTGGCTTAGCGGTGTCGATGGACCCTTGTTGAATTCGGCGAGGGAGAATGCCATGCGCCACAGAGAAAGGATGGAACGACAAGGGGTACAGGCCTTGATTTGCGGACATGAAGGCTACCCAAGTGGCTTGGCTCAAATTCCAGATGCGCCGTGGGTCTTGTTCGTGAAGGGTCGAGTTGAAGCCTTGGCAGGGCCTCGACCGGTGGCTGTGGTGGGTACGCGAAAGGCGTCATCATTGGGTCGCTCTGCGGTGGGCGGGTTGATGGGCGGCATGGCCAATTTGGACTGGACGTTGATCAGCGGCATGGCGGATGGCATTGATGCCAAAGCGCACAGGTCTGCTTTGGAAAGAGGTGTGCCCACAGTGGCATGCTTGGCCCATGGCTTGCACGCCGTGCACCCTCGGTCCAATGTGGCGTTGGCCCATCGAATTCTGGACGCTGGTGGGTGTTGGGTCTCCGAGTATACCATGGGGACGTCCCCGAACCGGTACACTTTTCCTGCGCGAAACCGCATCATAGCGGGTCTTTCTCAAGCCGTTGTTGTCGTGGAGTCAAACGACCCAGGGGGGAGTTTGATCACGGCGAGGTTGGCGCAGGACTATGACAGGCGCGTATTCGCCCTTTCTCCTGTATGGTGTTCAGAGGGCATGAAAGGAAATGCCCGCTTGATTCAAGAGCATGTCGCAGAGTTGCTTCACTTTCCGGAAGACCTGTCCAAGGCCATGGGCTGGGGTTCTCAGCGGGAAATCAAGGCTGATGTCGTCGAAAAACTTCCTGTTATGCAAGCCTTGGACCCTTATGTAGCGCGGTCTTTTGACGAGTTGGTGGCCATTTTAGAATGGGGCAGAAATCCAACAAGACGGGCCCTATTGGAGGGCGAGATGCAGGGGTGGGTAAGGGCTTGGCCTGGCGATCGTTTTACACGGTCAGTGCGGTGGACAAGGCCGCCGTCAGAGTTCTGACATGATGCGGTCAATGTCGACCATGCATGCCGCACAATCATTGGCCATGGTGCCTACGAGGGCCTGTATTTCATCTAAAGGAGCGATGTCCTTGGCCATTTTTTCGAGGCGCTTGAAGTCCTCGTATGCGGTATTGTAACCAATGGCACCCGCTGCGCTTTTCAATTTGTGGGCATAGAAACCCACTTGATCGTGGCTGCCGTTGCTGGCTGCATTGGCCAAGGCCTCCATGTCTTTGGGGGCGTTTCGCGTAAAAATCTCAAGAACCTGCTTGAGGTAGTTGGGGTCGTTCCCAACGATGTTTTTGAGGTGATCTAAATCTAAAAGAGCCATTGAAATGTCAATCAGCAAACACAAACAAGGTAATTCAAACTTTTAGAGTTGTCCGGAGAAGAGTTTCCAAAGGTCATTGCCATTGGCCAGCAGCATCAAACCACCGACCATGATGAGGCCGATCAACTGTCCATACTCCAGCACTTTTTCACTGGGCTTTCGTTGGGTGATCATCTCAAAGAGCAAGAACATGACGTGGCCTCCATCCAGCGCGGGAATGGGAAGGAGGTTCATGAAGGCCAAAATGATGGACAGCAAAGCGGTGATGTTCCAGAAGCTTCTCCAGTTCCATTCAGGACTGAAAATGCTGCCTAGGGTAAGGAAACCTCCAAGCTGTTTTGATCCACCTGGACGGAACAGGAATCGCAAAGAGGAGACATAGTTGTTGAGGGTTGAGGCGGTTTTTTCTGCCCCAGCGGTCAAGGCTTCGCCGGGACCGTAGCTGCGCTCGATGAATTGGAAACCATCCAAAGACTCATATCCGTTGGGAATGAATCCCAGTTTTCCAGTGTCATCGACGTCGCCAATCAGTTGGATGATGCCATCGCTTGCGGGCATAGGCTGCGCAAACTCAACGGTCTCGGTGGTCATGTCTCCAGAACGAGACACGCTGAATGTTACAGTTTGACCTGCATAGCTTGCCAAGGTTTCAACCAAGTCAGAGAAGTAGGGAGTGGGTTGGTTTTCAATGGCCACGATGTGGTCTCCAACTTGAAGTCCGGCCGCTTCGGCTCCAGAACCGGGAATGACACGCTCCACGAAAGTGGGCATGTTGATGCTGAATGGCGCGCCTCCTTTGGGCATGTCGTCTTTGCGGTCAACGAGCACCTGACCCAGTTCAACAGGGAAGTCCAACGTTTCTTTTGTGCCGTCCCTCAGGACTTCGGCAGAAGTCACTTGCCCCCCGAATACCAAGCGTTGAAAGTCTTGGGTTTGGGTCACAGGTTCTCCGCCCAAAGACAAAACCACGTCTCCATCTTGAAGACCAGCCTCTTCCAAAGGTTGAGAAAACGAGAGGCCGTAGGGAAGCTGGTCCATTCTGAGGTCGCGCTCGCCCCAGACCAAGAAAATCATGGCGTAAATGACCACGCCCAGGATGAGGTTCACGGTGACGCCACCCAACATGATGATCAAACGTTGCCAAGCCGGTTTGGAACGGAACTCCCAAGGTTGGGGGTCTCTGGACATTTGTTCCTTGTCCATGGATTCGTCCACCATTCCCGCAATTTTGACGTACCCCCCCAAAGGAAGCCAGCCAATTCCGTAAACGGTTTCGCCAATCTTTTTCTGGAAGAGCGCCCCTTTGATGTCGAAAAAGAGAAAAAACTTCTCGACCCGGGTCTTGAACAACCGAGCGGGAATGAAATGGCCCAATTCGTGCAACACAATCAAAAAAGAAAGGCTCAGAATGAATTGACCGGCTTTGACGAGTACTTCCATGGCGTAGAGGGGCAAAGCTACACCTCCGCTTGGTCCGGGGTCATTTTTAACGCCTTTTCCACCCTTTGGAGGCATCTTGCCGGTGCGGAAGCGATCTTTTTGTCCGTTTCACACCCATGCCAGCCACCAAGAAGCCCCAGAATCCACGAAAAAAGGCAGCCAAAAAGCCGCTGAAAGACCGTTTTGTAGGCCCCAGCTTGTTGCTTTGGCTGGCCTTGCTCTCCCCGGTGCTTGGGCTCGCGGGTTTGTTGGCCCTGGCCTCGTCCTCGGAGTTGCCCGACACCCAGACTTTGGCCAACCCCAAAACGGATCTTGGCCACCCGCATTTATGCTGTGGATGGCGCTCAACTGGGGAGTTTTTACCGAGAAAACAGGGCCGACGTGCGTTATGCAGACTTGCCACAGGGGTTGGTGGCAGCATTGATTTGTACCGAAGACGTTCGATTTAGAGAGCACACCGGTGTTGACTTTCGGAGTTTGGCAAGGGCCATTGCATTCTTGGGAAAGAGAGGGGGCGGAAGTACACTCACCCAGCAGTTGGCCAAGCAATTGTTCACCAAGAGGTATGACCGAACTGGGTTTTTTGAGCGGGCAGTTTTGCAAAAGCCCAAAGAGTGGATCATTGCCACCCGGTTGGAGAGGCAATACACCAAAGACGAAATTGTTGCGCTGTATTTGAACCGCTATGACTTTCTGAATCAGGCGGTGGGCATCCGAAGTGCTGCTCAAGTGTACTTCGGCAAGTCGGTGAACGCCTTGGCGCTTCACGAGTCGGCGATGCTGGTTGGGATGCTTAAAAACAGCGCCTTGTACAACCCCTTGCGGCGGCCGGAGTTGGTGTTGGAACGCCGGGCCACTGTGATTTCTCAAATGGTCAAATACGGAGTGGTTCCGGTGGGCCACCAGGACAGTTTAAATGCCCTGCCCCTTGGACTCAGTTTTCAGCGGGTGAGTCACGATGAGGGCCCTGCGCCTCACTTTCGCGAACGCCTCCGTTCAGACGTCAAGGCATTGTTGAACGAGAAGAACGAAGAAGGGGAATACCGCATTGCCAAGGCCGATGGCGCTGCATATGACCTGTATCGGGACGGACTTGTGATTCACACGACGATTGACAGTCGCCTGCAGCGGTATGCAGAGGCAGCAGCCAACCGGCACATTCGCGGGGAGCTTCAGGATGACTTCTGGCGGGACCTCAAGCGGACCACTGGAAGAGGGTGGCCGTTCAGTCCGGACATCATGGACAGTGAGCAGCGGCGCATATTAAAGCGGGCTGTGGAGCAAAGCCGCAGGTATCGGTTGGCCATGGGCAAGGAGTGCCCTGAATGCGAGCGACCTGGTTTTTACATCGCAGAGCAAGACAGTGCGGGAAACCGAGTGCATGTGTGTCGTCCAGGTAAGGGAGGATGCGGCCACGCCTGGCCGGTGATTTCGCGCAAGGCCCTCGATGCGCAATTTGAAGAGCCTGTTCAAACCCGGATCATGGGGCTGAGCGGTTGGGTGGACACTTTGATTTCTCCCATGGACAGCATTCGACATCAAAAGACCCTTTTGCACGCAGGCTTGATGAGCATTGACCCCCAGAACGGAGAGATCAAGGCATGGGTGGGAGACTTGGATTACCAGTGGTCACAGTTCGACAATGTGATTCAATCCCGGCGTCAGGTGGGCTCCACGTTCAAGCCCTTTGTATACGCCACGGCGATTCGCTTGGGGCTGGACCCTTGCACGGAATTGCCCAACCAAAAAACGTGCATTGAGATGCCAGATGGTCAGGATCCATGGTGTCCCGAAAACAGCGACTTGGCCTACGGAGAAATGGTCACTTTGGAATATGCCTTGGCCAATTCCATGAACACGGTCACGGCCAAGTTGATCAAGGATTACGGTGTGGACCGGGTGGTGGAACTGGCCCATGCCATGGGCATTCAAAGCGACATCCCCGCAGTGCCCTCCATTGCATTGGGCGTGGCTGAATTGTCCCTTCAGGAGGTCACCAGTGCCAATGCAACGTTTGCCGGTGGAGGGGTGTGGCACGCACCAAGAATCATTCGCCGAATCGAAGACAAGCGGGGCAACACCATTTATGAGCCGCGGCCCGAAATCAAGCAGGGCTTGGACGCGGCTACGGCTTACCGGGTGCTCGAAATGATGAAAGGCGTAGTCGATGGGGCTTACAATGAGGAGTTGGGGACCAAGGGTACGGGCATTCGTTTGCGCATGGACTTGGAGAAAAGGGAGTATGACGGACTGAAGATTCCTTTGGCCGGAAAAACAGGGACGACCCAGTCCAACGCCGATGGATGGTTCATTGGATTGACGCCGGAGTTGGTGACGGGGGTATGGGTGGGGGCATCGGATCCTGCCGTTCGGTTTTCGACCACCACCAAGGGGCAAGGGGCCAATACTGCCCTGCCCATTTTTGGGTTTTACATGAAAGACGCGCTGGCGGACCGCGAAGTGGGTCTGTTGGCAGAGGACTTTAGGCCGCCTGAGGGGGCTTCAGTAGCGGTGCCTTGCAAGGAGGTTTTGGCCACACGTGGCATGGACTTTCGAGGAGGGGCAACAGACGATGACGAGGACTTATTCGAATAAGACATCATGGCATTGGACAAATCAGTAGCCGGCGTTCAAGAGGCTTGCTTGGGAATAGAAAGTGGGATGACCCTGATGCTCGGCGGGTTCGGGCTGTGCGGCATTCCAGAATGCAGCATTCAAGAACTGGTGCGCCTCGGCGTGACCGATCTGACCTGTATCTCCAACAACGCAGGGGTGGACGACTTTGGATTGGGGCTGCTGCTTCAAGGCAAGCAGATTCGCAAAATGATCTCGAGCTATGTGGGCGAAAACGATGAGTTTGAACGCCAAATGCTGTCGGGTGAATTGGAGGTGGATTTGATTCCTCAGGGTTCGCTGGCCGAACGCTGCCGTGCAGGCGGAGCTGGAATCCCTGCGTTTTTTACCCCAGCCGGGCACGGGACAGAAGTGGCCGAAGGCAAGGAGGTCCGGGAGTTCAACGGCAAGCCCCACATTTTGGAAACGGCCCTCACGGCGGACTTCGCCATTGTGAAGGCCTGGAAGGGCGACACAGCGGGCAACCTCATTTTCAAAGCGACGGCCAAGAACTTCAACCCGCCTATGGCGATGGCTGGACGCATCACCATTGCCGAGGTCGAGGAGCTGGTGCCGGTGGGAGAGCTGGACCCCAATCAAATCCACACCCCGGGCATATTTGTGCAGCGCATTTTCCAAGGCGAGTCGTTTGAGAAACGCATTGAACAGCGCACGGTAAACCAGAAATGATGTCCCACATGTTTGGATACATCGGTCCAGGAGGAGGCGTCACGATTGGCGCGCTGGTGGTCATCTTGATTGGCGGCATCGTCGTCTCGGCTGTCGGCTTCATCCTGTGGCTCAGGGTCAAGCGATTCCTGCGCGGTGAAGGCAAGGGGAAGTGGGGTGTGAAGGTGGCCTTGCAGGCCCTGGTCTTGCTGAGTGTGCTTTCGGTGTTTGGCTGGATGTCCAAGCACAGGGCCAAGAAGGACAAGGACTTTGGTGTGGCCAATGGCTTTGTGGAGGCCTTGTCAGGGTTTCCAGACCTCTTCAAACAATCCGTGGAGGAGGTCAAAACCTTGCCCCAAACGTTTGTTCCCACGCCTGAGGACTTCGAGCCGATCAACCTTTTGCAAGACGACTTGCTCACGCTCACGGTGTACTCGAATGGGTCAGAAGGACGCACTTTGGCCGTTCGCAACCTGAGAAACAATGAGGAGCTGCACCAATGGGTTTTGCCGGACTCGATCGGTCCTCTGAAGCCCCATTTCCGCATCCATCACCCGTTGCTTTTGGAAGGCAAGTCTGTGGTGAGCTTCATCACCAACCGCGCGCCCTTGTTTCGCTTGGATTCTGCGGCCAACCTCATGTGGCGGCAGGACAGCCTGAGCTTCCACCATGCCATCAACCGCGCGGCCAACGGAGACCTGTGGGTGTGTGCCATGAAATGGGAACGGGGCGGCCGGCACATCGGTTATCGGGGGCGGTATGTGATGGGGGACAAAACGGTGAACTTCCTCGACAACAGTGTGGCCCGCATCGATGCAGAGACAGGGTACATTTTGGAGGTACACTCCATGGCGGAGATGCTGAAGGACAGCGGGCTGGACCACTTGGTGCTGCGTTCTGGAGATGCCCAAGACCCCCTTCACCTCAACGATGTGCAACCGGCCTTGACCACGACAGACCATTTCCAAGAAGGCGACCTGTTTCTCAGCTTTCGAAACCTGCAATGTGTGATTCAGTTTCGGCCTTCCACTGGGGATGTGGTTCGGGTCATTGACGGCCCCCTCGCCGCGCAGCATGACGTGGACATTGTCAACGACAGCACGCTGGCCATTTTCAACAACAACACCCAAGAAAACAAGGGGGTTTACACCAACAAAGCGCACAAGTACCCTGTGTCCAAGGACCAGCTGGAATTGGCGCACTACCACAGC
Organism: uncultured Flavobacteriales bacterium; assembly: GCA_943787435.1. Classification (GTDB taxonomy): domain Bacteria; phylum Bacteroidota; class Bacteroidia; order Flavobacteriales_D; family Sanyastnellaceae; genus UBA8752. The sequence continues at coordinate 78,952 of CALSMK010000008.1, read as the reverse complement.
GAAATCACCTTGTTTGACTTGGCCACAGGGTCGTTCACGCCGCTGTTGAGGGAGACCATGTCCGATGAGGGCATCATGACCTTCAGCGAAGGCCTTCAGGAGGCCCTGCCCGGAGGCCGTTGGTTCCTGGAAGAGCAGAATTCTGGTGTGTTGTGGGTGCTCGGCCCCAATGGTGTGGAATACCGAGGTGTGCATGCGGCTCATCACGAAGGCCACCACCACCTGCCCAACTGGACCCGGGTCCTGCCTTCCTTTCCGGTCGAGTGATGGTGTACATCCTCATTTTCGTGGGGGGCCACTTGGCTTTTTGGCTGTTGCGCAGCCGACTCGGCGTGCTTTACGGTTTGGCCCAAGACAGCGTCCGCCTGGTGGATGGCATGCTGGAACCCGGCGACGGCGACGAAAAACTAGAGGCTTTGGAAAACCAGACCGCCCGGGTGCTGGTGTCGTTTCTTCAATTCTTGATGTGGGCAGGGGCATCTGTGGCGGTCATGCTGGCTTTTCCTGCGGCGGCTGATTTGGCCCGAGGCCAAGAGGTAGACCTTTCTGCCTTTGGCAGCATTGGGGGGTTGATTGCCCTTTCTGTGGGCGGCACCCTCGGCTTGATTTACCCCAAAGGCAAACCCCGGTCTTTGGCGTATTCGCCCATGAACCAGTTGCTGCACCGGTTGGCTTTGGACAACCCGAATTTGCACAGCAGGCTGCACGAACGCGAGGTCAAAAGGTGGCGCAAACAAGGCGGCCAGCCTCAGGAGAAGTTTGTCTTGGTCACGGGATTGGCTCGGGCCGGAACGACCAGCCTGATGCAGCGGCTGCTCGAAACAGAAGCGTTCAGCAGCCTCCACTACGGCAACATGCCGTTTGTATTGGCGCCCGGGACTTGGGCCCGCTTTCACGCCCCCAAGTCGACCGAATTGAAAGAGCGCAGCCACGGTGACGGTATCCTGGTTGGAGCCACCTCGGCAGAGGCGCTGGAGGAGCCGTTTTTCCGATGGGCCACAGGCGATGGTTACATCTCAGAGTCGGCGCTGATTCCATTGGAAATGGGAGCGGATGGACACCGTGCGTACTTGGATTACCAAGGCCTCGTTCGCCAAGAGGGCAAGACGTACCTCGCCAAAAACAACAACGCTTTGTTGCGCTATCCGGGGCTGCGCAAGCTGAACCGGGAATTTGTGGTGGTCATGATGTTCCGGGAGCCGATGGTGCATGCGGCGTCGCTGCTGGCGATGCAGAGGCGTTACACGGCCATGCAAGAGAAGGACCCCTTCGTTAAGACCTACATGGATTGGTTGGCCCACCACGAATTTGGGCTGGGCCACAAGCCCTTTCGGTTTGAACCCCAAGCTCAGGTAGCGGGCGATCCCGATACGCTGGACTATTGGCTGGACCGTTGGATGGACTTCTACACCCATGCATTGAAGGTGGATCAGCACCGCATGTTGTGGGTGTCCCATGAGATGTGGAGCGGGCGCCCTGTTGAAGTCTTGCAGGCGGTCATGGCGGAGGCAGAGTTGGAAGGCGCGGCAACCGAAAATGGAGCCACATCAGCGGAAGCGGTCCGTGAACGAACCGGTGGATGCGCAGCGAAAGGCTGACGCAGAAGCCCTTTACAGCCGGCTCATGGAGCGGGCGTTACATTTGGATTGACCCATGTTGGACAAGAACGGCATCGCGCGGCGCATCGCGCAGGAACTCAAGGACGGTTGGTACGTGAACCTCGGCATCGGCATTCCGACGCTGGTGGCCAACCACATTCCCCAAGGCATTTCCGTGGAATTCCAGAGCGAGAACGGCATCCTCGGCATGGGCCCCTTCCCGAAGGAGGCGGAGGTCGATGCGGACTTGATCAATGCAGGCAAGCAGACCATCACGGCGTTGCCCGGCGCGGTCTATTTCGACAGCGCGACCTCGTTTGCGATGATCCGCGGTCAGCACGTCCAGCTCACGGTGCTCGGCGCCATGGAGGTGAGCCAGGGCGGCGACATCGCCAACTGGAAAATCCCGGGCCGCATGGTCAAGGGGATGGGCGGCGCCATGGACCTGGTGGCCTCGGCCGAGAACATCGTGGTGGCCATGATGCACACCAACAAGCGCGGCGACTCAAAGCTGCTGCCGGCGTGTAGCCTGCCGCTGACTGGAGTGGCGTGCGTGAAGCGGGTGGTGACCAACCTCGCCGTTCTTGACATCCGGGAAGGCGCCTTCCACCTTGTGGAGCGGGCGCCAGGCGTGACCGTAGCGGAGATCCAGGCCGCAACGGCCGGAACGCTGATTGTGCCTGCCGAAGTGCCGGAGATGCAGCTCTGATCAGTCGCAGACCATCCCGAACGACCCGAGCAAGAGCAGGATGTCAGCTGACGTTGACCATGCCATCGCCATTGAGGTCTTCAGGTCCGTGGTGACATCGCCAAACGCGGCCAACATCAGGAGGACTTCCGAAGTTCCGATGAAGCCATCGTTATCGAGGTCGGCTCCTTCGGGACAAGGGGAAAGGGATTCACAGGGGCTGTCTGCACCAGGAGTGGAGAAGGTCAGTCCGTAGGCCTGTTCGAACTGGGTGGGCTCTCCATCAAAGTGGGTGCGGATTTCCAGGTTCAGTTGCCCGCAGATGCCCGATTGGCCCAGCGTGGTGAACTGCCCGAGCAATTTCAGGTTGGATGCTGTTGGCAATTCCATGGACGTGTTGATGTAGTCATAGACGAACCAACCGTCCCCCATGTCGGCATCGAACTGGATGGAACCGTCATCCATATCGTCCATGAAATCGGCAGTGCTGCCAAGGGGCTGGTAGTATTGAAACTCATCCCCGGGTGCATGGTTCAAGGTCCACCAAGACGCTCGGTCATAGGTAGGGAAAATGGGAAAAAAGACGGGCGAGATGTTCGATGCGAAATAGCTGTTGTCGGAAGTCTGAAGTGACGAGAAGAACAATCCATCGGGAGCGTTGAGCGTCAAGGGGAATTCCGCGTTGCCCCACACGCCGACAACGGTGACCTCTGGGTTGCTGACCACGGCGTAGAGCCGGTAGGTGATGGCGCCGGCGGGGATGGTGTCGTTGGCGTCGAAGAGCTCCTGCTGAAGGGTGTCCACAGGTTCGATGAGGAGGCCGGAGATGATTCCAGTCGTTGCTTGGACCTCGGCTTGCGGACAGTTGGTGCCGAGATGGCGAGAGAGCATCAGCGCATCTTCGAAATCCCGAAATCCGTTGTCGTTGAAGTCGTAGTCTGTGTTGCCGACAACTCCGTAGTCACTCAAGAAGAACAGCAGTTCATTGGCCGCAGTGACGCCATCGCCATTCAGGTCATAGGGACAGTCGTCTTGGCCAGTCATGTCGGTCACCGAGGCCATGACCAGTACGATGGACATGATGAATTTGACAGCGTGCGATGAGTGCGGGTTAAAGAGAATGGACATGGCCATTAAAATTAAGAAGCTTGAATCCAGTAGAAATGTGACGATGCTCAGTCATGAAAGTTGCCTGAACTCAGTAAAGTCCGGGCGATGACTTTTGTCATCGGAATTGATTTAGAATGGGACAGAGGTTATCCCTGAAGGACAACCGTGATGCGGTCGCAGTCTCCTCCGATGGGTGGCGCGAACTTGGTGATCTCTACCTCGATGCGGTCGATGGTATCGGTGAGGGGGAGCTCGGCGCGGAGGGCCTTGAGGATGCGGCCGGCGACGTGCTCGACGAGCTTGGAGCGGATGGCCATTTCCCGTGCGCAGATCCTGTGGACGTCCACATAGTCCACGGTCTGGGCGAGGTCGTCGGATTCGGCGCTGGGGGTTAAGTCCACCCAGATGCGCACGTCCACCAGGTACTCCTGGCCGATGATGGCCTCCTCCGGCAGGCAGCCGTGGTGCGCGAAGAACCGTTGCCCGAGGACGTCGATGCGGTGACCGGTCATGCTTCGGCGCGTTGCTGTGCGATGAGGTTCATCCCTTGGTCCAAGCGGTCGAGGGTGGCCTCCTTGCCGAGGAAGGCGGCAAAGGCAAACATGGACGGGCCGCCGCCTTCGCCGGTCAAGGCGATGCGGAACGGCAGCAGGACTTGGCCAAAGCCGAGTTCCTTGCGCTCGAGGAAGGCCTTGAAGGCGGTCTCGATGGGGTCCGTTTCAAAGGGGTCTACTGCGCGGAGTTCGGCTGCGAGCTCGTTGAGGATGCCGTCGGTATCGTCCTTCCAGCGCTTTTTCAGCATTTTCTCGGGAAAGGCGGTGGGGGCGGTGTGCAGCCAAGTGGCGGCCTTGAGGTCGCCGAGGAAGACGATGCGCTCGAGCATCATGTCGAGCACCGTGGCTGTCTGGTCGGCGGTGTAGCCGACGCCCTCGCCGGCAAACAAAGCTTGTGCTGTGGGCACGAGGTCGGCCACCGGGGTGGAGCGAAGGTGCTGCTCGTTGAACCACTTGGCCTTGTCGGGATTGAACCGGGCCCCGCTCTTGATCACGCGGTCCAGGTCGAACACCTTGGCCGCTTCGTCCAGGGAGAACAGTTCTTGCTCTGTTCCAGGATTCCAGCCGAGCAGCAACAGCATGTTCATGAAGGCCTCTGGCAGGTAACCGGATTCGCGGTAAGCGCTGATTTCGCTCCCTGTGGCCGGGTCGGTCCAGCGGAGCGGAAAGACCGGGAAGCCACCTTTGTCGCCATCTCGTTTGGACAGCTTGCCGTTGCCGGTCGGCTTTAGGATGAGGGGCAAGTGGGCAAAGGTGGGTGGGGTCCAATCGAAGGCGCGGTAAAGCAGCTGGTGCAGGGGAGCACTGGGCAACCACTCCTCGCCGCGGATCACGTGGCTGATGTCCATTTCATGGTCGTCCACCACATTCGCCAGGTGATAGGTGGGCAGCCCATCGGCCTTCATGAGCACCTTGTCGTCGAGCACGCCGGTGTCGATGGTGACCGCGCCGCGGATGGCGTCGGTGAAGGTCACAGGTTCGCTGGCGGGCATTTTAAACCGCACGACATAGGGTGCGCCTTCAGCATCAAGGATGGCGATTTCATCGGTGCTGAGCGACATCGAATTCCGCATGGTGCTGCGGCTGCTTGCGTCATACTGAAATGGGGTTCCGGACGATTCGGCGGCGTCGCGCTTGGCCTGAATCTCCTCGGGGGTGTCCCAAGCGCGGTACGCGTGACCTGAGTCGAGCAGGAGCTGTACCATGGGCGCGTACAGCGAACCCCTTTCACTCTGGCGGTAGGGCCCATAGGAACCGGGGTTGGAGGGCCCTTCATCGGGGGAAATGCCACACCAGGCCAACGCCTCTTCGATGTAGGCTTCTGCCCCCTCTACGAATCGGGTTCTGTCGGTGTCTTCAATGCGAAGGATGAAGGTGCCGCCATGGCGACGTGCGAAGAGCCAATTGTAGAAAGCTGTGCGCACACCGCCCATGTGGAGCGGGCCCGTGGGGCTGGGTGCGAATCGAACGCGAATGGGTCGGTCGGATGCGGGCTGAGACATGATGGAAACCGCTGTAAATGAAACGCCGCCGAACCCAGAAGCAGGAACGGCGGCGCGAAGATAGTGGGCCGCTAGGGCTCAGTGGCGGACGATGACCTTGCGGGTCTCGGTCGCTTCTGAGAGTGTGGCCCGAAGGAGGTAGCTGCCTTCAGGCACCGTGGTGAGATCCAGGACGGTGCGGTTGTGCAGGGCTTGGATGGCCATGACCTCACGGCCAAGCAGAGTCGAGCAAGGCCAAGCGGGTTCCCGGGCTTGCCTCTACTTGAAGGGCGTCGTTGGCGGGGTTGGGCCAGGCCTCGATGGAGACGGTGGCGACATCCTCTACGGAGGAAGTACAGGTCATTTGCTGCCAGTCCATAGGACTGCAGCACCTCATCGAGGATTTCGACGTTCATGGGCCAGATGTCCTGCTCCACAATGTTCCACTCGGGATCGATCAAGATGAAAGTGGGGTAGGCGGCAATGCTGTAATCGCCGTGCACGGCGAGGCCGCCACCTTCAGCACCGGAAATGGCGGGGCGGGGTTGTCGCCGGCATTGGCCACTTCGAAGTCGTGGGTTTGGTCCCAGCTTCCTTCGTACTCCATGCTCATGAAGATGACGTCGCCGCCATTGCAACCGTAGTGTTGTAGATCTCGGTGAAGAAGGGGGCGTGGGCTGCACAAGGGCCGCACCAATAGGCGAAGAAATCGATGCAGACGTACTTGCCGGCGTCGAGGTATTCGCTGAGTGTGTGCTCGTTGCCGTCGAGGTCAGTGACACGGTGAAGTCAACGGCCTCGGTCAATGGGGTTTGGCCCGCATGGACAAAGTGATGCCCAAGGCGAGGAAGCAGCGTAAAGGTGTTTCATGATGGTGGTAAATGGGTTTGAGAACCGTTCGTCTTGGATAAAGATTGAAGTCGGTGAGACTGTGGAGAAAGGCCTTGAGTGCGCAGCGCGTTCCGAAGGGGAGAAATTCAACCTGACAGGTGCGGCGCTTCATTGCCATCCAACGTGCAGATGGGGCTGATGAAAATTTCGTCCCCCCAAAACTGTCCCAATTTCTCAATCGGCCGTCAAGGGTGGGAACGTCTTGGATGCCATGGCTGTAGTGGTCCAGAACCTCGTCGAGGGTTTCGAAAACGGCCATCGTGCATGTAAGGTCCGGTGAGTGCCACATTTCGCAGAGGAAGGCACTTTCATGGCTGTGGGCCCCCAACACCAAAAAACACCAAAGTTGTTGATGCGTTGGGGTCGGGTTCTTCTGTGCTGGCGTCTAAACCGATGTCTGCGAAATCCATTCCCCAACCATTGAAATGCGGGCCGCCGTGGCAATTGGCGCATTGGGCCTTGCCATGGAAAAGTTCGAACCCTTGTTTTTCGAGGGAGGAAAGGCCGTTGAGGGTGAGGGTTCCGTTGGACTCCCCAAGGATCCCAAAATTCATCCATCGCCTCAGCAAAGGCCTCGTCGGCTGGCGAGTGACAGGAGACCATGCAACGCAAAAAGGTAGAGAGGGCGTCTTGAATGCGCTCCAAGCTGGGCTCTGGGTCGCCGTATGCGGCTGTGAACAGGGGCTGTAATAGTCGAGCTGAGCCAGGCGCGAAGCCAAATCGTCCAGTTGCGAAAGCCCATTTCCACATGGTTTTCGATGGGCATGGTGACCTGTGTGGTCAGGTCATCTGCTCGGCCATCCCAGAAATAAGGCGAATTGACTTCCGGGATTCACCAAGTGACTTGCATTGCGCTCTGTCAATTCTCGGCGCAGGCCCAGGCTCAAGGCTTTGGGTTCTGCGAAACCATGGGATTGCAAGTGACAGGAGTTGCAGCTGACTGCGCCGTTTTGGCTGAGCATCCTGTCGTGAAACAGCACGCGACCGAGCTCTGCCCGCTGGTCGTGGTTGGGGGCCTCCAATTCGGAGGGGAATTGAATGCCGAAGATCGGGTCGACTTCTGTCCTGTAAGACGGGGTCACCTCGGGAAGTGAGGGTCGCAATGGCTCCAGCCTCTCGCTTGGGGTGCATGCGACGACCAACAAGGCTGTTGTCAGCAAAAACACAGAGACGTGAAGTGGGGTCAGTGGGGCCTTCATGGGTCATGAAGTTAACTCCATCGGGATGGAACGGGTTGCACCGTTCACAAACGCAAGGCCAGCATCAATTGAAGTGGTGGGGTGAGTTGACTGGACCAACCGTAGCTAGCGCTGCTAAAGTCTCCTCCGAAACTGTCAGATATTTTGGTGGTTTCCGACACATAAAGGGCGTCCATGCGGGCTTCTGTGACGAGCAGAAACCCTTCTGCGATGCGGCAGGAAATGCCCAAAACCCCGGAGAACCCCGATTGAATCAGGTTGGTGTTGTTGGTGGAGGTGAAATCCACGTTGGTGGAGCTGGAGCCGATGTGTTCTAGACTAAACACCGCATCCAAGCCCATGTGGATCCAGCAGGCTTTAGGGGGTTCATTGTCGCCCCGTCTCCAGCGGCGACCCAACCGGAGGCTGAGGTCGCGGTTGTTGGTTTGAATTTCAGTGCCAAAGTTGTCTTCTAATCGGGTTTCCATGCTGACCCCAGCCAATGCGCGCCAGCCGTTGGTCTCAGTGTTTGAACTCCAGCCAATGCCCAGCTGAACATCTTCGTTTGCGGACCCCAACAAGCGTCGGGTCATGGGGACCACATCTACCCAAATGCTGGATTGGGCTTGTGCAGTTAAATCGGTCAGAACCAGCAGAGGGAGCAAAAGCAACGGAACGAGAGCGTGGTGAGTATGGTGGCGCATGGTTCGAAGCTAACGAGAACAAACGAGGCCGGCACACGAGCGAAACCGGGGACAAAGAGGGGGGTGAATGCGCAGGCCAACCCTCAATTTGGCGGCGAACTTTAATCCCCACACAACATATGAATGCACTCCGCAACCGTGTATTGCTCATCGGCCGGCTCGGCCAAGATCCCGAAGGATTGAATTCGACGGGGACAAAGTCAAGGCCACTTGAGGCTGGCCACCAATGAGGTTTACCGCAACGCCCAAGGCGAGAAGACGGAAGCCACCCAATGGCACAATGTCATCGCTTGGGGCCAGCTTGCTGAGATCATGACCGCGTACTCTCTCGAAGGCAGTGAAGTGGCCATTGAAGGGCGCCTCGTCTACCGGCAGTATGAGGACAAACAGGGCCAGAAACGGGTAGCTGCAGAAATCGTCACGCAGGAGATGTTGATGCTCGACAGGGTCCCTCAAGAACCTGACTGACGAATTTGGTCACGTGTAGGCGGGGGTACGCAGTTGTGCCCCCGCCCTCGGGCCGTAAATTCGCAGAACGGCAGACAGTGAGTTGTCCAGCGTTTGAACGTGCACCAGATGGCCCAAAACGGAATCCTCAAGTCGTCGCTCGCCAAGAAGTATGCCATGGCGGCGACAGGGCTTTTCCTCTGTCTCTTCCTTGCGGGACACCTCGCAGGAAACCTTCAGCTTTTACCGCAGCCTCTGATGGCGGCGTGAAATTCAATGAGTACGCCAAGTTCATGACCACGTTTCCCGCGGTGAAGGTGCTTGTCTTACTTGACGTATTTCGCGGTGCTTTTTCACTTGGCGGATGGCATTGTGTTGTCCATCCAAAACAGAAAAGCCCGCCCCGTGCGATATGCCATGGAGCGGCGCCTCCACCAATGCAGGGTGGAGCAGCCGGAACATGATGATGCTGGGCACCATCGTCTCTGGTCTTCTTGGTCACACACATGCAGAACTTCTGGTGGCAGATGCACTTTGGAGACGGTGGCCATGGAGGACCCTACGACGAGGGACATGGATGAAGGACCTGTACACCGTGGTGGCCGCCGTTCTTAACCATCCGAACTCAACGGCCTTGCGTTGCCGTCCATTGGCCTCTACCTGCTGGGGCAGTTTGCGTTGGGCTTCCACTTGTGGCATGGCTTTCTCCAGCGGATTTCAATCGATGGGACTGCGACATCCCCAGGTTCACTGCCAATCATGGGTGGCCTTGGGCAAGGCGTTCAGCGTGGTGGTGCCCGTGCTGTTCTCGGCCATTGTCGTGTACCTGTATATCACCCAGGCCTGATTCGGCGCAACGCGAGAAGCGATGACTGAAATGCCCGAGCACAGCGTGGCGCTTCGACGCGAAGACGCCGGAGGGACCACTGGCCGATAAGTGGACCCACCACAAGAACAACATTCGGCTGGTGAACCCGTCGAACAAGCGCCTCATCGATGTGATTGTCGTGGGGACGGGATTGGCCGGCAGCTCAGCCGCGGCTTCCCTGGCTGAGATGGGGTACAACGTCAAGGCGTTCTGCTTTCAGGACAGCCCGCGGCGTGCGCACTCCATCGCGGCCCAAGGGGGCATCAATGCCGCCAAGAACTACCAGAACGACGGAGACTCGGTCTACCGCTTGTTTTATGACACGATCAAAGGAGGGGACTACCGCAGCCGCGAGGCCAACGTTCACCGCCTTGCCGAGGTCAGCACCAACATCATCGACCAATGCGTGGCCCAAGGCGTGCCCTTTGCCCGCGATTACGGTGGCATGTTGGACAACCGTTCTTTTGGCGGTGTTCAGGTGAGCCGCACGTTTTACGCCAAAGGCCAAACGGGTCAGCAGTTGCTGCTCGGAGCTTACAGTGCCTTGAGCCGTCAAATTTCCAAAGGGCAAAGTGACCATGTACAACCGTCACGAGTTGATGGACGTGGTGACCGTTGATGGAAAAGCGAGGGGCATCATTGCCCGGAACTTGGTGACCGGAGAGGTGGAGCGCCACGGCGCCCACGCTGTTGTGATTGTGCAGTGGGGGATACGGAAATGTGTTCTTCTTGAGCACCAATGCGATGGGCTCCAACGTGTCTGCTGCCTGGAAGGCCCACCGCCGTGGAGCTTACATGGCCAACCCCAGTTACACGCAGATTCACCCCACGTGCATTCCGGTGAGCGGTGAGTACCAGAGCAAGTTGACCTTGATGTCTGAGTCTTGAGGAACGACGGCCGGATTTGGGTGCCCAAGCACGAATCGGATGTAGAAGCGATTCGGAAGGGAACGCATGCGGCCTACAGATGTGCGTGAGGAGCCAGGGGACTACTACTTGGAGCGCAGGTATCCAGCGTTTCGGCAACTTGGTGCCACGGGATGTGGCCAGCCGCGCTGCAAAAGAGCGGTGCGACGCCGGGTTTGGTGTGAATCAAGCGGGCGAGGCTGTGTATTTGGATTATTCCAGTGCCATTGACCGCTACGGCCGCACCGAGGCCAAGGTTCAGGGCATTCCAGCCCCTTCAGTAGAGAAGATTCGCGAGTTGGGAGAAGCGGCTGTGACGCGCCAAATACGGCAACCTGTTCCAGATGTACGAGCAGATCACGGCCGACAACCCGTACAAGACGCCCATGCGCATTTATCCGGCGGTGCACTACACCATGGGCGGGCTTTGGGTGGACTACAACTTGCAGACCACGGTCCCCGGCTTGTACGCCTGTGGGGAGGCCAACTTCTCCGATCACGGAGCGAACCGTCTCGGCGCCTCGGCGCTGATGCAGGGACTTGGCGGATGGATACTTTGTGCTTGCCGTACACCATTGGCGACTACCTCGCGGATGACATCCGGACAGGGGAGATCTCGACGGAAACACCTGAGTTTGAGGCGGCAGAAAAAGCGGTGTCTGATCGCATGCCAAGCTGCTAATGGCAAGGGCAAAACCCCCGTGGATGATTTCCACCGCAGGTTGGGCCGCATCATGTGGAACCAATGTGGGATGTCGCGCAATGCGAAAGGATTGACGCAAGCCATTGCAGACATTCAGGCTTTGCGCGAGGAGTTCGAGAAGGACGTTTGCGTCCCGGACGGCGGAGACCGCTACAACCCTGAATTGGACAAGGCAGGAAGCGTGTGTCAGACTTGCTGGAGCTCGGAGAGCTGATGTGCAAGGACGCTTTGGAGCGCAAGGAGAGCTGTGGGGGCCACTTCCGCGAGGAGTACCAGACAGCCGGAAGGCGAGGCCCTGCGGGATGACGCAGGGACATGCTCACGTGAGCGCGTGGGCGTATACCGGTGACGCCAGCGGAGGCGACCCACCACAAGGAGGAGCTGAAGTTCGAGAACGTCGAATTGAAGACCCGCAGTTACAAATAATCCGGAACCTGATACGATTCGAAAGCATGGACTTTCACGTTGAAGATCTGGCGGCAGGAAGGGCCGCAGGAAGAGGGGAGGATGGAGACCTACCCGGTGATCGGGCATCACCGATGACATGAGCTTCCTCGAGATGATGGACGTGCTGAACGACCAGCTCATCCGGGACGGACAGGACCCGGTGGCCTTCGACCACGACTGTAGCCGCGAGGGCATTTGTGGCATGTGCAGCATGTTCATCAATGGCGAGGCGCATGGACCCAACCGCAAGACGACGACTTGCCAGTTGCACATGCGCAGCTTTAAGGATGGCGAAACGATTTACATCGAGCCATTGGAGGGCGGCGGCTTTCCCGGTGGTCAAGGACTTGGCCGTGGACCGTGGTGCATTCGACCGCATCATACAGGCCGGTGGTTACGTGAGCGTGAACAGCTCTGGAAATCCACTGGATGGAAACGCGATACCCATTCCAAAGCCAGCTGCGGATGAGGCGTTCAATGCAGCCACTTGCATCGGTTGTGGCGCTTGCGTGGCGACATGTAAGAATGCCTCGGCGATGCTGTTTGCCTCTGCGAAAGTGAGCCAATTGGCTTTGCTTCCTCAGGGTCAGCCTGAGCGCATGGCTCGTGTCCAACGCATGGTGGATCAAATGGACAAAGAAGGCTTTGGAAACTGCACCAATACTGGAGCTTGCGAAGTCGAGTGTCCCAAGGGAATCAGTTTGGACAACATTGCTCGCATGAACCGGGATTACTTGAAGTCTCAGGTCAGCGGGGATTGACATGTTTGTTTTCTTTTAGCGGGATTCCTACATCAACTGCCTGATGCAAGGGCTATATTGCACAATGCGTTTTTTTGATCATTCTGGGGTTGATGGGGTTTCTCAGGCGTTGCGCTGGGACAAGGATCATTGAAGACTGAGTTCACGGCCAAAGGGTGCTGTCCCATGTGCGAAGACAGAATCATTGGGGCATTGGACGTTTCTGGCGTCCGCGCTGCCGAATGGGATCAGTTCGAGCAGAAGGCCATTGTGGTCTACAAGCCCAAGAAAATTTCAGAGGAACGAATCCAACAATTGGTGGCCGAAGCTGGTCACGATACGGATCGCTTCACCGCAAGTGATGAAGCCTATGGCGATTTGGATGCGTGTTGTCTTTATCGAGATGGGTGCTCGGGATGTTCAGAGCATCAGAAGAGCCATGAAGACCACGGCCACGACCACGAGCCACGACCACGGCCACGACGACGACCATGATGATGATCATGACGACGATGACCGTTGATGGGGCGATTCAATTGAATCGAGTCAAGGCCCCTTTTTGGATCCGTGGCGCCGTCTTGGTCGCCATGATTTTCAGTTTTGGTCAAGCGTGGTCTCAGAAGACCAGTACTGTTCGGGGGAAGGTGTTTTCCAAGCAATCGGTGGACCATTCATCCCACGATCATTCGGCAGAAGAGGGCCGTGCAGAAGAAAATTGGGAAGCCCTACCCGGAGCTTACGTTGTTTGGAAAAGCACAGGCCAAGGGACGGCCACAGATTCGCACGGGTTCTTCAGGCTGCAAGGCAAAGTGGGCGATACGCTCGTGGCCAGTTTCATTGGATTAGAAAGGGCAGAGCTGCCCTTCATTGGTCAGGACTTTGTGGAAATTCCATTGGGCGAGGGCTTTCAGTTGAGCGAGGCTGAAGTGGTGGCAAAAGGGCCCACAACGTCAGTGAGCTTGTTGGACCCGCTGGTGGTTCAAACTTTGGGCCGCAACGAGTTGTGCCGGGCGGCATGTTGCAACCTGAGCGAGGCATTTGAGACCAATGCAGCCGTTGACGCCAGTTTCACAGACGCGGTGACAGGCACCAAGCAGATTCGCATGCTGGGTTTGGATGGCAAGTACACCCAAATCATGTTCGACAACATGCCGGGTGCGCGTGGCCTCAACATCTTGCAAGGGATGAAATTCATTCCTGGAGAATGGGTGGACCAAATCCACATTGGAAAAGGAGCAGGGTCGGTGACGCTGGGTCATGAAAGCATGACCGGTCAAATCAACGTAGCCCTGCGCAATGCCGATTTGAAAGAGAAGCTCATCATCAACGGCTTTCTGAACCGCGCGGGCCGTTACGAAATCAACACGGTCAGCAGCCACAAAGTCTCTAGGAAATGGAAGTCAGCGCTTCTGACACACGGGGAATGGTCGGACCGAATCAATGATCGCAACGGGGATGGTTTTCAAGACAACGCGTTGTCTAAGGACCTCGTTCTGCGCTCTAATTGGAAGTATGTCGGCGACCGTGGCCTGCGTGGAGAGTATGCTGTAACCGTGATTTCTCAGGACAAATCAGCAGGGCAGTTGCCGCTCTTTGATGCGGGTTCTGAGGGTTTATGGATGGCGGATCAGCGCGTGGACCGCGTTGTGGCCTCGGCCAAAACCGGGTATGTTTTTCCCAATGAGGAAGGCCGGAGTTTGGGCAGTCAAATCATGTTGGGCAACCACAATCAAGAATTGCAGTTTGGTCCGAATCGGGGCTACATCGCCGAGCAGACGTTTGCCAGAGCCAACGTGCTGTACCAGCGGCCCACCGGACGGGGTGACGATTTGGTTTGGGGCGTAACGGGGAAGTTGGACCGCTATGGAGAGACGGTGCCACGCGAAATCGGATTTCCTGTTGCGGACTCAATGCTGACTTTGGAGACCAACCGGATCGAGCGAGAGGAGATCACCACGGGCGCATTCATGGAGTGGAATGTGAAGCGCGAACGTTGGGACATGGTCTTGGGATTGAGGTCTGACGTGCACAACACGTTTGGTGTTTTTGTTTCGCCGCGGCTTAATGCACGGTGGTCCATCACCGATGCCATGACGGTCAAATTGGCCGCTGGAAGAGGTTGGCGCACTTCTGTTCCATTGGCCGAGTTTGCTGGTGTTTGGGCGTCCAACCGCACTTGGGCGTTTCCCAATGCCAATGCTGAGGATGGGTTCCGGGGCCTCAACCCAGAAGAGAGTTGGAATATGGGCCTCAACCTGCTGACCAAGTTTGCCTTGGGTTACCGAGATGCGAGCTTCAGCTTGGATGGCTATAGGGTGGATTTTGCAAACCGTGTGTTTGTGGACCTCGATACACCGGGAGAAGCAAGGGTAAGGCAGGGAGAGAGTCAGTCTCGCAGCATTCAAGCCGAATTTTGGTGGGACTGGACCAAGCGAATGGATGTGACGGTGGCGTATCGCTTTGTGGATGCACGCAGTGACTATGGTGATTTTGCGGGGCTGCGACAGGACCCTTTTGTGGCCCAACATCGCGGGTTTGTGACAGTGGCGCATGGAACCAAGCCAGACGACAAAGGCAGGCAGTGGCGGTCGGATGTCACGTTTCAAGTCACGGGGCCGCAACGTCTGCCCATGACAGCTGTCGAGGGGAATCCAGTCGCATATCACCGCCCTGATTACGCCCCCACATTTGTGACAGGCAACATTCAGGTGAGCCGCAACTTTGGAGAGGGCAAGCAGATTTATGTGGGCGTGGAAAACGTGACCAATTACCGCCAAGCTGACCCAATCATTGCTCCAGGAGCGCAGCCAGGGTCGCTGGATGCTGCTGACAACCCATCGTTTGATGCGTCCATCGTTTACGCCCCGATTTTTGGGCGAAACGTGTATGCAGGGGTGCGCTGGGCCTTCGGCCGCTGATTTCTTTAGGGGGGGTTAAGAGGCGTTGGGAAGTCGCCTGGCTTGAGGAACTTTTCTGTGTCGGCTGCCCGATGGCCGCAGTTTTGAAGGTGTGCTTTCGTCGTAGCGAGGGTCGGGCATGAGGTCCAGTTTTTCCATAGAGGAGACCTCCACATTGACACACCCAAACTCTTCTTTTGCGGTTCCGTTGAGCAGGTAGACGCCGCGTCCTCGAAAGGGAAAGGCAGAGGCAACTTGTGGAAAGTGCACGGTGTCAATCCACAGGCCTTCGCGGTCCACAAAGCACCCAAACAGCATGCGATCGCCTTTGACGGTGGAGGTTTCTTTGACGGTCACCAAGTATCCGGCAATGGCGACGTTCCGACCGATGAATTCTGGAAGAGCACGCGCGGGGATGCCGGCATTCGCTTGGTCTTTTGCGTTTGAAGTGAGCAGCCCGAATGGAGAAGAAAGGGGAAACCCGAGGAGCTCAATTTCGTCGTACGCGTCCTCCTCTGTACCGCCGGACAGCTGGGGAAGGGCGTTCAGTGTGTGGTGGGCAGAGGTTGTGTCCTGTTCTTGGAACAAGTCGGCCGTTGGGGAGCGCTTGGGCAGGTGGCCTAGGAGAAAGTGGGCTTCCCATTGAAGCTGTTGCTTGGACCGGCCAGTCCAACGGAAGGCGCCAATGCGAATGATGGTGAGCAGTTGTTCCAGTCCGGTTCCGGTTCGCCGAACAAAGCCCTCGATGTTGTGGTAGGGACCATTTTGGCGACGTTCTCGCTCAATGGTGGCTGCGGTTTCGCCTTCCACTCCCTTGACCAAGTTGAACCCCAGGGTGATGGTTTTTGTACCGCCGGTGTAGCGGGTCCGGTAGCCGCCGCTGTTCACGCACGGCGCGGCGATGCTTCCCCCGAGCAGTCGGGCTTCGTGGACGTAAAACTCCGTGCGGTAAAAACCACCAAAGTTGTTGATGCAGGCGGTCATGTATTCGAGGGGCCAATGCGCCTTGAGGAAGAGGCTTTGATAGCTTTCGACGGCAAATGAAGCCGAGTGGCCCTTGGCAAATGCGTAGCCGGCAAAGCTTTCGACTTGGCGCCATACTTCGGTGACCATGTCGGTGGGGTGTCCCTTTTCCTTGGCTTTGTCGAAGAAGGCTTGCTTGGCCTTTTGAAACTCTGCCCTGGACCGAAACTTCCCGGACATTCCGCGCCGGAGCACATCGGCTTCCCCAAGATCAAGCCCGGCGAACCGGTTGGCGACCTTGATGACATCCTCTTGGTAGACCATCACCCCATAGGTCTCTGGCATGATTTGCAAGAGGATGGGGTGGGCTTCATGCCTCCGGTCGGGGAAGCGGTGTCGTTCTATGTAAGTGCGCATCATGCCACTTCGCGCCACGCCTGGGCGGATGACGGAACTGGCGGCAACCAGACCCAAGTAGTCGTCGACCCGGAGTTTGCGCATGAGCATGCGCATGGCTGGTGACTCAACATAGAAGCATCCTATGGCCTCGGCTTCGCGCAACAGGTGTTGCACCCGTGGATCGGCCTTGAACCGTTTCATGTCATGGATGTCGATGTGGGCATCGGGGTCGGTTTCGGCGATGAGGTCCAGGGCGTCTTTGATTTTGGCCAGGCCGCGTTGGGAGAGGATGTCGAATTTGTGGAGCGCCAAGTCCTCTGCAACCACCATGTCATATTGGGTGGTGGGAAACCCTTTTGGCGGCAAGAAAGTGGCGCAGGTTCTGTGGATGGGGCGATCTGAGATGAGGATGCCGCAGGCGTGAATCGAGATCTGGTTGGGGAAGTCACGGAGCACCCCTGCATAGCGGATGACGGCGCGTTCCACTTCTCCGAGTTTCCCTGGGTCAAATCGACCATGGGCCAGGGCGTCGATTTCGTGTTTGGGCAACCCGAAGACCTTTCCAAGTTCCCGCACGACGGCTCGGTATTGAAACGTGTTGTAGGCGCCAAGCAGGGCTACGTGTTCGTACCGATCAAAAATGTACTGCGTGACGTCATCGCGGTCTGTCCAAGAGAAGTCCAGGTCAAAGTCGGGAGGGTTGGACCGATAGAGGTTGATGAACCGTTCGAAGTACAGGTCGAGTTCAATGGGGTCTACATCGGTGATGCGAAGCAAATAGGCGACCAAGCTGTTGGCGCCACTGCCCCTTCCAACGTGGAAGTAGCCTTTGGACCTGGCGTACGTGGTGATGTCCCAATTGACGAGGAAGTAGGCGAGGAACTCTTTTTCGCGCAGCACTTCGATCTCGTGTTCCATCCGGTCGAGGATCACTTCTGTGGCATCAGGATAGCGGTAAGCGAGGCCTTCTGCACACAGGTCGCGCAGCAGACGTTCGTCCTCGACAATGGAATTTGTGAAGGTGCGGAGGTTGCGGTGTGTGGCTCCGTCCTCCTGATCTCCCAGGTCGCCGTCAAAGTCGATGTGACAGGCGTCAAGCAAGGCGTTGGCGCGTTCGATGAGCCAGGGGAATTCTGCGTATGCCCCCTCGAGCTCGCCGGCGCGCAGAAGTCGGTCGGTGTCGGGTGCCACTTGGTCCTTTGGCAGTTTGGCCAAGAGGGTGTTGTTGTCGATGGCGCGCAACAGGCGGTGTGCGTTGTGGTCTCTGTGGTGCCTGAATGTGGATGTTTGAAGGGCCACCATTCGAGCGTGAGGTGTGCGGTCGGGCTCCCTTTGCAAAGCCAGGCGAAGGGACCCGAGTTCTTGGGGTCGGACCCCCACGAATTCATCGGTGCGCAAAGTGTTGGGGTGAATCCACGTGTTGGGTTCGGTTCTGCGCTCCCATGGATAGACCCAAACCACGCCATGGAGGACAGGGGGGCGATTGGGCATGCGACGTGGCTTGCCAGAATGTCCTTTGTGAAGCCCATCGGACAGAAAGGAACACAGCTGCTCGTAGCCATCGTGGTCCCGAGCCAGGCCGATGTATTGTTGGGTGGCACCTTGGCGGAAGTCCACGCCCAGCACAGGGCGAATGCCGTATTTGGCGGCGAGGCGAACAAAGTCAGGTCCGCCGGAGGTCCCGTGAACGTCGGTGAGGGCCATGCAGGTCACGCCGGCTGCTTGGGCCTCTGCCAGCAGTTCCTCTGGGCGCATCACGCCGTATCGCAGGCTGAACCACGAGTGGGTATTCAGATACATGACCGAAATCCGCTGTGATCAGAACAAACGGCTTTGGCCGGCTTCGGACTCGGAGTCGCGTCGCCTTTTTGCTCGGGACTCTCCCATCCCAAACATGTCGAGGGATTGGTGCAGGTCGTAGTCACATTCCGGAAAGACCCGTTGGCCCACGGGCTGGAGGAGGCTGGTTCCGTTGAGGCGGGGGTTTTTGATGCCGGGATCAATGGGGTAGGCGTTGAGGGTTCCGTCGGGAATGGGGCGAAGGAGCGCAGTGACATCGCTCAATGGGGTCACGGGATCAATCCAAGTGCGTTCGTCTTCCGGGTGGAGCAGCACGGGTGACCGGTGGTGGCCAATGTTGTTCAGGACGTCGCAGGCCGTGGTGGTGATGATGGCAAACGACCGGATCAGTTCTCCTGTGGTGGAGTCGGCCCATTCGTCCCAGATTCCCGCCAATGCAAAGGGCCTTTGTCCATCTCGGGCATAGACCACATAAGGTTTGGCGAGTTTTTCTCTCTGTGGTCCTTCGATGAAGGCGTCGGCAATGACCAGGCACCGCCGCGTTCGAATGGATTGCCGGAACATGGGTTTTTGCAGAATGCCCATGGCGCCTCGGTAGCCGGGTTGGTTGTCGGCGTTGTGGTCGCCCTCGCTGCGCGCGTTGATCATGTAGAACTGCTTCTTGGCCCAGGAAGGGGTAAAGCCGAACTGCATGGTCTGCAGCGCGCCTGGGCGGTCTCCGGTCACGATGGGCGCGAGGTCACCGTGAGAAACATTGGTGTTGGGTGGCGCAGGGGCGTCCGTGTAATCGGGCCCTGCGGTGACTTGGAAGCGTTTTTCAATCGCTTGAACGGAGGTGACAGTGACGTAGCGTCCACACATGAGAGGAGGTGAATTTACTGGTGGCGGTTGGCGAGAAGGAGTGGGGCGTCTCCGGAGAAAGGGTTGGAACGGCCAATGGTGCGTGCACCGAGGCTGGCGGCCGATACAATGGTGCGGTCGCCAAAGCGTTCGCGAAGGCCGTCCATGGCTTGGTACAAGGCCTGCCGGTCTTCGTCTTCATCGAACAGGTCCATTTGCATGCCCCCGCCAACCAAGTGGCTGTATCGCACCCCAACGAGCCGAACCAGAACCCTGCGGTCGTACAGGCGCTCGAAGAGTTCCAAGGCTTTTGGAACCAGTCGGTGGTCTGCGGCGGTGTATGGAATGCGGGCCTGAAGTGTGCGCGTATCGAAGTCGCTGTATCGAACCTTTAGGGTGATGCAAGCGGTCAGCTTGTTGCCCCGACGAAGTTGGAAGGCCAGGTTTTCGGCCATGGCAATGAGGATGCCGCGAAGGTGCTCCACATCGGTGGTGTCCTTGCGGAAGGTGCGTTCGGTGGAGATGGACTTTCGTTCGCTGGTGGGCATCACCGGAGAGGGGTCTTCTCCTTGTGCCTTTCTCCAGATGACACGGCCAGATTTGCCCAGAACGCGCTCCATCATCTCCACGGGCATGTCTTGCACGGTGGCGATTTGCCGGACGCCCAAGTTTCGGAGAATTTGGTAGGTCTTTTCTCCGACCATGGGGATTTTTCGGATCCCCAACGGGGCCAAAAAAGGACGTTCTGTTCCGCGTTCGATGCGCAAGGCGTTGTTGGGCTTGGCCTCTCCGGTCGCTACTTTGGAGACGGTCTTGTTTTCGGACAGCCCAAAGGAGATGGGCAACCCCGTTTCGCGCATGACCCGCTCACGCAATTCACCGGAGTATTTCCAGCATCCGAAGAAGCGGTCCATGCCCGTGAGGTCGGCGTAAAACTCATCGATGGAGGTCTTCTCGCAGACGGGAACGGCCTCGCGAACGATGTCGGTGACGGCGTGCGAGTACTTGGAGTATGTGGCGGAGTTGCCGCGAATGACCAGGGCCTCTGGGCAAAGTTCCCGAGCCATTTTCATGGGCATGCCCGAATGGATGCCAAAGCGGCGCGCCTCGTAACTGCATGAGGCCACAACGCCGCGGTCACCGGTTCCGCCGATCAGCAGGGGCTTTCCATGCAAACGGCTGTCCATCAAACGCTCCACCGACACAAAGAAGGTGTCGAGGTCGAGGTGAAGGACGGTGCGTTGTGTGGACATGTCAACTAAAATGGAATGCCAATTTAATTGGCATTCCCGTACGTTGAACGTCAGGGGTGATTTTTCGTCAAAAACGGGGAATCAACAGCCCGTTCCGAAGAGGGAAAGCAGTTCGAGGATGTCCGACACACCGACGATGTTGTCTCCGTCGATGTCGCCCACACAGTCGTCGTTGCTGCAGCCAAAGTTGGCGAGGAGATCCAAGGTGTCTGAAACGCCAATGATGCCATCTCCGTCCAGATCGGAAGGGCAGGCGCAGGATTCAGGCGCAGTCCAGCTGATGTCTTGGGGGGTGCTGCACCCTGGCAAATCGGTAAAGTATCCCCCGAATGAATAGGTTTGCCCGTTGGAGGCAAACCCGTCGAGGCTGGCCAAATAGATGCCATCGGTTTCGGGCACTTCATACAAGGTGCCTCCGATGTTCAGCAGACCGGTTCCAGGGGGGTTGGTCACGTCAATGAACACGTCGACGATGTGCCCGTCGGTTTGCGGGTCGCAATCGCCCACGGCGTCCAATTCCAATTCCAGTGCACAGGGACATGTGCCGGGCGCGGTCCATGCATCGAAAACGGCGAAACCACAGGCGTCATCTTCGGTGAAGGTGATCAACATGTTGACCGGATTTCCGTCCGCAACCAGGCCTGTCAAGGTCACGTTGGCCAAGTTGTTGTTGACAGGAAAGACCTGCCCATTGATGTCCACATCGCCAGCGCCGGCCGAAAACTCGAACTCGAGGGTGACCTCTTGGGTGTAGGTTCCGTTGATGGGATTGCAGGGGGTTTGCGCGCCAATGGTGTTGGACAGCAGGTTGCACGTTCCGCCGCTGCAGGGCTCTGGGGCTGTGAACAGAGAAACTTGTGTTGCTGAGCAAGAAGGGTCTCCTGTGAAATAAGCGGTCACGTCCACACTTCCGCCGTCAGAGGGAAGGTTGTTGAGGCTCACGGTTTGCGGGCTGCCAGAGACGGTGAACAAGGAGCCGTTGACGTTCAGCAGGCCGGCTGGGGCGTCATTGTAAATGAGGATGACTTGTTGGCTGTAGGTGTTGGTTGCCGGGTTGCATGAGGATTGGGAACCGGCCAAAAGGGCCTGAATGCTACAGCCTTGAACGCCCCATCCCATGTCCGAAAACATGCCCATGACGATGGGACCTGGATTGTGAATGGCTTCACCTGTATTCAGGTTGGGCGTCATCAAGGCGTTGGCATTTCCCGACAGGTACATGTCTTCTCGGAGATGGGAAAAGCTCGCTCCGGGTTCCCAAGGGTTTGGCGCATAAATCCCGGGAGGAGCAGTGGAGGCGGCGAGGCCCTCGGCCCCCGACCAGACCAAACCACCACCGGTCAATGCGTTTCCAAGGCTGCTCGTTCCATTGCTCAAGTCCAGGAGGCTGCCCCCAGAATTGTTGTCGTTGATGAACGTGTCGTAGATGAAGGGCGATCCACTTTGTCCAACAAACCCAGTGCTGCCCGCCAAGTTGGCGCTGCCAATGAACCCCAGTCCATGGCAGAGTTCGTGCAGAACCACGGTTACAAAGTCGTAAGCGCCGGGAGGCACATTCCCGTCCAGTCCAAAGTACCAGCTGACGTCGCTTCCGAAGTTGCACGTGATGTCGGCCGAGTTGGATTGAAGGTCGTCTTCGGTGAGTTGATTGGCCAAAGCTGCCGGGTAGTAAACGTCGGCTTCGGTGGCCCCTGTGAAGTTGCGGTGAATCGTGGCCGGCGACGCAGACCCGAGGATGTTGGGGCCAAGGTCGGTCCATGTGGCTTCCACGTCGATGTCGACTGGGCTGCTGATTTGTCCCGCCCAGATGTTGACGGCATACTGAAATGCGGTTTGCGCAGCGACAGGGAAACCAAAGTAGGTGACCTCTATTGTGGCCGAGGAGCTGCGCCGTTGCATCGGGGCAGGGGTGAAGTGAAAGTGATCCTCTGGGATGCCAACAAGGCCATCACAACCTGCGGCATCACATTGGGCGTGATCGTGCATGGCCGAAGCGGGAAGCCCAAACATCTTTTGTGCTGACACTTCGGTCAAGCCCAAGAGGAGGGTCAACAGTCCACAGACCAAGTGGTGCGGCACAAGCGATGAGGTCATGGAGGAAAGATAGCCACAGATGGCCACATTATTATATAATTGAATAATGAAATTTGTAGACGATTACTATTGTTACATCACAACTAATTGGCCGTTGAGCCCTTTTTCAGGCCCCACCAAAAACGGGTCAGGACGATGCGACTGGACCAGAAGGCCAAACCGTGGAAAACCATCCAATGGCGCGCCAGGCCTCTTTCACGTTTTCTGGATCCAAAGAGAACGGCGCGAACAGGGGGTTGTTGGACGTCAGAAGCAAGTCTCCTTCCTCATCAAGTCGGTTTTCGACGCGCTTAAACACCAAGCCATCTTCTTGGGTGGCGACCACATAGGGGCGACCGCTTCCCACGTCTTCAAGGCGTTCTACAAAAGCGCATAAAATCCAAGTTCCGCTGGGCAGAGGCAGCATGCTGTCCCCTTCGATTTGAAAGAAGCGCAGGGTTCGGTCCTGAGGCACTTCAGGCAAAGGGAGGTCGAATGTGGGCAAGCTTCCTATCCAGTCGGGATCGCCATACCCCAATGCATATCCAGCGGCGGCCTTGGTGCTCACTGCCGTGATTCTTTCTGCCCCAGTGTCCCTGTCGGTGGGGATGGGAAGGATTCGAAGGTCCTGTTCCATGGGACTCACATCTCCACCCAACACCAATGTGTCGAGCGACACGTTGAGCGTATGTGCCAGCCGAACAAGCACGCCCATTCTGGGCTCCGCCCTTCCTTCTTCGTAGGCGCCGAGTGCCGTGCGTTTGATGCCCGCTTTGTCTGCGAGATCTGTTTGCGTCCAACCCCGGGATTTGCGCAATGCGCGGAGTTGGGACCCAATGCGCGTGGTCTCAGCCATTTTAGGTGGAGGCGACGACGGACTGAACCACGTCAAGTTTGGAAGTGAGCAAGCGTTCGATGCCATCTTTCAGGGTGGCTGTGGAAGAGGGACAACCGGCACATGCGCCCCTGAGGCGAACATGAACCGTTCCGTTCACAAAGGCTCGAAAATCGATGGCGCCACCGTCGGCCTCGACAGCGGGCCTGACGAACTCTTCCAACAGGGCGGCGATGGCCTCGTCGTGTTCGGTGGGAACAATGTCACTGTCGTTGAGGGCGACCAATTCCGATGCTCCCGAGCCGCTGTTGTCCGGAGCGCCTGCCCCAGCCGAGGCATCCGATATCGCTTTTGCAGGGGGGACCTTTTCTACAGCAACAGGGTGTTCCGACAGCCACTGTTGGATGTATTCGCGCATTTGCATGGCGATCATTTCCCAACCCAGGGTATCGTCTTTGGTGATGGACACGAAGTTTCCGCTGATGAAAATTCCGACCACAAAAGGAAAGTTGAACAGCTCTTCGGCCAGCGAAGAATGCCCAGCACACTCAGCTTTTCCGGTGAATTCAGCCTGCTCCGTTCCCTCGATGAGGGGCCGGTCGGCCACGAATTTCATGACCTCTGGATTCGGGGTCATTTCAGCATACACGCTCACGGGTTGACTCATGGTGCGAATATCGAACAGCTTGACGTTCTATCTCTATGTCCGTCCATGGGTGTTGAAGCTTAGTTCCCGATATCTTGGTACCTCTGATTCCAATTTGGACACGACCCATGTTTCGTTTTTCATTCGCCACTGTTTTCTCCTTGCTCGTCGCCTCGGCTGCGGCACAATCTGGATCTACTTTTCCCGTCAACGGAACACCTGACGCTCGGGCAGAGCTTCATGTTTACGAGGGGATGTCCCTGCACATGGCCGATGGCTCTGTCCTTGACAACGCCCACTTGGTGGTGCGTCGAGGTCGGATTGATGCCGTTGGAGTGGGCGGATTTTCTTCCCAAGAGCCTACCATTCGCCACGACTTGAGTGGCCAACACATGTACCCCGCTTTTGTGGATGTTTACTCCGGTTGGGGGCTGAAGCGCGGAGAACGCGCCCGTTGGGATGGAAAGCCTCACTATGACCGCGAAGACACCAAGGCGGCCATGGGCTGGAACAGCGCTTTGCATCCGGAATACAACGCTGCCGAAGTCTTTGTGCCTTCCGAGAAGGAAGCCAAGCAGTATCGAAATGCGGGTTTTGGTGCGGTTTTGACCCACCGTCAAGATGGAATTGTGAGGGGTTCTGCGACGCTGGTGGCTTTGTCTGAAGATGCCCACGACGCGGTCCTTCTTCCCAATGCCGCTGCTTGGCACAGCTTTTCCAAGGGGTCTTCGCCCCAATCCTACCCCAGTTCGTTGATGGGCAGCATTGCGTTGCTTCGTCAAACCTATTGCGACGCAGAGTGGTACGGTCAATTCGAATCTCCAGAGGAGAGAAACCTCTCATTGGAAGCGTTCAATCGCGGTTTGAATGCGCCCCATTTTTTCGCGGCCGAAAATTGGCTCGACATTCTGCGTGCGGACCTCTTGGGGGATGAGTTTGGCATGCAATATGCCTTTTTGGGCGGCGGAGAAACCTACCGCAGGTTAGACGAAGTCGCGGCCACAGGCGGTGCAATCATTGTCCCGCTCGACTTCCCTTCGGCCATCGATGTTTCCGACCCCTATTTGGCACGTCTGGTTTCTTTGGAGGAGATGAAGCATTGGGAGTGGGCCCCTTACAATCCAGGAAAGGTGTCCGAAGCGGGGATCCCCATGGCCTTGACCATGCACGGGGTGAGCAAAGGGGGAGAGTTCTTGGCCAATTTGCGCAAAGCGGTGTCCAAAGGGCTTTCTGAGAAGGACGCGTTGGCCGCATTGACCACAATGCCCGCCGGTTTGGTGGGTGCGGAGGACCGAGTCGGACGCCTCGCGGTGGGCCTAGAAGCCAACTTCATCGTCACCGATGGTCCTGTCTTTGAAAAGGGATCCGCGCTCAGGGCCACCTATGTCCAAGGCAAGCGCTACGATGTAGATACAGAGCCAGAAGCCGATGTGGCCGGGCGGTACAGTTTGAATTTGGACGGACGGGACCTTGTCCTTGAATTGGAAACTGGGGACAAAGGCCCCAGTGGAAAGTGGTGGCCGGCTGGCACGGCCCAGGAAGATGTGGACTCGTTGTCGGGGAAGGCCAAGGTCACCTTGGACGGCCGGGACATGGTTCTCAGGGTTTTGGATGAAGAAGCCGGGGCATATCGCCTGGTGGGCAATGTCTACGAAGGGAGCCGAATCATTGAAGGCCGGGGGGAGCGCCCCGACGGAACTTGGGTCGAATGGGCGGCATTGCGCCAAGGGGATTCCGGGTCTTCCGAGCTGGCAGAAGAACGCGCCGAGGAAAGCCAAGAGGGAGCATCTGAAGCGGGTGAGACCCCAGAGGTTGGCGGTGCCCAAGGCCCAGAAGGCCCTGGCCCCATCACGTATCCATTCACAGCATATGGTCGCACCCAAAGTCCGGAGCAAGGCAGCTGGCACTTTGTGGGGGCAACGGTTTGGACCTGCGGTCCAGAAGGAAAAATCGAAAACGGGGAAGTCATGGTCCACCAAGGCCGAATCGTGGCCGTGGGTCAAAACCTGAACCCCATCTCAGTTTTTGGAAAGAATGCACCTGATTTGGTGCGGATCGATGCCAAAGGCAAGCACTTGACACCCGGTATTTTGGATGAGCACACACACATCGCGGCCAGCCGAGGCATCAATGAAGGCACCCAGGCCTCGAGCGCTGAGGTGAGCGTCGGAACGGTGGTCAACAGCGAAGACGTGAATGTCTATCGACACTTGGCTGGTGGGGTCACTGCAGGTCAGATTTTGCACGGGTCGGCCAACCCCATTGGGGGCCAGAGTGGCATCATCAAATTCAGGTGGGGCATGACCCCAGAGGAGATGCAGATTGCCGATGCGGATCCCTTCATCAAGTTCGCCTTGGGCGAGAATGTGAAGCAATCCAATTGGGGAGACCGCCAGACGGTCCGCTTTCCGCAGACGCGAATGGGTGTGGAGCAGGTGTATTACGACCATTTCCATCGGGCCCGCGAGTACGGTGAAGGTTGGGATGCCTATCGAACTGCAGTCAAGAACACGCCTCGTCGGCTCATCCGCCAGGGCAAAGGCCCGAAAGTCCCGCGCCGGGACTTGGAGTTGGAGACCTTGCTTCAGATTTTGGAAAGTGAGCGTTTCGTGACGTGCCACAGTTACAGGCAAGACGAGATCAACATGCTCATGCATGTGGCAGACTCCATGGGCTTCACGTTGAACACCTTCACCCACATTTTGGAGGGCTACAAAGTGGCCGACAAGATGGCCGAACACGGTGCGGGAGGCTCGAGCTTTAGCGATTGGTGGGCCTACAAGTTTGAGGTGAAGGATGCCATCCCCTATAACGGGGCGTTGCTCTGGGAAAATGGGGTGGTTACGGCGTTCAATTCGGATGACCGTGAGATGGCACGTCGCTTGAATCAAGAGGCAGCCAAGGCGGTCAAATACGGTGGGGTTCCCGAGGAGGAAGCACTCAAATTTGTCACGTTGAACCCCGCCATTTTGCTGCACTTGGACGACCGCATGGGTTCGTTGGAAGCCGGCAAGGATGCCGACATGGTCATGTGGTCGGACCACCCGCTGTCTGTCTATGCCCAGTGCGAGCAGACGTATGTGGACGGCCGCCTTTTGTTTGACCTCGATGAGGACCAAGCCATGCGAGACGCCATGCGCTCAGAGCGCGCCCGCTTGATTCAACTCATGCTCGATGCTCCAGGCGCCGACAAACGAAAGCCGATGGAGCGGATTCCGCCCCATTACCATTGTGACACCATGACCGAAGAGAACCGATGAGCCGCACAATTACATTGAACCTCGAAGCCATGAAAGCTCCATTTCTCTTTGCGCTCCTTTCCATCACCACCGTGATGATGGCCCAGCCTAATTTGACGCCTGGTGCTCCACAATCCGAGCGCATCCTCGTTTTGGGAGGCACGGCTCACTTGGGAACCGGCGAGGCCATCGAAAATGCCGCCATCGGATTTGAAGATGGCATCATCGACTTTGTGGGCACGGCCGGCGATGTTGACCCCAAGCGCTATGCTCGGGTGGTGGACGCCGAAGGCATGCACATCTATCCCGGCTTCATTGCCCCCAACAGCACGTTGGGTTTGATGGAGGTGGCCGCTGTTCGGGCGTCTCGCGATTATCAGGAGGTGGGTACGTTCAAGCCCAACGTCCGCAGTTTGATTGCCTACAACACGGCATCAGACATCACGCCAACGGTGCGGACCAACGGCGTACTGATGGGCCAAATCACCCCCCGAGGTGGCGTCATCGGTGGCTCAAGCTCCATTGTGCAATTCGATGCCTGGAACTGGGAGGATGCCGTGATTCGGGCAGACGATGGCATCCACTTGTATTGGCCATCGACCCACCACAAGCATTTCGAGGACGGTCGCGCGCAGCTCCGCAAACGCAAGACATACGACCAGAAACTGCACGAGATTCGGGACTTCTTTGACCGGGCCCGGGCTTACTCCCAAGGCTCGCCAAACCAAAGCGGACTTGCGCATGGAAGCCATGCGCGGCTTGTTCAAGGAAGGCGCTCGCAATGCATCGGGAACCACCACGCTTGTTCGTCCACGCCGGCGACGCCAAGCAAATTGCCGAAGTCATTCGCTTTAAGCGGGCCGAGGACTTGGAGCGGGTGGTCCTTGTGGGCGGAGCCGACAGTTGGATGATGGCCGATCCGTTGCGGGAAAACGGACATCGCCGTGATGTTGCAGCGCACCCACACGGTGCCCTCGGTATGCAGAGGACGACATCGACCTGCCTTACAAACTGCCCAAGCTTCTGGAAGACGAGGGCGTGGAGTACTGTCTTGCAAGGGGAGGGCCGGATGCCAGAGATGAACACGCGGAACCTGCCTTTTTATGCCGGTACGGCCGTGGCCTATGGCCTGGAGTATGAGCAGGCGGTTCGCGCTTTGACCCTGTCCACGGCCAAGATTCTGGGCATCGACGACACGTGCGGCTCATTGGAGCCCGGCAAGGATGCCACACTGTTCATTTCCGCTGGAGATGCGCTGGACATGATGGGCAACGATGTGGAGCACGCTTGGGTACAAGGCCGCGATGTGGTGCTCGACAACAAGCAGATCCAACTTTACGAGAAGTACAAAGCCAAGTACGACGCCCAACGCGCAGCGAAGGGGCAATGAGCGGTGGCGCATTCTCAAGAACAACAAAAGGCCCAGCGCAGATGCTGGGCCTTTTTTGTGGCTTGCCATCGCAGGCAAATGCGCCTTGGTCCATGCTGACCAGCGCAGACTTTTTCCCCTTCAGCTGTCCAAGTGGATGGGGACTTCTCTTGGGCGCCTGGACGCTGTATTTGAATCGGATGTTCTCGCGTTCGCTCGGGATTGACTGTGATGTCCCACTCAACGCGACCCGTGTCTTTGTCGAGTTTGCCTCCGCCCAAGGTTGTCGGCTTTGACCTCCACATCTTCGTCATTGGACAGCGGGAGTTGGTCGTCAATGACGATGCGGATGGGTTGTTGCTTGCGGTTGTCGACGGTGATTTCCCATTCGCGCTGCGAGCTCGCGTTTGCCTGTGATGACGTTGGACTTGTTGTCGTGCTGCCTCAGTTTCCGGCGCACTTGTATGGCAGGGTCGGGTCCCAGGGACAGGCTCAGGGTATCCGAGGCGAGGTTCAGGCCGAGCGTGCTTTCGCCCACGAAGTCGTCTTCGAAGTAGATGCGCAGGCGGCCGCTGATGAGGTCGAGTTCTTCCCAATCCATGATGTGGGCCATCAGATAGGCTTGGGCATCCAGTTTGGGTGTGGCTTGATACAGGAATTCGGCGGGCACTTCCATGTCTTTGATGCGGACCGATTGCACCACACCGTCCGAGGCGATGGAGTACTTGGCGGCGATGTCGAACCGCGTCTGGGTGGGGGTGCTTTGGACGGTGACCGAAGCATAATCAAAAGCCTGTGCGGCCTTCTGGCAGCGCGCTCCCGGCGGCTTCCAAAGAGCGAGCCGCGCTCGGATTCATCTTCCGAGCGATGCCATCGCGTAATAGGCAATGGACACCTCGTCGAGCATTTCCAGTGCGGGTGCCAGGGCGACGTTCATCACGCTGTTGGAGACGGCGATGTTTTCGGCCACCATGCCCATGCTCTGGTAGCTGATGTTGCGGGCGTTCGGAGGCACGTCAATCATATAGAAGCCGTTGATGTCGGTGACCACAGACCGCCCACCAGGAGACGCTGACGGTGGCGCCAATCAGCGGTTGGCCTTGGGCGTCGTACAGCTGACCGCGGACCTGGCGCACAGCGGGGTTGTACGCCTGCGCCTTCAGCCAGTTGTTGGCTGCGGCTGCGGTGGAGGCGGCCGCGCCGCGCTGCCCTTGGTGGTTGGCATGCAGGAACCAGGGCGTCAGGTGGGGCTTCGACCTGTTGCGGTTGGGCGTACCGGTGGAGACACTCAGGTCTACACGCTCCCAAGCTTCGCCGGTTTGCTGGTGGACCAAGGCGATGCTTTCGAGCTTGAGCGGGTTGGCTACGCTCTCCACGCGGGCGTTGTAGGCGGGATCCCAGCCTGCTTGTTGCATCCAGTAGCCAAAGCTGATGGCTCCGCTGGTTTGGGCCTGGGCTTCGGTGTGGATGAGCAGTTCGAGGTGGGTCTCTGTGCGCAGCGGTGGCAGGGCACCCATGGCCAAATCGAGTGTGGTGAGTTCGGCCTGCATGTCGCCAATGCGCTTGTCGATGGCCTGTCGCTCTTGCAGCAGTTCGATGCGGCGTGCGCGCATGAATTTGGTGGCCTCCATCAACCGGGCGAGGTCCACCCCGCTGTCCTTTACGCTGTATTGCGTGTGAGAGGCGAGCAGTTGTTCTTCTTTGTCGAGGATGGAGTACCAGTGTTGTTCCTGCTGCATGAGGTGGTGCAGGTCGTTGCGCTCTTTTTGCAACCGCTCGCGCTTCGCCTGACTCTCGGCGCCGCTCAAGGTGTCGGTATGGTACCGGTGGGTGACGGACAGGATGGTGAAATCGCCTGTGCCGGTGATGCGCACCTCGCTGGGATCGATGGAGGTGGGCAGGTCGGGAAAGACGAGCGTCGCCGTCCCGTTGGGGATGACCGAGGTGGCGGTGCGCTTGATTTGGGCGCCTTGTCGGTATACCGTCACGTGGTCTATGGCGTGGCGGACTTCCTTTTCGTTGTCTTCTGCTGCTTGGGCGGCGGGGAGGACGAGCACCACTGCGAGGAGGGTGAGGAGGGGGCGTGGGAACATGGGCTTGGGTTTTGACGTTCACCCCTTGCGTTCCAAGTCCCGTGCCAAAAATGCCGAACTTGGGGCCATGCGCGTATCTGTCTTCTCTCTGCTTTCCTGTTGTTTTCACTGGGGTTTGCACCCCTTGAAACAGCGGCCCAAAAAATCTTTTCCGTGGACTACGAAAGCCGGGCGGACGTCAAGGTCTTCGTGGTGGACTACGAAAGCCGGGCCGACTTGTTGGTCTTCAAGGAGGAGTATGAGAGCCGTGCCGATGGCAATGAAGGCCGGTGGCACTTTGTGGAGTACGAGAGCCGCGCCGACAAGAAGGTCTTTCTTCGTGGAGTATGAGAGCAGGGCGGACCTGAAGGTCTTTTTCGTGGACTACGAAAGCCGCGCAGGGTGGCGCAACAAATCCAAGCAGCACTTGCTCTATTGAGGGTTGTGCCCGCAAGGGGCAGCACTCAGTAACCGAGCGCCTCGCGCAGGCGGCCGATCGTGGTGCCGCGCCACAGCCCGTGCTTTTTCCGCGCCTTTGGCCAGTTCGGCATCGAGAGCGGGGAGGTCGGCCATGTACCGGTTAAACGTGTCGCGCTCTTGGGCAAACCCGTCGACCAAGGCCTCCAAGAGGTCCTTTTTGGCGTGGCCCCAGCCGTAGCCGCCAGCCCGCAACTTTGGCCGCCATGTCTGCGGCGTCGAAGGCGATGCCACCAGTTTGATAGAGCTGTCATAAGCCACAGCGCCGTCTGGATCCTTCGGGTCTTCCAAAGGGGTGGCGTCGGTGACGATTTGCTTGTTGATCGTCTTCTTTAGTGCCTTTTCGTCGGCAAAAGGGTCGATGATGTTGCCTTTTGATTTGGACATCTTGGCGCCGTCCGTGCCGGGCACGTACATGGTGTTTTCGTTGGTCCGCGCCTCGGGTTCAATCAACACCTCACGGCCCACTTTGTGGTTGATGCGCCCCGCTACATCGCGCGCCATTTCGAGGTGCTGCAATTGGTCCTTGC
The DNA here is from genome assembly GCA_943787435.1 of uncultured Flavobacteriales bacterium. Lineage (GTDB taxonomy): Bacteria > Bacteroidota > Bacteroidia > Flavobacteriales_D > Sanyastnellaceae > UBA8752. Next base: position 47,244 of record CALSMK010000008.1, on the reverse strand, counting down.
CCACGGGCACTTCGTTGGCGTCATAGGCCAGGATGTCGGCGGCCATGAGCATGGGGTAGCTAAAGAGGCCGGCATTGACGTCTTCGAGGCGGTCTGCTTTGTCCTTGAAACTGTGGGCCAAAGCCATGCGGCTGTAGGGGAAGAAGCAGCTGAGGTACCAGGCGAGCTCGGTGCACTGGGGCACGTCGCTTTGGCGGTAGAAGACCGTCTTGTCGGTGTCGAGTCCACAGGCGAGCCAAGCGGCGGCCACAGCGATAGGTGTTGGCCCGGAGTTCGGCGCCGTCCTTGATTTGGGTCAGGCTGTGGAGGTCGGCGATGAAGAGAAACGACTCGTCACGCGGAGTCCTGCGCCAGCGCGAATGGCGGGGCGGATGGCGCCGAGCACGTTCCCGAGGTGGGGTGTGCCCGTGCTTTGGATGCCGGTCAGAATTCGTGCCATGGCTCAAAAATACAAGGAGATTGAAGGTGCACAGATACAAATTGGATTTGATACACTACTTGAATTTGTCGTTTGCTTGTGACCTTTAAAGGATGAGATATTTTCTGCTTGTGGTCTTGATTTCCGTGCACACGGCATCGTCGTCACAGACCCTCGAAATTGATTACCCCTACAATCCCGATTACGACAATACCGGGAACATCGGCATCAATGACCTTCTGCCCGTGCTGACCCTGTTCACGCAGGACTTCGAGGCGGAGGGCATCATGATTGATACCCTGACCCTCGAGAATGCGTTCCTCATGATGATGGCCCAGATCATCGAATTGCAGGGTCAGGTGGAGGCCTTGCAGTCGGCCGTCGTGCCAGGTTTGTCAGACCATGTGAGCGTTCAGGATGACCAGACACTCCTGATTTCAGGGGTGAACCTTCAGGTGGTCAACGGTACCGGCTCCACATCCGCGGTGAATGGACTGGGCAATTTCATTGTCGGGTACAATGAATCTGACTCTCTCACGACCGAACGCGGAGGCTCCCACAACCTGGTGATGGGGCGATTGAACCAATACAGTTCGTTCAGTGGCATTGCGCATGGTTTGCGCAACTCTGTGCTGAATGATGAATCGGCCGTCATCGCCGGGTCCAACAATGTGGTCAGCGGCGTGCGGAGCGCAGTGTTTGGCGGCGATCAGAATACGGCTTCCGGCAACAAGGTGGTCGCCATTGGTGGTGTTGGAAACGAAGCCAAGGGCTCAGTGACCTTGGCCATTGGGGGGCAAGACAATCAAGCTGATGGAACCGCTGACATTGTGTTGGGTGGCAGAGACAATGTTGCCATGGGTGGAATATCCGTTTTGGCGGGAGGCGGCAACAACGTGACCAGTGGGTACAAGAGCGTTTTGGTAGGAGGACAGGGGAATCAAACTTCACCGGATGAGGTGGGCAATGGTCAGTTCGCTGCAGTATTTGGAGGGCGATTCAACAATGCCAGTGACTACTGCGGAGCCATTTTCGGGGGAGCTTCAAACACATTGTCAGGAGGTTTGAACTCTCCGAGCAACTACTCGTCCCAGGGAAAGACCATCGTGGGCGGACGGTGGACAACGTGAATGTGGCAGACTCGTATTCCACGATTCTCGGGGGAGAGTGGCCTCGTGTTGGAGCCGCGGGATACGGCAACATACTACGGCGGGCGAGCCGAAGGCTTCTATGGCCCTGCCGGATGATGTGGGCATCGGGAATTCTGCGCCAGGAAGCAACAGCCTGGAGTTTATGTGGGAAACAGCGCCAATCCATTGTTCAACATGGATTCGCCGGATGATGCCGGACGGAACGGACTGAACGACCGTTTGCTGAGAGCCAGGTCCCAACAAAAAACCCGGTCCTGAAAAGGCCGGGTTTTTTGATGTTGGGATGAGGTCTGCTGATCAGCAGAACTCGTCGTAGGCGGCCTTGAGGTGCTCGGCGAGCATCTCGGCGGTGCGGCCTTCGATGTGATGGCGCTCCACCATGTGGACCAGCTTGCCGTCTTTGAAGAGGGCCACAGCGGGGCTGCTCGGTGGATAGGGCAGGGTGTGCTTGCGGACGCGCTCCACAGCTTCTACGTCAAAGCCAGCAAAGGCGGTGAGCAGTTTGCTGGGGAGTTTGGCATTCTCAAGGGAAGCCTTCACGCCGGGGCGCATGGAGCCGGCGGCACAGCCACAGACACTGTTGAGGACCACCACGGACGTGCCTTCCTCAGCGAGGGCGGCATCAACGGCAGCGGAATCCAGAAGTTCAGAGAAGCCAGCTTCGACGAGCTCGGCTTTCATGGGGTTGACAATCTCAGCGGGATACATGGTGCAAAGTTATTCTTTGTTGGGGGCTGTAGAAGCCAAGAAAAGCTCGTCGTACTGATCGCCATGAATGGGGCTTGGAGCATCGATCATGACGTCGCGACCTTGGTTGTTTTTAGGGAAGGCGATGAAGTCGCGGATGGTGTTGACGCCGCCGAGCATGGAGCACAGGCGGTCAAACCGAGGGCCAGTCCGCCGTGGGGAGGAGCACCATAGCGGAAGGCATTCATCAAGAAGCCGAACTGAGCTTCTGCCTCTTCGGGAGAGAACCCGAGCAGGTCGAACATGCGCGCTTGGACGTCCTTGTCGTGGATACGGATGGAGCCACCTCCAATCTCCACGCCGTTGATGACCATGTCGTAAGCGTTGGCGCGACAGCCCCTGGATCGGAATCGATAGGTCCATGTGTTCGGGCTTGGGCGAGGTGAACGGGTGGTGCATCGCGTGGTAGCGCTCGGTGTCTTCGTCCCATTCGAGAGGGGGAAGTCCACCACCCACAAGGGCTTGAAGTCGAACGGGTCGCGCAGGCCCATCTCTGAGCCCATGTGCAGGCGAAGCTCGGCGAGTTGTTTGCGGGTGGCATCGAGGCCGCCGCAGAGAACGAGCATCAGGTCGCCGGGCTTGGCTCCGGTGTGGGCGGCCCACTTGGCGAGGGCGTCTTGGTCGTAGAACTTGTCGACGCTGGACTTGAAGGTGCCGTCGTCGTTGACCTTGCAGTACACGAGTCCGCGGGCGCCGATTTGCGGGCGCTTCACCCAATCGGTGAGGCCGTCGAGCTGTTTGCGCGTGAAGCTGGCAGCGCCGGGCACCACGATGCCCAGCACGGCTTCGGCGCTGTCAAACACATTGAAGCCTTGATTTTGGGTCACAGGCGCCATGTCTTGGAACTCCATCCCGAAGCGGATGTCCGGCTTGTCGATGCCGTACTTCTCCATGGCGTCGTCGTAGGTCATGCGCGGGAAGTCCCCAATCTCGCGGTCGAGCACCGTTTGGAACAGGTGGCGGACCAAGCCCTCGAAGGTGTTGAGGATGTCTTCTTGCTCCACAAAGCTCATCTCGCAGTCCACCTGGGTGAACTCAGGCTGGCGGTCGGCGCGCAGGTCCTCGTCCCGGAAGCACTTGACGATTTGGTAGTACTTGTCGATGCCGCTGACCATGAGCAGTTGCTTAAAGGTCTGCGGGCTTTGAGGCAAGGCGTAGAACTGGCCGGGGTTCATGCGGCTGGGCACCACAAAGTCACGGGCGCCTTCTGGCGTGGACTTGATGAGAACGGGCGTTTCTACGTCGATGAAATCGATGCTGTCGAGGTACTTCCGGGTCTCGATGTTGATGCGATGGCGGAGCAACAGATTGCGCTGGACCGGTCCGCGGCGCAGATCGAGGTAGCGGTATTGCATCCTCAAGTCGTCTCCTCCGTCGGTGTCGTCCTCGATGGTGAATGGAGGGGTGTCAGCCGCATTCAGAATGGTGAGTGCCGAAACTTCGATTTCGATTTCACCGGTTGGAATCTGCATGTTTTTGGACTCACGCTCACAGACCGTGCCGACGGCTTGGATCACAAACTCCCTTCCCAGCTTGCGGGCTTGGCCGCACAAGTCCGAGTTGGTGTCCATGTTGAAGGCAAGTTGCGTGATGCCGTAGCGGTCGCGCAGATCGACGAAAGTGAGGCCGCCCAGGTTGCGGGCGCGTTGAACCCAGCCGCTCAAAGTGACGGTTTGGCCGATGTGTTCGGGGCGGAGCTCGCCGCAGGTGTTGGATCGGAGCATGTCGATGGTGTGCGACCGGAGGTGCCGGAAACGCCCGGCAAAGGTAAGAAGCACGACGTCCAGCTGGACGCTGGCAAGGTTGGGTTGTCTTCAACGAGTGAGGCGTGGGTGTTGCGCTGTAGTTTCGGGACATGGCATGAACAAGCGCAAGATCCCATGTCGCGCCTCGAGGCGATGAAGGCCGAAGCCCGACTTGGCGGGAGGTGAGAAAGCGCATTGAAGCCCAGCACGGAAAGGGCAAACTGACGGCGCGGGAGCGTGTGGCCTTGCTGCTCGACGAAGGCAGTTTTGAAGAGTTGGGCATGCTGGTGACCCACCGGTCCAACTTGTTTGGTCTCGACAAGCAGCAGTTCCTGGGCGACGGCGTGGTGACCGGATATGGCACCAGTTGATGGACGCCTCGTTTACGTCTTTAGTCAAGACTTCACTGTTTTGGGAGGCTCGCTCGCCGAGGCCCATGCGGAGAAAATTTGTCGCATCATGGACCTGGCCTTGGACAACGGGGCACCGGTCATTGGCCTGAACGATTCTGGTGGCGCACGGATTCAAGAAGGCGTGGTCAGTCTCGGTGGATACGCCGACATCTTTCACCGCAATGTGCAAGCGAGTGGGGTGGTTCCCCAAATCAGCGCGATACTTGGGCCTTGTGCTGGAGGAGCTGTGTACAGCCCCGCATTGACGGACTTTATCCTCATGACGGAAGGCACCAGTTACATGTTTGTGACGGGCCCCAATGTGGTCAAAACGGTCACCCATGAAGAGGTCACTGCAGAGGACCTGGGCGGAGCCAGGACGCATGCCACGAAAAGTGGCGTGGCGCATTTGACGGCCCCACATGAAGTGGCCGCTTTGGACCGCATCAAGGAGTTGCTCTCTTATTTGCCACAGAATTGCGAGGAAACGCCGGCCAACCTGCCATATGCAGGTGGGGAGGAGACGCGTCCAAAGTTGAACGGCCTGATTCCTGAGAACGCCCAGCAGCCTTACGACATGCGGCGATGTGGTGAAGGAGCTTGTGGACGACGGTGAGTTCCTTGAAATTCAACCTGATTATGCGGCCAACATTGTGGTCGGCTATGCCCGTTTGGCGGGACGTTCCATAGGTGTGGTTGCCAACCAGCCAGCTGTTCTTGCCGGAGTTTTGGACATCGGAGCCTCCACCAAAGCGGCGCGATTTGTGCGCACTTGCGATGCGTTCAATGTGCCTTTGCTTGTGTTGGAGGATGTGCCTGGATTCCTGCCGGGAACCGATCAGGAGTGGAATGGCATCATCACCAACGGAGCCAAGTTGCTTTATGCGTTCAGCGAGGCCACAGTGCCAAGAATCACCGTGATCACCCGCAAGGCTTATGGGGGCGCATACGACGTCATGAACTCCAAGCACATTGGTGCGGACTTGAATTTTGCTTGGCCCACCTCAGAGATTGCGGTCATGGGCGCCAAGGGTGCGGCAGAGATCATTTTCCGCAGGGAGATCGCTGGATCAGACGACCCGGCAGCCAAGCTGGCAGAAAAGGAGGCGGAGTATGCCAACTTGTTTGCCCACCCCTATCGCGCTGCTGCGAGGGGCTATGTAGACGAGGTCATCGAACCCTCCGCTACCCGAGAAAGATTGATCAAAGGCTTTGGCATGCTCGAAAACAAAACGGTGCGTCGGCCAAGGCGCAAACACGGCAACTTGCCGCTTTGATGGGTTTTCTTGGGAACATCTCGAAGGATCTGGGATTTACTTTTAACACACAAACACATAGAATCATGATGCGTAACGCAATTGCAGCTGTTCTTTTTACTGGCCTAATCATGGGCATGTCTGCCCAGAGTGGTGACTTTAATGAATTGGCCATTGGAGACAAGGCCCCTTCTGCGAACATGAAAATGACCAACATCGATGGCCAAGAATGGAGCCTTGTTGATTTGGCAGGAGAAAACGGAGTCCTTGTGATTTTCAGTTGCAATACTTGTCCATTTGTGGTGGGCAGAGAGGGCAAGAGCGATGGCTGGGAGGGCCGCTACAACCCTTTGTCATCCATGGCCCGCGAACAGGGTGTATCCACTGTCTTGGTGAACTCCAACGAAGCCAAGCGGAAAGGAGATGACAGCCTGGAGCAGATGAAGATTCATGCCGTAGAGTCGGGCTATGTCATGCCTTACGTGGTGGATCAAAATCACAAGTTGGCCGATGCCTTTGGTGCACGTTCGACACCGCATGTTTACTTGTTTGATTCAGAGTTTCGCTTGGTCTACCGAGGAGCGATTGACGACAACGTGAACTCTGCCGATGAGGTCACTGAGCGTTATGTAGAGGACGCCATCACGAGATTGGTCAGTGGAAAGAAGATCAAGCCTGCCACAACCAAGGCCATTGGTTGTTCCATCAAGCGGGTGAGCTGATTTCAGAATCAAAACCCCATTCAACGAAAAAGCCGTCCCAATTGGGGCGGCTTTTTTCGTTTGGCATTCCCGTTCGGAATGCGAATCCGTTCATCAGATGACCAGCAATGCGTCGCCGTAGGCATGCATTCTGTACTTCTCCTTGATGGCCGTCTGATAGGCCTCCATGATGAGGTCGTATCCGCCAAATGCAGAGGTCAGCATCAACAGGGTGGATTGCGGCGTGTGGAAGTTGGTCACCAGGGCGTCCGCCAACTTGAACTTGTATGGAGGGAAGATGAAGCGCGAGGTCCAACCATCATAGGTCTTCAACTGGCGCATGGTGCTGTGCGTGGACTCCATGGCGCGAACCACAGAAGTTCCAACGGCAATCACTTTGCCTCCATTGGTGATGCTGCGGTTCACCACATCTACACAATCCTTGGGGATGATGAGTTGCTCGGAATCCACCTTGTGCTTGGTCAGGTCTTCCACTTCGACTTCACGGAAAGTGCCCAAGCCAATGTGGAGTGTCAGGAATGCCGTGTCGATTCCTTTGATTTCGAAACGCTTCATGAGCTGCTTGCTCATGTGCAGACCTGCAGTTGGAACCGCAACGGCGCCTTCTTTATTGGCGTAAATGGTCTGGAAGCGCTCGGCATCTTCCGGCTCAACGGGCCGGTCGATGTACTTGGGGAGAGGGGTTTCTCCCAAGGAGAACACCTTCTGGCGAAACTCTTCATTGGTCCCGTCAAACAAGAACCTCAGTGTGCGCCCTCGGCTGGTGGTGTTGTCGATGACCTCGGCCACCAAATCTTCGTCTTCGCCGAAGTACAACTTGTTGCCGATTCGAATCTTTCTCGCGGGATCCACCAACACGTCCCAAAGCAGGGATTCACGGTTGAGTTCGCGAAGCAAAAACACCTCAATGACCGCTCCCGTTTTTTCCTTGTTGCCGTACATGCGGGCAGGAAAGACCTTGGTGTCGTTCATGACCATCACGTCTCCTTCGTCGAAGTAGTCGATGATGTCGCTGAATTGTTTGTGCTCGATTTCACCGGTCTCTCGATGAACCACCATCATGCGGCTCTCGTCCCGATTGACGAGCGGGTATTGCGCCACGAGGTCCTGGGGGACATCGAACTTGAATTGGCTGAGTTTCATCCGCTCTACACTCATCTCGAAGGGGGTTTCAGGGGCGGGCGAAGTTAGGCAATGGCTCGACGGGGTTCAAGGGTCCTTCGAATCTGGGGCTCAACGGGACTCAATCGGCCTTGGGAATCGGGGCGGGCAAGGTTTGAAGCCGTTCAGTGAAGGCGTCGATAGAAAGGCAGTCCGACAGCGGGAAATCCCCACTGGCCGTGCGTCTCAGGGCCGACAGGTAAGCCCCAACCGAGGTTTTTTCACCCATATCCCTGGCCAAGGCACGGATGTAAGTGCCCTTGGAGCATCGAATGTCAAACTCCATTTGTGGGCTGTTCCAGCCGCAAATTTTGAACCCTTGCACCGTCACATCGACAGGTTGAAGGGCAATTTCTTTGCCTTTTCGGGCTGCCTTGTATGCGGTTTGACCCCCCACTTTTTTGGCGCTGTACATCGGCGGCATTTGTGAAATGGTGCCGGTCAATTCTTGAGCTGCGGATTCCAGGTCCGAGAGGGTCAGAGCAGAGGGGTCGCCCTGGGGCTTCACTTCGCATTCTCGATCGTGGCTGTCTGTGGTGGCCCCGAATGTCATGTGACCGTCGTAGGTCTTGTCTTCAGCCGTGAGTTCGTTGATTCGCTTGGTCATGCGGCCCGTGCAGAGAACCAAGACCCCCGTTGCCAGCGGGTCGAGGGTGCCAGCATGGCCCACTTTGATTTTTTTGAACCTGCCTCCATGGCGGATCAAATGGCGGACTTTGTTCACCACGTCAAACGAGGTCCACTCCAAGGGCTTGTCGATCAAAAGCACTTGTCCTTCTAGGAAATCTTCCCAAGTTTGGAAGGTGTGCACAGGCCATCCATTCATGACGCGAAGTTCGTCAACGAGAACCAAGCTGAACAGTCGGCTGTGACGGCGGTTATCTTCGCGCGCCCATGAATGTTCAAGACCTTCTTGCTTTCTATGACCACGACGCCAGAACCGGCCGCGTTGTGGAGGCATTGGCATTGCCAAAAGCCAAGGTGGAGGCCCGAGGATTGATTGGTTCAGCCCGGGCTTTCTTGGCTGCGCAGGTGGTGAAGCGACAAGGGGGTGACCACCTGTTTTTGTTGGAGGACAAAGAGCGCGCGGCTTACTTCATGAACGACCTGGAGACCTTGCTTGGAGAGGGTGGCCATCAGATTCTGTTCTATCCCCGAAGCGCGCGAATTCCCTACCAAGAGGAAGGGGCAGACAACGCCAACATTGCCATGCGGGCCGAGGTGATGAGCAAACTGGGTGCCCTCCGGGGCAAGGTTTGTGTGGTGAGTTTTCCTGAAGCCGTGGCCGAACAGGTGACCACCCGCAAAGAGCTCACCAAGAACACCTACACCATCCAAAGGGGGGACCGGATTTCACAGGACTTCTTGGATGAACTGCTCATCGATTATGGATTCGAAAAGGTGGAGTATGTCTACGAGCCGGGCGAGTATGCCATTCGTGGCGGCATCATCGACATTTTCAGTTTCGCGTTTGACCACCCTTATCGGATCGAGCTCTTTGGTGACGAGGTGGACGGCATTCGAAAGTTTGATCCCTCGGACCAGCTCAGCGTGGGCAAAATGGACCGTGCGGTCATCGTTCCGGATGTGCAGGATCAGCTGGTTCGCGAGGCGCGCGAGCCTTTCTTGGAATTCCTTGGGGAAGATTGTTGTGTGTGGGCATGGGATGTGAAGGGGGTGTTGGACCAGCTCGACAAAGAGGTGGAAAAGGCCGAGTCGTTTTATGAGCGAAGAACAGGTCAAACCCAAGCCCTGCGACCGGGAGAGATTTACACCACCGGACTTCGTTTTGAACGCAGATTGGATGTGCATCGGGTGGTGGAGCTCGGCGGAAGCGCGGGGTTCACAGACCGGGTCACGGTGGAGTTTGGACAGAAGGATCAGCCCGGTTTCAACAAGAACTTTGACTTGCTCGCCGAGCATTTGAAGCACAGACATCAAGATGGATTCGCCACGTTTGTGGTGGCTGGTCAAGGCACACAATTGGAGCGGCTTCACGACATTTTTGCCGACCGAGGAGATGAGGTGAAGTACCAGCCCATCCCTTCAGAACTCAGTGAAGGGTTTGTGGACCAAGGGCTCAAGTTGGCGGTGTACACTGATCACCAGATTTTTGAGCGCTATCACCGCTTCCGGCTCAAAGACGGATTCAAAAAGAACAAACAGGCCCTCACGATTAAAGAATTGATGAGCCTGGAGCCAGGGGACTTTGTGGTGCACATCGACCATGGCATTGGAGAGTTCAGCGGCTTGCAAAAGGTGGACGTTGGCGGCAAAGAGCAGGAAGCGATTCGCCTGAAGTACAAGGGGGGAGACATCTTGTATGTGAGCGTGCACTCTTTGCATCGCATCTCCAAATACACGGGCAAAGAGGGGATGCCTCCGAAGGTGCACAAGTTGGGTTCCTCCACTTGGGCAACCACCAAAAGCAAAACCAAAAAGCGGGTCAAGGAGATTGCGTACGACCTCCTTCAGTTGTATGCCAAGCGCAGGGCTTCTCGGGGCTTTGCCTACACCCCAGACACCTATTTGCAGACAGAGCTTGAGGCCAGCTTCATGTACCAGGACACCCCGGATCAGTTGACCTCTACTGAAGCGGTGAAGGAGGACATGGAGAAGGAGGTTCCCATGGACCGGCTCGTGTGTGGTGATGTGGGCTTTGGCAAAACAGAGATCGCGATACGCGCAGCGTTCAAAGCGGCCACAGACGGAAAGCAAGTGGCGGTGCTGGTGCCGACCACCATTTTGTCCATGCAGCACTTTCGGAGTTTCTCCAGGCGACTGAAAGAGTTTCCAGTGACTGTCGATTATGTGAACCGGTTCAAGACAGGCAAGAAAATGACCGAAACGGTCAAGGCGCTTGAGGCGGGCAAAGTGGACATCTTGATTGGCACGCATGCCATCGTGGGCAAGAGGATCAAGTGGAAAGATTTGGGTTTGCTCATCATTGACGAAGAGCAAAAATTCGGCGTGGGTGTGAAAGACAAGCTCAAGACTTTGCGCGCCACTGTGGACACCCTGACCTTGACGGCCACCCCAATTCCGCGCACCCTGCAATTTTCATTGATGGGGGCACGTGACTTGAGCATCATCTCCACGCCGCCACCCAACCGCTACCCAGTAGAGACGGAGGTGGGTTCATTCAACGAAGAATTGATACGCGATGCCATTGCTTACGAGCTGTCGAGGGGAGGCCAAGCTTATTTCGTGCACAACCGTGTGGCCAACATCCGGGATGTGGCCGGGATGATCAATCGTTTGGTTCCGGATGCCCGCGTGGGGATTGGGCACGGTCAAATGGATGGTGAACAACTCGAACGGGTCATGTCGGACTTCATTGACGGGGCCTATGACGTGTTGGTGGCCACCACCATCATTGAAAGTGGAATCGACATCTCCAACGCCAACACCATTTTCATCAACGAGGCGCACACTTTCGGGTTGAGTGACCTGCACCAATTGCGAGGCCGTGTTGGGCGATCCAACAAGCGGGCCTTTTGCTTCCTGTTGGCTCCGCCTTTGCATGCGTTGCCCACTGAGTCGAGAAAGCGGCTCCAAGCGATGGAGCAGTTCAGTGAATTGGGCAGTGGCATGAACATCGCCATGCGCGATTTGGACATCCGAGGGGCTGGAAACCTATTGGGCGGTGAGCAAAGTGGATTCATCACCGACATCGGTTTTGAGATGTATCAGAAGATTTTGAGCGAGGCGATCCGGGAGCTCAAAGACGAAGAGTTTGCGGAGTTGGCCAAGGAAGAGGCGGACTCGAGAGAGCATTACGTCGAAGAGACCGTGCTCGAAACGGACCTCGCACTCATGCTTCCCGACCACTACATCTCCGACATTGCAGAGCGCATTGCGTTGTACCGAGAGCTGGATGAGATGGAGGATGAAGAGGGGTTGCAGGCCTACGAGTCGCGCCTCATTGATCGTTTTGGACCCCTGCCCGAGGAGGCTGCAGACTTGCTGGAAACCATCCGGCTGCGTTGGATGGCGCAGGTGGTGGGCTTTGGGAAATTGGTGCTCAAGGGGGGCAAGCTGATTGGGGTCTTCCACGACGAAGAGGGAAGCGATTACTACAAGGGCGTGCGTTTTCAACGCGTGTTGGATTACCTGCAGGCCAACTTAAAAGGGGTGCAGATGTACCAGCGCAATGGGGCGTTGCGGTTGCGGGTTGAGCCTGTGGCCGACCTCGATGCGGCCATGGCGATTTTGAGGAAGCTCAGCGGCACCAAAGCGCCGGTGCGGGCCCAGTCTGAATCGCCTCAGGACTGATTTTCAGTCTTCTTTTTTGGGGGACCAGGTGAGTCCAGCGCGGACCCATCGTCCTGGTTGGTCCACATTGCCAATGTCCACAAACTGAACGTCAAGGGCATTGTCCACACGCAGGTGAAGGGCCACGGGCAAAGACGTCGGAGACCAACGAACGGTGGCTCCCAGCCATTGAACGGGTTCAAACTCCACTTCTTCATTGAGCACCGGATCGAAGTAGCCACCGTTACGATCTTGAGCGCTCCATCGAAGGTCCACATCGCAAGTGCGTGCGATGCGATACCTGAGCAGGGCGTCTACCTTGGTGTTGAGCACGTCCAAAACATAATTGCTTTCGAACCCTCCGCTGGTCTCATCTGCGTTCACGAATGTGAGCCCGATGGTCATGTGGCGCATGCGTTGGTCATCGTTGGTGGCCCTGGCGGACAAGGACAATTCCTGACCCGAAAAATGAACCTCTCGAAGGTTGGTGGCTTCCGTGATGGCAGAGCCGTTGAACCTTACCCAGTCGATGAGGTTGCTGCCCCAACGGTGGAAGATGTGTTGCGAGAGCATCAGGCGATGCCCAGATGCGAGGTCGGTGCTCAAGCGGTATCCCAATTCCAAGTGGTCGGCCTGTTCGGGCAGCAAATCCTGACTTCCTTGGGCGCCGCCAACAGTATAGTAGAGGTCGGTGAAGGAAGGCATTCGCACCGAACGCCGGGCCGAAGCAAAGGCGACTGCCCGACCGGAGTCATCGATTCGCAAGGACATCGAGGCTTCGGGGACGAAACGGGGTTGGTCGGCAGCGGAATTCAGGTTCCATGCAGCCAGCCCACGCAGAGTCAGCCTTTTCCATTGGAAGAGATGACCAGCAGACACATCCAGGTTGATCCTTTGGTCGCCCAAGGTGTAAGGGCTGTCTCCGCTCTTTCCGTACTCTTCCGTGCCCAAACGGTTGCTCACGACTCCCTCCCTTCGAACATCAAAAGACATCAGGCTTTCACCAGCAGAGGAGACAAAGCGGGCAAGCCCTCTGGCCCCAGTTGTGGAGGACCGATGAAGGTTGGCGCCTTGGTACCACGAGGGTGCCGGTCCGTTGGCCGATACAAGTTGTCCCGAAGTATCCGCCGCATAAAACCCTTCGCCCTCGCGAAACAGTTCAAACCGGTCTTGGTGGTTTCTGTGGTGAACGCTGCCTTCCCATGTCCAATCTCCGGCGGAGTGTGTCCAGGTCAATTGGCCTTGCCACAGTTTCACCTGTTCAAACTGTTCGGGGAAGTTGGCGGTGTAGAAGTCTTGAGCACCAAATGCAGAAGACAAATGGCCCAGGCTCCAATTCCAAAGGCCGAAGTCCGTGCTCGCGCGTCCTGAGTAACGCACCCGAGACATTGTCAAATCGGTGTTGTTTTTAAACCCATCGGTGGAAGATTGGCTGGCACTGATTCGATGGCGCACTTGACTGCTTCCCCAATCATGACTGGCGCGAATGCGGCTCCAACCGTATGAACCTCCTTCCGCAGAAACCCTTGTTCCATTTTCGAAGCCAGGTCCAGCATGGAGCATGATGCCGCCGGTCATGCCTCCACTGCCCAGTGAACCGCCTCCACCACGAATGACCCTGATTTGTTGAATGTCTTCGGGATCGATGGGCAGGTTCAGCAGGTGGTGGCCGGTGTGCGGCGCGCTCCAACGGACGCCATCCACCCAAAGTGCAACTTGCTCAAAAGTGCCGCCTCGGATGGACAGGTCGGTTTGTGCACCCCATGGACCGCGTTGTCGCGCGTCAACACCGGGGATGTTCTCTAGGACCCCATCCAAAGAGGGTTGGGCTGCCCCTTGAATGTCTTCTGTCCCCAATGTGACAAGGTTTCGGGGCAGGGTTTGTGGGGAGTCAGAAAACCCCGACTGAATGACAGCTTCAGGGGTCACAGTCGTGTCTTGGGCCACACCGAGGGAAGCACTCGACAAAAGAGAAATGGCGAAGAAAATGCGGTTGAGCATGGGTCAGGTTTGCGCAGCACAAGCCTACGAAGTGCAGCCCGCATATCCTGTGTGGTGCAACGTGGGATTTAAACGTGGAGCGTTTGAGCATCCATGGCTTGGACCAGATTTTGGACCTCTTCGGCATGTCCCGTGAAGAGGGGCGTGCGCTGATGCAGCGATGTTGGGGTGACATGAAGAAGGTCGTGGAGGTGGCACCTGGTGCTTCCTCCGGCTTGATTGGCCAGAAAAGCAAGCGGTTGGGCCTCGTACAACATCCGCAGTTTTCCTTCGGGTTTGTCCGTGCTTCCGGGATACATATAGATGCCCCCTTGAATCAGGTTGCGATGAAAGTCGGCGACCAGTGCCCCGGTGTACCGGGCTGTGAGGCCCCGACTCCGGCAATCTTTTACGTATGGCTTGACCCCTGGAACGGCGGTATCGAGGTTGGCGTCGTTGATGCTGTACACTGTAGACGCTTCGGGGTACTTCATGTCGGGATGGGACAGGAAGAACTCTCCAATGGAGGGGTCAAAAGTGAACCCATTCACCCCGCAACCGGTCGAATACACCAACATGGTGGAGCTGCCGTAAAGCACATATCCCGCAGCGACCAGGTCTTTGGCTGGTTGAAGAAAGTCCGTGGCTTCAGCGGGTTGGGTCAACGGAGACTTGCGCCGATGAATGCCGAAGATGGTGCCAACACTGATGTTCACATCGACATTGGATGACCCATCTAAGGGGTCTATGCAGACCACGTATTTGCCATAGCCCCTGCCTTCGCCTCGCCCGGAATGGTCCACATGAATGATGCTCGGCTGTTCTTCGGAAACAATGCCACCCACCTTCAGGCAGGAGCCCAAAACGCGGTTGAACGTATCATCGGCATAGACATCCAACTTTTGTTGGGTCTCTCCTTGGACGTTTTGGCTGCCTTGGCCGTTTTCTTGGTGGGTTCCGAGTATCCCCGAAAGCCCGGCACTGTTCACGTGCCGGTTGACCATCTTGGCCGCTGTCCCGATGTCGGTCAGCAGCCGTGAAAGGTCACCTGTGGCGCCAGCGAATTCCGCTTGACGCGCCACAACGAATTCTTGTAGCGTGTTCGCTCCGATCATTGCAGAGAGCTTCGTTCGAAGATACGAAGGGGGCCGCCGCTTTCTTGCGCCGGCTGCGAAGTCTTCAACTGATTCCCTTGTAGGAACACTGCGGGCCTCCAAAACCCCCATTCATGCATGTTGGATGAAGAGAGGCTGGGTAAACGGTCATGGCATGAACAGGCCCAATTTCTTTGCTCAATCCAAATGGGTCAGGTGGCCGGTCTCACTTGTTTGGCGAGCTCAACAAACTCGGTGGGGGACAATTGTTCTGCCCTTTGCCCCAGCCATTGCTGGGGGATGGAGTCTCCGTCGAATCCGCCAGCCCGAAGTGCATTTCTCAATGTCTTTCTGCGCTGACCAAAACCGGCCTTGACCACCTTTCGCAGAACGTCATGGTCAACATCCGGGTCGTTTTCAGGGGTACGTGTGAGTCGAATCACTCCCGATTGGACTTTTGGGGGAGGGATGAACGCATCGGGCCCCACGGTGAATTCGTAGTCACACCGGTAGTAGTTCTGAAGCAGCACCGATAGAATGCCGTAGACTTTAGAGCCATGAGAAGCGCACACGCGCTCGGCGACTTCTTTCTGGAACATGCCGACGCATTCGGGCACGCGGCCCCGCCATTCAAGAAGCTTGAATAAAATTTGACTGCTGATGTTATACGGGAAGTTCCCCACCAAAGCGAAGTCGCCGGTGAGCCCCAACTCTTCGGGTGTGCTGCGCAAAATGTCGGCAGAGTGGATGTGGTCATTGGCGATCCAATCGCTGCCTTGCAGGTGAACGACAGATTCTGCATCCACTTCGACCACATGTACCCGTTGGTCAAAACGCTCAATGAGTGGACGGGTCAATGCACCTGTTCCCGGTCCGATTTCTAAAATGCGAACCTCTTCCGAGGGCGACACCAAACCCGCAATGCGTTGAGAGACCGAGGGGTCTTTCAAGAAATGCTGGCCGAGGTGTTTTTTGGCGGTGACACCAGAATCCTTGTGTTTGCTCATTGATCGCGCAAAGCCCCTTGGGCAATGACATTCATTGTGGTTCGGAAAGAAAGGGCTTTCGTTCCGAACTTTTTGAGCCCTTTTTCTCGCATGCCGGGTGCATGCTCCTTTTCATAGAGTTGGAAGTCCTTCTCGCTGGCGAGCTCATACTGTACAGTATAGGTGGGCCCCATGTCTTCCGTGCTTTGAAGTTGACAGAATCGAAAACCGAGGAAGCATCCTGTGGCCAGCATTTCGCGAAGGTGGGTTTCCAGCATCCAGGTGAGCCAGTCTTCCTGGACCTCAGGTTCTATGCTGATTGTTACATTATATAAGAGGGTAATACTTGCCATGAATGCCTTGTTTTAATAGATGAGTTTATGAAAAAAACAAATTAGTCGAAGAAAATTGCTTGTTTATCGAATATTGTAACTATCTTCATGCTTCGAGAAATCTTAACTGAGATGAATTTGATGCGCTCACTCTTAATAGCTGCGATGATTTTGGTGACGGCTTTTGCCGCCCAAGCCCAGCAAAACTACGGGATTGCCTACCAGGCAGTAGCCCGTGATGCCGGCGGCGACGCCCTAGAAAACGCCACCCTGGATGTCAGGTTTACCCTTTTAGACGCGGCAGATGCCGCTGTTTGGACGGAAACCCACTCCGGAATCATGACCGATGAATTCGGCCTGATCAACTTGACCATCGGCAGTGTCGAAGGTCCAGATGGATTGGCTGATGTGGATTGGTCTGCTGGCGACTATGCCTTCCAGGTGGAAGTCAACAGTGGTGATGGTTTTGCCTCCTTTGGCAACCTTGCTGTTTCAGCTGTCCCGGTTGCTCTGTTTGCGGCAAACGCCCCGGAAGGAACAGCGGACAGTCTGGCGACTGTGCTGGCCCAAGAAATGGCTGACCGTGTTTCAGGCGATGCTGGTCTTGCGGCTGACATCTCCACGAACGCTGGATCCATCAGCACCAATGCTGGAGCGATCTCCACAAACGCTGGAGCCATCGGCACCAATGCTGGCGACATCTCCACGAACGCTGGAGGAGTTAGCACCAACGCCGGTGCCATCACGGCCCTCCAAGGCGTGGACGACACTTTGGCTGTGGACGTGAACGCCAATGCGGCTGCGATCCTGTCAAACGATGGTGACATCAGCACGAATGCTGGAGCCATCTCCACAAACGCTGGAGGGATCAGCACGAATGCTGGAGCCATCTCCACGAACGCTGGAGGAATCAGCACGAATTCTGGTGACATTTCCACAAACGCTTCAGGGGTCAGCACCAACGCAGGTGCCATCTCCACAAACGTTGGAGGAATCAGCACCAATGCTGGCGACATCGCCCAACTGCAAACGGACTTGGGAAGTGAAGTTTCCGAGCGCCAATCTGAGGATGCAACATTGCTCGGATTGATTCAGTCCAATGATGGAGAGATCTTGGCGCTGAACACCTCCGTGGGTCAGCTCCAATCAGATTTGACTGACCTCACCAACTTGGTGGATGCCAACGACCACTTTGACCTTGTTGATGGTGTTTTGAGCACCGAAGACGACGTGAACGTTGTGCAAGTCGGATCGACCGTTAGCATTCTTGGTTCTGCTGCTTCCAGTGTTCAACTGGCGGTAACGGGTAAGATTTTGACGACCAACATGACCGTTCAGAATGACCTGACTGTTAGCGACAATATCACCGGTGGAAGCGCATCCTTCACTGGCAATGTTTTGAGCACAGAAGCCCCCATCGCAGACGATCACTTGGCCAACAAAGGGTACGTTGACAACGTAGTGGGCACCGAAATTGCAGGATACACCCAGGCGGTGATTGACGAAGCTGACCGCGCCACTTTGGCCGAGGGTGCACTTGACGCACGCATTGATTCATTGGACGGAGCGCACAGCTCCGAAATTGCTCAAGTTCAATCCAATTTGGATGCTGAGATTCTGGCGACCAATGGTGACCTGACCGCTTTGGAAGGGCAGATCACGTCAAACGATGGTGACATCTCCACGAATGCTGGAGGAATCAGCACGAATGCGGGTGCCATCTCTACGAATGCTGGGGGGATTGGAACGAATGCGGGTGCCATCTCCACGAACGCAGGAGCAATCAGCACGAACGCTTCTGACATCAGCAGCAATGATGGTGACATCACAGCCCTCCAGGGTGTGGACGACACGTTGGCTGTGGATGTAAACGCCAACGCGGCTGCGATCTTGTCAAACGATGGCGACATCAGCACCAACGCGGGTGCCATCTCCACGAACGCAGGAGCAATCAGCACGAACGCTTCTGACATCAGCAGCAATGACGGCGACATCACAGCCCTCCAGGGCGTGGATGACACGCTCGCTGTTGACGTGAACGCCAATGCGGCTGCCATTCTCTCCAATGACGGAGACATCAGCACCAACGCTGGCGGCATCAGCACGAATGCTTCCGACATCAGCAGCAACGACGGTGACATCACAACCCTTCAGGGTGTGGACGACACTTTGGCTGTGGACGTGAATGCCAATGCGGCTGCGATCCTCTCCAACGACGGAGACATCAGCACCAACGCTGGCGATATCAGCACGAACGCGACGAACATCGGAACGAACTTGTCTGCGATCCAGAGCAATGACGGTGACATCAGCACCAATGCTGGCAACATCAGCACGAATGCGACGAACATTGGAACGAACCTGTCTGCGATCCAGAGCAACGACGGTGACATCAGCACCAATGCTGGCAACATCAGCACGAATGCGACGAACATCGGAACGAATTTGACTGCCATCCAGGGCAACGACGGTGACATCACGGCCCTTCAGGGTGTGGACGACACTTTGGCTGTGGACGTGAATGCCAATGCGGCTGCGATCCTCTCCAACGACGGAGACATCAGCACCAACGCTGGCGATATCAGCACGAACGCGACGAACATCGGAACGAACTTGTCTGCGATCCAGAGCAATGACGGTGACATCAGCACCAATGCTGGCAACATCAGCACGAATGCGACGAACATTGGAACGAACCTGTCTGCGATCCAGAGCAACGACGGTGACATCAGCACCAATGCTGGCAACATCAGCACGAATGCGACGAACATCGGAACGAATTTGACTGCCATCCAGGGCAACGACGGTGACATCACGGCCCTTCAGGGTGTGGACGACACTTTGGCTGTGGACGTGAATGCCAATGCGGCTGCGATCCTCTCCAACGACGGAGACATCAGCACCAACGCTGGCGATATCAGCACGAACGCGACGAACATCGGAACGAACTTGTCTGCGATCCAGAGCAATGACGGTGACATCAGCACCAATGCTGGCAACATCAGCACGAATGCGACGAACATTGGAACGAACCTGTCTGCGATCCAGAGCAACGACGGTGACATCAGCACCAATGCTGGCAACATCAGCACGAATGCGACGAACATCGGAACGAACTTGACTGCCATCCAGGGCAACGACGGTGACATCAGCACCAATGCTGGTGGAATCAGCACGAACGCGACGAACATCGGAACGAACCTGTCTGCCATCCAGAGCAATGACGGTGACATCAGCACCAATGCTAGCAACATCAGCACGAACGCGACGAACATTGGAACGAACCTGTCTGCGATTCAGAGCAACGATGGCGACATCACAGGATTGCAATCCGAATTGGATGCGAGCCAGACAGGTGCAGGTTTGGGAACCGACGGGACTTACACTGCGGACGGCTCAACCAACTACTTGGGCAGCGCTGTGAGCCTCTTCGATGCGGACGATGTTTTGGATGGTCAAATCAAGTCAGCCCGTGATGAGAGCACGGCTGGTGACGTCCTTTTGAACCAATTCATTACGGCGAACACAATCAGCAACGCTCAGACGAGTGCCACGCTGACCACGGTGCAAACCACAGCCAACACCAATGAGGATGACATTGAAACCCTCGAGACCAATTTGACCAACGAAATCAACGCCACCAATGGTGACGTCACCAACCTTCAAAGTCAGATTGACAACTTGCCCACCAGTCCAGCAGCCATTGCTGAAGAAGTGGAAAACAATGACTATTTCGATGACGATGGATTCGGAGGTGTCTTTGCTGAGAACACGGTTTCTTCTGTGACCTTGCCTGAGTTGGACGTCACCGGATCGACCACGCTCGACGACCTTGATGTGGGTGGATTGTTTGAAGTGAACTCCATTGCTACCGCAGAGGTGGAGACCACAGGTGACGTGGTCGTAGGCGACGAGCTTGACGTTGCGGGAACAGCAACATTCACGGGTGCTGCAGTATTTAGCGCAGGCTTGACCGGCGACCTCACTGGAGACGTAACAGGCAATGTTTCTGGAAACGCAGGAACGGTGACCAACGGAGTCTACACAACGAGTTCTGTTGCTGCTTTGAATGACGTGACCAGTGCTGGAAGCGGAGCCATCATTACAGACGCTGAGCGCACACACCTGGGCAACATCGAGACGGCTGCTACTGCCGACCAGACCGGCGCTGAGATCAAGACGGCATACGAAGCTGAGGCGAAAGCCTTCACGGACGCACAGTTCGACAAGCTTGCTGCTGTAGAGGCCGGTGCTACTGCCGACCAGACCGGCGCTGAGATCAAGACGGCATACGAAGCTGAGGCGAAAGCCTTCACGGACGCACAATTCGACAAGCTTGCTGCTGTAGAGGCCGGTGCTACTGCCGACCAGACCGGCGCTGAGATCAAGACGGCTTATGAAGCTGAGTTGAAAGCCTTCACGGACGCACAGTTCGATAAGCTTGCTGCTGTAGAGGCCGGTGCTACTGCCGACCAGACCGGCGCTGAGATCAAGACGGCTTACGAGGCCGAGTTGAAAGCCTTCACGGACGCACAGTTCGATAAGCTTGCTGCTGTAGAGGCCGGTGCTACTGCCGACCAGACCGGCGCTGAGATCAAGACGGCTTACGAAGCTGAGGCGAAAGCCTTCACGGACGCACAGTTCGACAAGCTTGCTGCTGTAGAGGCCGGTGCTACTGCCGACCAGACCGGCGCTGAGATCAAGACGGCATATGAAGCTGAGTTGAAAGCCTTCACGGACGCACAGTTCGATAAGCTTGCTGCTGTAGAGGCCGGTGCTACTGCCGACCAGACCGGCGCTGAGATCAAGACGGCTTACGAGGCCGAGTTGAAAGCCTTCACGGACGCACAGTTCGACAAGCTCGCTGCTGTTGAGGCCGGTGCTACTGCCGACCAGACTGGCGCTGAGATTAAGACGGCTTACGAGGCCGAGTTGAAAGCCTTCACGGACGCACAGTTCGACAAGCTTGCTGCTGTTGAGGCCGGTGCTACTGCCGACCAGACCGGCGCTGAGATCAAGACGGCTTACGAAGCTGAGGCGAAAGCCTTCACGGACGCACAGTTCGACAAGCTCGCTGCTGTTGAGGCCGGTGCTGCTGCCGACCAGACAGGTGCTGAGATTAAGACGGCTTACGAGGCTGAGGCGAAAGCCTTCACGGACGCACAGTTCGACAAGCTTGCTGCCGTTGAGGCCGGTGCTGCTGCCGACCAGACTGGCGCTGAGATTAAGACGGCTTACGAGGCCGAGTTGAAAGCCTTCACGGACGCACAGTTCGACAAGCTCGCTGCTGTTGAGGCCGGTGCTACTGCCGACCAGACCGGCGCTGAGATCAAGACGGCTTACGAGGCCGAGTTGAAAGCCTTCACGGACGCACAGTTCGACAAGCTCGCTGCTGTTGAGGCCGGTGCTGCTGCCGACCAGACAGGTGCTGAGATTAAGACGGCTTACGAGGCTGAGGCGAAAGCCTTCACGGACGCACAGTTCGACAAGCTTGCTGCTGTAGAGGCCGGTGCTACTGCCGACCAGACCGGCGCTGAGATCAAGACGGCTTACGAAGCTGAGGCGAAAGCCTTCACGGACGCACAGTTCGACAAGCTTGCTGCTGTTGAGGCATCAGCGGACGTAACTGATGCGGCCAATGTTGCAGCGGCTGGTGCGGTCATGAACTCAGGAGATGAGACGATTGCAGGCACCAAGACCTTCAGCAGTGCCATCTTGGGCAACTTGACAGGCAACGTAACTGGAACGGTGAGCAGCATTGCAAACCACGATACGGATGACCTGACGGAAGAAGTTGGTGCCACCAACCTGTTCTTCACGGATGCCCGCAGCCGCGCAGCTGTGAGCGCTACGGATGCAGGTGGCGACGGTAGCTTCAGCTACAACAGCACTTCGGGTGTGATGACGTACACAGGGCCAAGTGCTGCTGAGACACGTGCTCACTTCACTGCAGGCACGGGTGTGACGATCACAAGTGGCGCAGTGGCCATCGGTCAGGCTGTGGCCACCACAGATGCGGTGACCTTCGCTTCTGCGACCACAACGGGCAATGCCACGGTTGGCGGAACCTTGGATGTAACAGATGCCGCTGAGTTGGAAAGCACCTTGGGTGTGGATGGCAACTTGCGCGTTGGAGCATCAGGAGCGTCTAAGTTCAGTGTGGATGCGGCTTCAGGTGCAATCACCACTTCAGGTGACCTGGTCATGACCAACGGAACCATTGTTGCTGGCGGATTGCAAGTCTCGGGTGCGACTACACTGAACAGTGTGGACGTTCAAACCATGAGTGTGAGCACCACTTTGACTGTACCTACACCTTCCTTGGGTGCAGCAGCAGCCAACAAGAGCTACGTTGACAATCACGAGAGCACACAGCCACAGGCATACAGCTACTTGAGCAATGAAGCTTACACGGGCTTGGGTGCAGATGTGGATGCCGATGGCGCCACGATCACGGTGACCGGTGCCAACTTGGCAGCAGGCACGTACAAGCTCCACTTGGATGGTGCTGAACTGGCTTTGACTGTGACTGTTGTGGACGCCAATTCACTGACGTTTGTTCTGACTTCTGCTGATGTTTCTGGCATGACGGCCCGCACTGGATTGCTGGCTGCTCAGCTGAGCATCAACGGAACGGCTTCCGGTTTGAACATCTTCGTGAACCTCTGATTTAGGAACCCGAAATCACCCAATAGACAGCACAATTATGAAGCGAATCCTATTCCTCGTCATGCTGCTCGCCGGGTGCGGGTTGTTCACCACTGAGGTTTCCGCTCAGGCGGTTCTCGGGCGCCACGCCATCACTTCCGGCTACCATGCTGGAACGGCGGACGGCCTTGACCTCGATGGAACGATCGGCCAATCCATCACTGGAACGGTTAGCATCCCAGATCAGTACCTCACGCAGGGTTTTCACCAGCCTGAGAACAACACCCCTTGTCCGGGGGACGTCAACAACGACGGCCTTGTTTCGACAACGGACATTTTGGATGTGCTCGGTTATTACGGGTGCCTCTCGAACTGTGGGGATTACGACACGAATGGGGATGGCGTAGTCGGTGCTCCCGACCTGCTGTACATCCTCGGTTACTACGGCTCCATTTGCGAATGAGCTGAGAATAATTCCGTTTGAACTTTTGGTTTGGTTCAAGGAAAGGAGGGCATTCCCAACGGGGTTTGTCCTCCATTTTTTTTAGGCAATTTTTGACCCATGAAAACAGGACCATCTCAGGAGCCCTCTATGCGAGCTGACCGAACCTTGGATGCGGCCTTGTTGACCATCGTGATCGCTTTGTTTGTTGCAGCTGGGTTTGGTTTAAAGGAGCTTCCGGGAGGCGCATCCGAGTGGATGCCCAAGGAATGGAAAGGGGTTCACGATTGCGCCAAGGGATTGATTCTTCCTCTGCTAGCTCTTCGGTTTGGTTTGGCCTTGTATAGCCGGTCAGATGATCGGGTTCTGCGCAATCGGGTTTTGATCGCCATGGCGTTCTGTTGGATTGGCGATGTCGCCTTGACCTTTTCCGGAGAAACGGCCTTCCTCATCGGCCTTGTGAGCTTCTTGGCGGGACATGTGATGTTCCTGATGGCGTTCCGTCACCTTTTGAGTCAAGGGGCTTCGCGTTCTTCTAAACGGAACCAGGCTGTGACAATGGTGTTGCTGTTCGGTGTCTTGACGCCCACCATGTCTCACCTCTGGGGAATGGCGGGTGACCTTGCGCCGGCTGTCGCGGTCTATGCCGCTGTTATTGCCACCATGGCCTACTTCAGTTGGGTGCTGGGGAATGGGCCCGGCGTGATGGCCTTGCGCATCGGAGCACTGTTCTTCATGTTCAGTGACTTGACCTTGGCTTTTGGCCGCTTTGGAGACGCACCCATTCCGAATGGGCACCTTTGGGTGATGGGCACTTACATCTTGGCCCAATGGGCCTTGACCATCGGTTTTACCGAAGTGGCTTTGCACCGAGCAGCCAGCCGTCCGTGAGGACCAGCCCAACGGCCAGCATCAAGTGAATGGGCTGGGCTGCGGCGGGCATGCCGAGCCAGCCAAATGCCAATCCAGTGGCAAATTGGGCGGACAGGAGAAGGATCGCGGTCCATTCCCAACGTGTGGGCCGGCCAGAGCGCAGCCCTGGCCAGAGTGCAGCGATATGCACCGCCAACACCATCCAGAATGCCGTTCTGTGGCCTGTCCACCATGCAGGCAGATTGGCGATCCATTCGGAACGCTGGACCCCATCATGTACGAGCTGGTCCACGGCCTCGCGAACTTGCGTACCAAAGACCAATTGGGCCAGGGTGACGATGAGGGCCAAAGCCAACCAAACTTTCGAAACGCGATGGAGTTTTGGGGCTTTGGCCCCGGCCACACGAAGGGTGGCCAGCTGAAGTCCGAGTATGGCCAATGCGCCCATCATGTGAAGGGTGATCGACCCTGGAATCAGATTGCCATCCACCACTTTTTTGCCCAACCATGCCACAAATGCCAGGGCAAACAAGGCGCCCACTGCAGGAACCAGCGGCCGCCACTGTCCGTGCTTGATGCCCAGCAGCAGTGTCAATGCCACCAGAATCAAGGCGGGGAGACCGGCAAATGCACCCAACAACCGGTTGATGAACTCCACCCATGTGTGGAAGGGGTTGAAGGTGGCGTAGTCGTGTCGTGTATAGTGCGTCCAAAGTCCTGTGGCGCGATCGGCCTCAAAGGATGTTCCAGAAAGGTGGTCTGTGGGCGTGGACCACAGGGAGTCCTTCTCCAAGATCATTCGGCCCGAGGAATAGTCTTCGTCGGGTTGCCAGCGCACTTGTGTCTCAGAAGTCGGCGGAATGGTGAGTCCAAAGCACTGGGGCCAGTCGGGGCAACCCATTCCCGAGCCGGTCATGCGCACAATGCTTCCGGCCAATACCACCAAGAACGCAGAAACGAAGGCCACTCGAGCGACTTTTCGAATCCCGAGCAAACTGCGTTCGGTGGGGTTTTCAGCCACGGTTAACGGGAAGCTTCAGGGGCGTAATGGACCACTTGCGCGGCCTTCACGTCGTACAGGCCGTCGCCAATGGCTTGAACCGTGGCAATCAGGGTCTCCACTTGAATCACAGAAGGGTCAAAAACGACCAAGGCCGTGTCCACCTTGTTTTGCTCCTTGAATTGGATGTCCGCGCGGGTGACCCCGGGCAAATCATAAAGCTCTTTTTTCACTTTTGAGACGCAAGCGATTTCGCACATCATGCCACAGATGGCCAATTGGGCCACGGTTTCTTCTACGGCGCCTGTGCGATTCACGTGCTCGACCTTCACATCGCATTGGTCACAACTGGCGAAAGACAAAACACCCAAAGTCACCCCCAGAAAGAGGCTGTGGTGTTTGGCGACGGTGCGGACTGAAGTGAGCATGAAAGACGTAATTCGCAACGAATTTAATTCTGGAGGGGCAACACCAGCGCCTCTGGGCTGTTAACAAGCGCGATGCCCTCTGATATTAACCGGCCTTCACTGGGTCAATACGTGCTGTTGTTCGTGCTGGCTGCGGTTTGGGGAAGTTCCTTCATTTTGATGAAAGTGGGCCTGTTCGGGTGGACGGGCTCCCCGGGCTCGAGCCCCGTGCTTTCGGGCGTCCAGTTGGGCTTGCTCCGCATTTCCCTCGCGGGCTTGGTCCTGCTTCCCTTTGCCGTCAAGCGACTCAAGAAGTGGAACCGCTGGATTTGGGGTGCATTGTTGGTCAACGGGTTTATAGGCAGCCTCACACCGGCGGTCTTGTTTGCGTTGGCACAGACCCGGCTTCCCAGTGCGACGGCCGGAATGCTCAATGCGCTGAGTCCGCTTTGGACTCTGGTCATTGCGGTGGTCTTGTATGGCACAGTGGTTCGCAAGCGGCAGGCCATGGGCTTGATTTTGGGATTCGTCGGTGCAGTGGGCTTGATGTCGCTCAAAGACGGATCGGGAGAAGTTCATTGGGGCGCCGCAGCCATGTTGGTCTGCGCCACGGCTTGTTATGGATTCAGCATCAATGTGGTTCGCAACCGTTTGTCTGAATTGGATCCCATGGCCATCAGTGCCATGGCGCTTTCAATGACAGCCATTCCATCGTCTGTTGGATTTGTGGCCACAGGAGGCGTCGGGGCGTTGCAGGGCCATCCCGAAGGGGCGCTTGCCTTTTTGGCTGTGGCCGTCCTCGCGGTCGTGGGCACTGCCGTCGCTTTGGTGGTGTTCAATGCGCTGATTCAAAAAACCAATGCCTTGTTTGCCAGCTCAGTCACTTACGTGATTCCCTTGTTTGCCCTGTTTTGGGGCTGGATGGATGGCGAGTGGATTGGGTGGGCCCACGCAGCATATGGCGCAGTGATCCTCAGTGGCGTGCGTTTGGTGGCCCGAGGCTAAGGGTCACTCTAAAATGTCGCCGCGAAGCGACCTAAACCGCTTGCGGGCCTCAACCACATACAAGCTGCCAGGAAACTCATTGAGCAAGCGCTCATAGAGCGATTGCGCAGCATCGGGATCGCCCAGTTGCACGTCGTGAATTTTGGCCATTCCAAACAGGGCGTCGTCCGCCAAAATGTCCATGAAGTAGAGCCCAAGGATGTCTTCATAATGCCCGAGGGCAACGTCGAATTGACCGCGCTGCTCCGCGATTTCGGCACGAATGAGCAGAATCTCGTCTTCTAGGGTGTGTCCAGGAAAAGCCAAGGTCAAAGAGTCCAATGTGGCCAGTGCCTCTTCCCTCTGGTTGCGATAGCGCAACAGGTCCGCGCGGGCGAACATCTCCATGGGCGCAGTCAGCGTATCCATGTTGAAGTTGTCGGAAATGAGCAAGCTCAAATCAATGGCATCGTTGGAGATCAGTTTGGAGGTGCTGGCCTTCAAAATGTCGAGTTGGGCTTGGGCCCAATTGAAATCGCCCGTGTAATAGCTCACCCGTGCGTTGCGGAACTTGGCTTTTTGTCCAAGCAAGCCCTCTTTGTGGTCGAGGTCAACTTGGCTGAAGAGCAGAGACGCGGTCCAGACGTCGTCCTGAAAGACCAAAATGTCGCCCAGAGTGAGCTTAATGTTGCTTCGAAGGTCTTGGCTGAGACCTGGCATGTTCACAGCGCGATCGAGAACGCGTTCTGCAGCCTGTGGATCATTCAAATGGAAGGCGAGAAGGGTCGCCCAATCCGACATGAGGCCCGCTGTTTCTGGGGCCTCTCCCAAGTCACGCAGGGTGAGCTCATACTGGCTGGATAGGTCTTGCGCGGCGGCGGTGTCGATGGGGAATTGCCTCACGACTTGCTCGGTTCGGACCTTGAGCATGGCTTGGCGGGCTTCGGCGTAACGGGTGCTGTTGGGGCCTTTGGACGAAACGATGGCATAGCATTCATAGGCCGTCTCAAGGTCTTGGTTTTTGGCCGCCACTTCGGCCAGCTCCATCAACCGCCGACCTCCCTCGCCTTTCCGCTCGTCCAAGGCGCGAACGTGGGGCATGGCGCTCATGAAATCCCGTTGCTGGTTGAACACCCAAACCAACAATTCCAGGAATACAGTGTCATCCGGGTTCTCTTGTGAAGACTTGAGAACCTTTCTCCGAACCATGTCCGCTTGCCTTGCGTCAGTGGAGACGCGAAGGTTGCGGTTGAAGCTGTTTTGAACCGTTCTTAAATAGTTGGGGCGGTCGTGAAGCAAGGACATGAAGCTGTCCACCATGCCTTCGTAATCGCCCCTCAAGCCTTGGAGGTTGGCGAGTTCATAATGGAAGCCATAGCCATCCTTGCCGATGCGCATGGCTTTTTCATAGGTGGCCAAGGCCAAATCGAGCTGATCCAGCTTGACAAAGGCATCGGCCAAGCGTTTGGCGGGCCCGCGTCCTGCGGCGAGCTCAGAAAGGGCACTGTTAAACGCTTCATCGGCCTCTACTTCTCGGCCGATTCTCAGGTACAAAGACCCCAGGTCCACTTGGGCCATGGTTTTGTCTTTGCGCTTTTTCAACCTGGCTTTGACCAGTTTTTCGGCCGCCTCGTAATCCTCCAGTTCCAACAACGTGTTCAGGAACATGTCGTAGGTGGAGGGGTCTTTTTTGTACAGGTTGTCTAGGTATAGCCTTGCCTGTTCAAAAGCCCCGCTGTTGTAGTAGTAGGTGGCCAGCTCTAGGTCGCTCTGAGCTTGAACCGAAGGAGTGTTGAACCAACTGAGGGCCAGAATGGCCAAGCCAGGAAGAAAGGAGGTGCCGGCTTTCATGGACGGGATGTTGCAGGAATGGCAACCAAGGCCCTTGAGGCAGAATCGGCGTCTGCAATGAGTCCGTCTAGGTTGGTTAAACCGCGCTCGAGAAAATTCAAAGCGATGTCGATTTCCTCGGTCAGGTGGGAAGAAATCCGCAACTCGTCAGCGGTGGCATTTTCCAGGTAGAGATCATCGATGGGAGCGCCCAAGGCATCGACCTTGGCGCCATCGACAATGGCTTCGATCAATTGCCCAATCTGTCTGCGGGTTCGGTCAATTTCTTGTTCAATGCGCCGTTGTCTTCCCGGCTGTTTTTTGAGCAGTCTGCATCGCTCGTCCAACAGGGAAAATGGCCGTCCCTGTTCGAGGTTCACAACGAGTCCTTGCATTCGGGCCTCAACAGAAGCGAGGGCGCTGTCTGCGCGGCTTCTGGCTTTGGCCACATCGAAGTGGGGGGCCATTTCGAACCGATTGGCTGCGCTGTCAACGGCCTGCAATGCTTCGCGCAGTTGGGGCAAGTGTTGGGACCCTGGCTTCGGGCCACAAGCGCTCAACAGCACCAATCCAAAAATCAACATGTTCAACTTCATGCGATGGTGTCGAATCCTGTGTAGGGTTGCAACGCTGCTGGAATTCGGATGCCGTTTTCCGTTTGGTGGTTTTCCAATAAGGCCGCCACAATCCTGGGGAGGGCCAATGCACTTCCATTCAGTGTGTGGACCAACTCAGGCTTTCCTTCATCATTGCGGAAGCGGCAGTGAAGGCGGTTGGATTGGTAGGTCTCGAAATTGGAGACGCTGGAGACTTCCAGCCAACGCTGTTGCGCTGCCGACCAAACTTCAAGGTCAAAGGTGAGTGCAGCGGTGAATCCGAGATCTCCTCCGCAAAGCCGCAAGGTTCTGAAAGGCAGTTCAAGGTCACGAAGCAAGTTCCGGACGTGCTCCACCATGCCTTCCAAGGCGGTGTAGCTGTTCTCAGGTCTCTCGAACCGAACGATTTCAACCTTGTCGAATTGATGCAGGCGATTCAGTCCGCGGACATCCTTGCCATAGGATCCAGCTTCTCTTCGAAAGCAAGGGGTGTATCCGCAGAGTTGCATGGGCAATTCTTCTGCGTTGAGCATGTCTCCGCGGAAGAGGTTGGTCAGCGGAACTTCGGCCGTGGGAATCAGATACAAGTCATCATCGGCGCAGTGGTACATCTGTCCTTCTTTGTCGGGCAGTTGTCCAGTGCCCCGTCCCGAGTCAGGATTGACCAAGTGTGGGGGGATGAATTCTTCGTAGCCAGCGGCATCGGCCCGGTCCAAAAAGAATTGGATCAGTGCCCGTTGAAGTTTGGCGCCTTTTCCGCGGTAAACCGGAAACCCTGCACCGGTGATCTTCACGCCAGCTTCGAAGTCGATGAGCTTGTAGCGGTCGGCCAGCTCCCAATGGGGCATGGCCTTCTCGTGGAGACTGGGTTTGTCGCCTTCTTCTGAAACCACTTCGTTGTCAGCATCACTTTGCCCTGCGGGCACACTTTCATGTGGACGATTGGGCAGTTCAAGCAAGGCCGCTTCTTGATCGTGGATCAGCGTTTTCTGCAGTTCGTCCAGTTGATGGATTTGCTCTTTGAGCTCCCCCATTTGGGCGCGACGTGATTCAGCTTCCTCTTTCTTTCCAGACTTGAACAAGTCCCCAATCTCACGACTGGCGGTGTTTTGCTGGGCTTTTAAGTCGTCCACCTTTTTTTGGGTGGTCCGCCTCTCGAGGTCGAGGTTGAGAATGCGATCGAGCAGAGGGGCGGCGTCGAGACCGCGCTTTTTCAATGCCGCTTGAAGAGCGGTGCGGTCGTTTCGGAGGGCCTGGAGGGTCAACATGGCGTGTAAAAATACAACGGTGCCCCCGCCTTTTCAGGAGAGGGCACCGCCATCAGCACCATTGGGGTGCAGGTTTTTTAATCCCTTGTGAGGGACAGATCAAGCTTCGGCCGTCGGAACGACGGAGACAAAGCTCTTGTTGCCGCGACGACGACGGAACTCCACAACGCCATCTGTGAGGGCGTAAAGCGTGTGATCCTTGCCGATTCCGACATTGTTGCCTGGGTGATGCTGCGTTCCGCGTTGGCGGACGAGAATGTTGCCAGAGATGCAAAGCTGACCGCCATAGATTTTGACACCCAGTCGTTTGCTTTCCGATTCGCGGCCGTTCTTGGTCGAGGCCGCCGCCTTTTTGTGAGCCATGGTTCGGGGGTTTGCTTATTCTTCGTTCTTGCTGGCGTCCTTGGCAGCAGGTGCCTTTTTCGCCTTGGGCTTGGGCTCTGCCTTAGGCTTGGCTGCTGCTTGGCTTGGCTGCTGCTGGCTGCCTCTGCCTTCGGCTTGGCTGCTGCTTTTGGCTTGCCTCTGCCTTCGGCTTGGCTGCTGCTTTTGGCTTGGCCTCTGCCTTCGGCTTGGCTGCTGCCTTGGCCTTTGGCTTCGCTTCGGCTTTTGGCTTGGCCTCTGCCTTGGCCTCATCGGCTGGCTTGGCTTTCGCTTTGGCCTTGGTGGCCTTGCCGTCAAGGGAAATCCCCTTGATCACGAGCTCGGTGAGAGACGGACGGAATCCGTTCAACTTTTGGTAACCCTTGCGGCGCTTCTTTTTGAAGACCAGCACTTTGTCACCTTTCAAATGGCGCTCAACCGTGGCATTCACGGCTGCGCCTTGGACTGCGGGGGCGCCAACGGACACTTTGGTCCCGTCGTCGACGAGAAGGACCTGATCAAAGCTGACCTTGTCTCCTTCTTCGTGCTTCAGACGGTTCACGTAGAGCCGTTGATCTTGCTGTACCTTATACTGGTGCCCTGCAATTTCTACGATGGCGTACATAATGTTCCCCTTTTTTTGAGGGGTGCGAAGGTACGTGATTTCGGGCAGGGTTGAAAACTATTGGGGGTGTCGTTCTCAAATCGGGTCAAACCGCCCCTACCTGTAAGGACGTTTACGCCTCTGCAATGGCCTCCCACAGGCCGAAAGCGTCAGGCTGGCTGGCGACAATGTGGGACCAACCTTTTTGAGTCAGGCTGCGGGACGTGGTCTTGCCAATGGCCACAATTTTGGAAGGAGGGGGCCAGGTCCAGAGCTCAACGTTGGAGGGAGAGGTAAAACAAACCACATCAAAATCGGGGGGTGTTTCTGAAGCCGCCTCGAGTTCGTAATGGACCCAAGAGTGAAGGTGAGCGGCACACGGTGTTTCTGTCCAGCGTTTCAAGGAATGGCTGCTGTGCGGGATGGCCACATGGTCATCGGTTCCGAGTGACTGCGCAAATGAGCGCCAAGCGGCTTTGGGGTCCCCTGTTCCACAATGGCCGATTCTGGCCTGAAGGGCAATGGGAAGAGCAGAAGCTGTTCCAGAGCCGGGAACCGCGATGCGAGCATTGGGGTGATCATGCAGCCAAGGCAAGGCCATGGAGACAGCCCCAGGGCTGCCGAGCCAAACCCAATTCGGAGACGCGCCATTCCACATGGGTTCCAAATCGGTTTCACTTGGCTTGGGTCTGGCCACGGGCCATTCGATGAGTGTAGACGTTGTGGCTTGGGCCAGCCTTTTTAAGACGTCGGAACCTCGAGGGGTGCGGGTGATGAGGATGCGCTGTGACGAGGGGTTGGCCAGCCTTTCCAAAGCGGAGAGGCTGTCTTTGGCGACAACCCTGAGCGGCCCAAGTGAAGATTGCAAGAAGCACCGCAGGCCATTCTCACCGGGTGAATGGTGGGCGCCAAAAGGCAATTGGCACCCCCCTTCGAGCGCACGGAGTACGCTGCGTTCCATTTCAATGTTCCCCTCGGCCTCTTCGTTCGAGAGGGCCTGGAGCCACCCCAACTGAGGGTCCTTTGAACGCATTTGAAGTGCAAGGGCACCTTGGGCAGGGGCGGGGACAAACCAACGTGGATTGAGCTCGACTTGAATCAAGTCACCGAGATCGAGCTCTAGTCTTTCGATGCCCGCAGAGGCGAGGACAATGGCGTCGTAGTTCTTTTTTCGAAGCCGTTCTATGCGCGTGGGGACATTGCCTCGGAGGGCTTGAATGTCCAAGTCAGGACGAAGCAGCAGCAGTTGATCTCGACGGCGAACGGATGAGGTGCCCACCTTGGCATTTTTGGGCAAGGGCAACCAAGGCCTCAGGGCGTGTGCATCGGGGTGAATCAACAACACATCTGTGGGATTGGCGCGCTGTGGTACGGCAGCAATGGTCAACCCTTCTGGCTGGATGGTTTCCAGGTCTTTGTGGCTGTGAACAGCCAAGTCCACTTTGTTTTCGAGCAGGGCTTGCTCAATTTCTTTGGTGAAGAATCCTTTGCCTTCTAGCTTTTCGAAGGCTTGGACCTGTTCGCGATCTCCTTGGGTGGACAGGATGATGATTTCACAACTCCCTCCCTTGGATTGGATCAAATCTCGGACGTGACGGGCTTGCCATTGGGCGAGGTCGCTTCCGCGCGTTCCAATCCTGAAATGAGGGGTGCTTGCCATGTTAAGATTGGCCCTTGTCCAGTTGCTCCATCACCACTTCTTTGGCCAGTTTCATGGGCAGAGAGACGTATTTTTTTTCGAGGTAGGTCACGATGCGGTCTACGAGGTCTCGAGAGTCTTCATCGAGTTGGGCGAGCTCATCAGAAAAGACCTCTCCCAAAGCCGTATTGCGGACTGCGGCCAAAAGTGTGGGCAACTCCCTCAAGGCCAGTTCGACCTGTCGCTGTTGCAAGCGGCTGGCTAAATCAGCCATGCCTTCTTCAACAATGCGCTGGCAATCGCCAAGGGCAGCCCTGCGTCCCTCCGCGTTTTGATCGGCAATGGGTTTGAGCTCTTCGATGCCCACCACCGTGGTTTGGGGCCTGGAGCGGAACTCTGCATCGACGCCAGAAGGAACGCTTAAGTCCAAGACGTGGAGGGGACCTTCAGGCAAGTGTGCTGAGGCCATTTGGTCAAGGACGGGTTGGTCGCTTCCGGTGCAGAGGAAAATGGCGTCTGGCCCCATTTCCAACGCCGAGGGCAAGGTGTCCAAGTTGCCCCAAGTCCAGTGGCGCGCAGCAGCAAGTTCTTCTGCTTTAGGCACGGTGCGGTTGAGCACGTGCACATTAGAGTGGTTTTCCTTGGCCAAGAACCTGGCGATGTTGGCGTGGGTCTGGCCTGCACCAATCATGAGGATACTGGCGTCCTTCGGCAGGTGCCATTCTTTGAAGGCTTTCCATCCCAGTGCATTGACCGAAACACTGCGCCGTGCGATGTCGGTTTCGGTAAAAATGCGCTTGGCGGTTTCCACGGCAATCCGCTCGGTGATGCGCAATTGGTCGCCGGCCAAGCCCCAGTTGCGGGATTTTTCGAGGGCGAGTCTGACTTGAGTCAAGATTTCACGCTCCCCAAGGACCATGGACTCCAAGCCCGCTCCTACCCGAAGCAAATGTCGAGCAGCGTCTTCTCCGTGCAGCACCATGGCGGTGGCCATGAGGTCACGCATGTCTTCATCCGAAGGCTCAAATGCCCGAAAGAGTTGCTGAAGCCTGCCCATGCAGAAGTAGGCTTCGTCGACCATCATGAACTCTACGCGGTTGCAAGTGGTCAGGTAGGCCATGCCTTGCAGGCCGAGCTGGCTCTTGAGCTCGCTTAAAAAGAGCTCCTGACGTTCTTCTGGGACGTGCAACTGACCGATGCGCTCTATGGGGGCGTTTCGGTGATGGAGGCTGACGATATGGAGGTGTTCCGTCTGCACGGTCGGGCAAAGGTCGTTCAGGCTGACGAACTGACGGTCGATTTGGGCTTCATTGGGTCGGGATGTGGGTGCAGGGCATGAAAAAAGCGGCCCCCAATGGGAAGCCGCTTTTTCTTTTTAGGGTCTTTGAGAAGCGATCAGCCGCTGCACATTTCGCAGTCTGGACCATTGTCGATGGAGCACGCTGCGACCTGCTCCTCGTGGGTCATGTCGGCGACATCTTTTGCTTCTTGAACAACCTGTACCTCTTCGGTTGGTTGCTCCTTGTACTTCTTGTCGACTGTGAACTTGATGGCGTCTGTGGCCGCCTTGGTACGGAGGTAGTACATGCCGGTTTTCAGTCCTGATCGCCACGCGTGGAAGTGCATGGAGGTCAGTTTTGGAGCACTGGCATTTTCCATGAACACGTTCAGTGATTGTGACTGACAGATGTAGGCTCCGCGGTCTGCAGCCATGTCCAAAATGGCGCGCTGTGGAATCTCCCAAGCTGTGCGGTACAACAGCTTCAGGTTTTCGGGAATGTTCGGAATGGATTGAATGGAACCGTTGGCTGCAATGAGCTGGTTCTTCATGTCCTCATCCCAAAGTCCGAGTCGGGTCAAGTCGCGAAGCAGGTGCTTGTTCACGATGATGAACTCTCCGCTGAGTGTTCGTCGGGTGTAGATGTTGGAGGTGTAGGGCTCGAAGCACTCGTTGTTGCCCAGGATTTGAGCGGTAGAGGCTGTGGGCATGGGGGCAACGAGCAAGCTGTTGCGCATTCCTTTTTCCTTGATCTCCTCTTTCAAGATGTCCCACTCCCAGCGGTCACTTGGGGTGACGCCCCACATGTCGAATTGCAACTTGGCCTTTGGAGGCGGGAGAGCCTTCGAAGGTCTCGTAGGCACCTTCTTCAATGGCCAAGTCTTTCGACGCACAACAGGCGGCGTAGTAAATGGTCTCGAAGATGTCTTTGTTGAGCTGCTTGGCCTCTTCTGAATCAAAGGGGTGGCGCATCAAAATGAAGGCGTCAGCCAAACCTTGCACACCAAGTCCAACTGGACGGTGACGCATGTTGGAATTGCGCGCTTCAATGATCGGGTAATAGTTGCGATCGATGACGCGGTTCAGGTTGCGGGTGACCTGGTAGGTGACCTCGAACAACTTGTCGTGGTCGAAAGTGCCATTTTCGGTCACAAACTTGGGCAGGGCGACCGATGCGAGGTTGCATACCGCCACCTCGTCTTTGGAGGTGTACTCGATGATCTCTGTGCACAGGTTGGAAGAGCGAATCGTTCCCAGGTTTTGCTGGTTGGACTTGCCATTGGCAGCGTCCTTGTACAACATGTATGGAACGCCGGTCTCGATCTGACTCTCCACCACTTTGAACCAGAGTTCTTGGGCTTTGATGGTCTTGCGGCCTTTGCCTTCGGCCTCGTACTTGGTGTAGAGGGCTTCGAACTCATCTCCCCAAGTGTCGGTCAATCCGGGGCATTCATTGGGACACATCAGGGTCCAATCTCCGTCGGACTCGACGCGCTTCATGAACAGGTCCGGCACCCAAAGGGCGTAGAACAAATCGCGGGCGCGCTGCTCTTCTTTTCCGTGGTTCTTTTTCAGATCCAAGAAGTCGAAGACGTCGGCGTGCCAAGGCTCAATGTAGATGGCAAATGACCCCTTGCGCTTTCCGCCGCCTTGGTCAACGTAACGCGCTGTGTCGTTGAAGACACGGAGCATGGGCACAATGCCGTTGGATGTGCCGTTGGTTCCACGGATGTAGGATCCTGTGGCGCGGACGTCATGAATGGCGAGGCCGATGCCACCGGCATTCTGTGAGATTTTCGCACACTGCTGCAACGTGTCATAAATGCCGCTGATGCTGTCCTCTTGCATGGTGAGGAGGAAGCAACTGGACATTTGTGGCTTGGGTGTGCCCGCGTTGAACAGGGTCGGAGTGGCGTGGGTAAACCAGCCCTCTGACATCATGTTGTAGGTGTTGATGGCGCTTTCGATGTCATCCTTGTGGATGCCAACGGAGACGCGCATCAGCATCTGCTGTGGACGCTCTGCCACCTTGCCGTCGACCTTCAGCAGGTACGAACGCTCCAGGGTTTTGAACCCGAAGTAGTCATAGCTGAAGTCGCGGTCATAAATGATGGCTGAATCCAACGCTTCTGCATTGGCCTCAATGATTTCCATCACATCATCGGCCACCAATGAGGCTGGCTCGTCGGTCACTGGGTCGCGGTAAGTGTGAAGTTCCCGCATCACTTCTGCGAACGACTTCTTGGTCGTTTTGTGCAGGTTGGAGACGGCAATTCGCGATGCGAGTGACGCGTAGTCAGGGTGATTGACCGCGTTGGTGGCCGCCACTTCAGCGGCGAGGTTGTCCAGCTCGGAAGTGGTCACTCCATCGTACACACCTTCAATGACGCGCATGGCGACAGATACGGGGTCCACATTTTTGTGAAGCCCGTAACAAAGCTTTTTCACCCTAGCGGTGATCTTGTCGAATTGGACCTGTTCCCGGCGTCCATCCCGTTTGACGACATACATGCTGTGCTCGACTGGGTTTTGCCCCCATGACAGGAGGCGAAGATTCTTAATGTCGGGTTGACAATGACCCGAAAAAATGTGTGCTTGCGATAAGGTAGATGCAGGCAATGAGAGCGTACCCTATGCAGTGGGGTTTGCCTTCAAGCGATGAGCCTCAATATGGGGCTTGTTCAAGTCGGGTCAGAGGTGAGCCCAGTGACAGTTTTGAACTTTCTTTCCGTGGATATCAGAAGTCCGCGTCCAAGGTGAAGCCTTGAGACCCTTGATCCTCGCCGGTTTGGTTGACTCCAGCCTTCTGGTATTCAGCCACCCGCTTCTCAAAGAAGTTGGTCTTGCCCTGGAGCGAGATCATTTCCATGAAGTCAAATGGATTCGATGTGTTGTAGATCTTCTCGTTTCCGAGTTCGACCAACAGGCGGTCTGCTACAAACTCAATGTACTGACTCATCAAGTCGGAATTCATGCCGATCAAGCGAACAGGGAGTGCATCGCAGACGAACTCTTTTTCGATGGCAACGGCATCCTTGATGATGCGCTCGATTTTGGACTTTGGCAGCTTGTTGACCAAGTGGCGGGTGTAGAGCAGGCAAGCGAAGTCGCAGTGCATGCCCTCGTCTCTAGAGATGAGTTCGTTCGAGAAGCTCAAGCCTGGCATCAAGCCACGCTTCTTGAGCCAGAAGATGGAGCAGAAACTTCCGCTGAAGAAAATCCCTTCGACAGCCGCAAAAGCAACAATCCGTTCTGCGAAGCTTCCATTGTCGATCCACTCCAAAGCCCAGTCGGCTTTTTTCTTCACGCAGTCGAGGGTTTCGATGGCGTTGAACAAGTGGTTTTTCTCCTCCTTGTCTTTGATGTAAGTGTCAATCAGCAAGGAGTAAGTCTCCGAGTGAATGTTCTCCATCATGATTTGGAAACCATAGAAGAACTTGGCTTCCGTGTATTGCACCTCAGCCACAAAATTCTCTGCGAGATTTTCGTTGACAATGCCATCAGAGGCGGCAAAAAATGCGAGGATGTGCTTGATGAAGTAACGCTCGTTGTCATTGAGCTTTTCGCTCCAATCAACGAGGTCTGCAGCGAGATCAATCTCTTCCGCGGTCCAAAAGCTGGCCTCTGATTTCTTGTAGAAGTTCCAGATGTCGTCGTGCTGAATCGGGAACAAGACAAAACGATTCGGATTGTCTTCCAGGATCGGTTCGGAAACCGTGGTGTTCTCTGGAAGCACCGCATCAATGGCCAACTGACCGTCTTGGGTTGCGGCCGGAGCCATGGCTTCGTTTGGGTCTTGCGTGGTGCCGTTCTGCTCGTCGATCATGTTGCTTGCGATAAGGGTTTTTCGAAGGGGTCAAAGGAGTTTTGACACCCACAAAAGGAGAGTCTTCAAATTTGCAGAGGTCTTTTTTCTCAGGCAATCGGAAAGGATGAACACCCGGCTTCTTTTGTCAACACGGGTGTAGATAAACACCTTAAATGACTGTTATTTAGACACTTGTTTTGTTAATAGGGTCGTGAGTGTCAAAGAGTGAGTCATGGGAGTTGAATCAATTTATTGTGATGTAGTCGCCTGAAAATTCAATGGTTGAGTTGCATCCTTTGGGAATGATAGTCGCCTCTTCAACGCTTAATTTTGTCCACACCTCTTGTGTGGTGTCCTGAAATTTTTCAGGGCATGAGAGAGGAACATGAAGAACCCCATGATTGGAGCTTTCAATAAAATCGTCAAGAAGCTGGTTGGAGACAAGGCGGCGACAGACGTGCAGGCCATCCAGCCCGCCATCGATGCGATCAAAACGCATGAGGCGGAAATGGCCGGTCTGACGGCAGATGGTTTGCGTGAGCGCAGTGCCGACTTGAAGCGCCGGATTCTGGCCCACGTCGAGAACCTGGTTCGGGAGTCCGACGAGCTCAAGGCGCAAGTGAGCACCAACCCCGCCATGCCGTTCGAGGCCAAGGAGGTCATTTACGACAAGGTGGATGCCTTGGAGAAGGACATCGATGCTGGCTTGGAAGAGGCATTAGAAACGTTGTTGCCAGAGGGTTTTGCTCTGCTCAAAGAGACAGCGAGTCGCTTCGCTGCGGATGGAGAAATAGAAGTCACAGCGTCCGACATGGACAGGGATCTTGCGGCTGCGAGGGACTTTGTGAGGGTAGAAGGAGAGCGGTCGTTTTGGGCCCGTTCATGGAAAGCGGCAGGGTCAGATGTGGAATGGAACATGGTCCACTACGATGTGCAATTGATTGGGGGTGTTGCACTGCACAGAGGCAAGGTGGCCGAAATGCAGACGGGTGAGGGAAAGACTTTGGTGGCCACCCTTCCGATGTTTTTGAATGCATTGACCGGACGAGGTGTGCATTTGGTCACGGTCAATGATTATTTGGCGCGAAGGGACTCGGAATGGATGGGTCCCATTTTTCAATTCCACGGCCTCACGGTGGATTGCATTGACAAGCACCAGCCCAACTCCGAAGCCCGTCGCGAGGCCTACAAGTGCGATGTGGTCTACGGGACCAACAATGAATTTGGATTTGACTACTTGAGGGACAACATGGCCATGCGGCCAGACCAGTTGGTTCAGCGCAAGCACCACTACGCCATCGTCGACGAGGTGGACAGCGTATTGATCGATGAGGCCCGTACACCTTTGATCATCTCAGGCCCGACGCCCAAAGGAGACGAGCATGAATTCGAGCAGCTTCGGCCGAAAGTCGTGCAGTTGGTTCAAAAGCAACGGCAAGTGGTCAACGGCTTCATCACCGATGCCAAGAAGAAATTGGGAGACAATGCCTCTGACAAGGAGACCACCCGCACCGGAGGATTGTCCTTGTTTCGGGCGTACCGAGGTCTGCCAAAGACCAAGTCTCTCATCAAGTTTTTGAGTGAGGATGGCATGAGGCAGCAATTGCTGAAGACTGAAGGGTTTTACCTCCAGGACAACAAGCGGATGATGCCTGAAGCCGACGAAGAGCTCTACTTCGTCATTGATGAAAAGCAAAACCAGGTGGAGTTGACCGAAATGGGAATCGCCATGCTGACGGCGAACATGGAGGACGACCACTTCTTCACCATGCCTGATGTTCCGGGTTCCCTTGTGGAGATTGATGCTTCTGAAGATTCGGATGCGGTGAAGCAAGAAAAGCGGGAATCCTTGTTTCGAGAGCAGGGAATCAAGTCCGCCCGCCTTCACACCATGAACCAGCTGCTCAAGTCCTACGCCTTGTTTGAGAAAGACGTGGACTACGTGGTGATGGACAACAAGGTCAAAATTGTGGATGAGCAGACCGGTCGGATCATGGAGGGGCGGCGGTATTCAGACGGGTTGCACCAAGCCATCGAGGCCAAGGAGGGGGTTCGAATCGAAGCGGCCACGCAGACCTACGCCACGATCACGCTCCAAAACTATTTCCGCATGTACCACAAGCTTTCGGGCATGACGGGTACGGCCGAAACCGAGGCTCAGGAGCTGTGGGACATTTACGAGTTGGATGTGATGAGCATTCCAACCAACCGTCCCATTGCCAGGAACGACGAGGATGACATGGTCTTCAAGACCAAGCGGGAGAAGTTCAATGCGGTGATTGATGACGTGGTCAAAATGCGGGATGCAGGACGTCCTGTTTTGGTGGGAACCACGACTGTGGAGGTCAGTGAACTGCTCAGCCGGATGTTGGACATTCGGAAAATTGAACACCAGGTTTTGAACGCCAAGCGCCACCAGGCAGAAGCAGAAGTGGTCGCCAAGGCTGGCCAACCGGGGGCAGTGACGATTGCGACCAACATGGCGGGTCGGGGAACCGACATCAAGCTCAGCGATGAGGTCAAGGCCGCTGGTGGTTTGGGCATCATTGGAACCGAACGACACGACAGCCGGCGGGTAGACCGCCAATTGAGGGGCCGTTCAGGTCGCCAAGGGGACCCAGGCAGCAGCCAATTCTATGTCTCCTTGGAGGACGATTTGATGCGCTTGTTCCAAAGCGAGCGCGTCTCCAAAATGATGGACCGCCTTGGGCACAAGGATGGAGAAGTCATCCAGCATTCCATGATCACCAAATCCATTGAGCGCGCCCAGCGAAAAGTGGAGGAGAACAACTTTGGAATCCGCAAGCGTTTGCTGGAGTATGACGACGTCATGAACAGCCAGCGCGAGGTGATTTACCGTCGCCGCCGGAATGCCTTGCATGGGGAGCGATTGAAGTTTGACATCTCCGGGATGTTCTATGAGCTGTCCGATGCATTGATCACCGAATTCACACCATCCAAAGACTTTGAAGGGCTGCGGATCCGCAGCTTGGCTGAGTTGGGTGTCGACCCGCCTTTCACCTCCAATGACTTTGGGACAGGAGCTCCTGAGGCCCAGTCTCAGTCTTTGCATGGCACGGCTGAAAAGCATTACCACGACAGAATGGCTTCGTTGGCAGAACACGCCACGCCCGTCATTCAGCGCGTGTTGGAAGACGACTCCAATCAGTTCGTCAACATTGCGGTGCCCTTTACCGATGGCCGGCGCAACATGCAGGTCCTGACCAACATTCAAGAGGCGGTGGACTCATCGGGCACAACCTTGGTCGACGAGCTGGAAAAGTCTGTTGTTTTGGGTGTGCTGGACCAGCTTTGGAAAGAGCACTTGCGCAACATGGACGACTTGAGGTCCAATGTTCAGCATGCCCGATTCGAGCAAAAAGACCCCTTGTTGATTTACAAGTTCGAATCCTATGAGCTGTTCAAGCACATGGTTCGGAAGATGAACCAAGACGTGGCCAGCTTTTTGCTCAAGTGCCAGTTGCCCAGCCAGCCCGACCAAGTTCGTCGCGCACCATCGGGTCGCCCAACTCCAACTCCACGGGTTCAAACCTCCAAACAGGGGGTCCAAAACTTGAATGAGCAGCGCATTTCGGCGGCACGTGCAGGAGTCCAACAAGCTGGGCCTGGAGGCCAAGCGGGAGCGATGCCTCCGCCACCACCACCCAAAGTGGAGCCAGTGCGCGTGGAGAAGAAGACCTTGCCCAACGAGCCCTGCCCCTGTGGCTCTGGTAAGAAGTACAAGAAGTGCCACGGTCTCTGAAGCTTCCTCAGGCACCCCAGGACACCCCGTCTTTTCCGGAGCTGCGGACAGCCTTGGTGGGTTTGCAGGCGAAGATGGCCCCGAGTTGTGACCAGACGTTTGCCATCTAGATGCTTCGCCATTGCAGTCGATATATGGACCTTTACGGGCCGCCATTTCCGTCAGTTCGGCTTGCTCTGAGTCAAAGGATGGCGTCGAGCATGGTCACAAAGCCCAAAGGCCCTGGCCAATGCTGACGGACGGTGGAATGTGCGCGTTCTAATGTGCTGCCCGTGGTGACCACGTCGTCCACGATCAACAGCCCTTGGATGGACCCAAGGAGGGGGGCTTTCGGGGGAATCCAACTGAAGGGGTTTTCACCATGGGAGAGGCGCTGGGTTCTGGACATTTTGGTCAAGGAGGCTCCTGCTTTTGCGCGGATCAAAGGGTTCATGGCCTTCATTTTGGTCACGGTAGCCCATCCTGAGGCCAGCTGTTCACTTTGATTGTATCCACGACGGCGCAGACGTTTTCGATGGAGGGGTATGGGCACGATGCCCCAGCTTTGAGCCGAATTCCAATCTTGGGACCCGAGGAATTCTCGCGCCATGGCCTCTCCCAATGTGTGCCCAAGGGATGCATGACCGCCGTATTTCAGTTGGTGCACCAACTGGCGCTCTCCTCTGCTGGCCATGCTGAGCCAGGACCACCCAAAGCACCAGTCGAGCCGGTCGTCGAATCGCTCCAATGGGTTGGCCGCGTGTCGAATCCAACCCAAATTCACAAGGCCCGCACCATTTTAATTCTCCTGAGGTAAGCGGCGTCATGCAGCAGGAGCATCGTCTAGGAATCACCGCGCTGGCCAGCATGGAAAGGGATTGAATCACCGCTGCAAACAAGGGCCAATGGACATACGTTCGGGTGTGAATTTTGAGGCTGTACCCGCTTACTTTGTTGCTGTGAAGTATGGCAAGATTCCAGAAGACGGGGCAGCGGTTGCATTGCCGGGCATTGACTTTTCAATGCCCTCAGATCATGCCGACACCGTCCAAGGACTGAGTTCTGGAATCGCAGGCAATTCGCCTTTGGAGGTCCGTGCCGGAGGCACCATGTGGACGATCAAGCCATGGCGAGGGACGGTGTATCCGGCAAAGGAGCCACAGCGCACTTGGCCCGTTCACTATGGGGCGGCGTTTGGAACCATTGAGCTCAATGCCACCCACTATCGGATTCACCCCCCAGATCGCATGGGCCCAATGGGCAGACGCCATGCCCGATGACTTTCGATTCTGTCCCAAGTTTCCGGCCATCATCAGCCATTACCGGAGGTTCAATGATTGCGTGGGGCCCACAGATGATTTCATAGAAGGCATCTTGGCGTTGGGAAAGAAGCGGGGACCGTCCTTCATTCAGTTGCCGCCCCATTTTTCTCCTCGACATGCGGAGAAGTTGAATGCCTATTTGAAGGCATGGCCCAGAGAGCTTGAGGTGGCTGTGGAATTCCGTCATCCAGACTGGTTTACGGGTTCGCCAGAAGCTGAGGGCACGTGGGCCACAATGTTGGAATTGGGCATGGGTGCCGTGATCAGCGATACGGCCCTTCGCAGGGATGCCATGCACATGAGGATGACCGCTCCTTTTTTGCTGTTGCGGTTCGGGGGCTACTCTGGTCATGCCTCGGATGCATTGCGACTGAAAGCGTGGTGTGACCGGCTTGCCATCTGGAGCGAACAAGGCCTGAAGTCTGTGGACCTTTTGGTGCATCAGCCCGACAGCGTGAAGACGCCGGACACCTGCCGACTTTTTGCCGACTTGGTGGAAGAGCGCCTGAAATTGAAGGTCCGCGCCCCGATTCCCACCCTCTTTTGACCCTTCTTCCTGAACCGCGAACTTCGCCGCATGTCAATGGCCTCCAGCTTTGATTCCAAGAGCCCCCGCTCAGACAGATACGATCAGCTTGAATTGCAGTGTCCTGCTTTGCTTTCTGATGAGGATGTGGTGGCCAACCAGGCCAACCTCACTGCCATCCTGAAGGAGGCTTTTGGTTGGCATTGGGTGGGTTTCTACCGGGTGCTCAAGGAGGAGTTGGTGCTCGGTCCGTTTCAGGGCCCTGTGGCGTGCACAAGGTTGTCGAAAGGGCGAGGGGTTTGCGCCAAGGCTTGGGAAACCAATTCTGCGGTGTTGGTTCCCGATGTGGATGCTTTTCCCGGCCACGTGGCCTGCAGCCCATTAAGTCGAAGCGAGTTGGTGGTTCCAATCCGAGACCCCAAAGGTGGGGTACAGGCCGTCTTGGATCTGGACAGTGCCGAGTTGAATG
Source organism: uncultured Flavobacteriales bacterium (assembly GCA_943787435.1). GTDB lineage: Bacteria > Bacteroidota > Bacteroidia > Flavobacteriales_D > Sanyastnellaceae > UBA8752. The sequence goes on along the minus strand of CALSMK010000008.1, from coordinate 3,209 downwards.
GTTTTGAGGATGAGGATGCGATTCGGGTTCAACGGCTCGTTGATCAGAATGCCGACCGGCTTTACACCCCAACACATGGTTGATTCAATGCGCCAAGTCTATTGGGGAATCGGGTGCTTGCTGATTTTGGCCAGTTGTGCCCAGGTGGGTGCGCCTGGGGGAGGTGAACAGGACCGAACGCCACCTCAAGTGGTGGAGGCGAATCCTCCTTTTGGGCAAACTGGGTTCGCAGAGACCCAATTGGTGCTCCACCTTCGATGAGTTTGTCAAGCTTCAGGACGCCAGGATGCAGGTTTTGGTTTCCCCTCCTTTGAATGAGCCTCCTCGCCTGCTGGTCAAAGGGAGGTCCGTCCTGGTGGACTTGGGCGAGGAGGAATTGATGGCCGATAGGACCTATGTGGTTCAGTTTGGCAATGCGATTCGAGACCTCAGGGAGTCCAACGTGGCCGCGGGGCTTACCCATGTTTTTTTCCACGGGCACCGCATTGGATTCTGGTCGGATTGTGGGCACGGCTGTCGATGCCTGGACTTCCAAAGAAAGGCCGGGGGCGAGGGTCTTGCTTTATGCCGACAGCCTTCCCCTGGGGGCCATAGAATGCGCGCTTCCGGACTCTCTGCGACCCATGCCTGAATACGTGGGCTTGGTGAACGACAGTGGCGTGTTTGACATCGGGTTTTTGCCCGTGGGTGAATTTGCCGTTGTGGCTTTGGACGATGTCAACGGCAATTACCGGGCCGACGAAGGGGAGGCCCTGGCTTGGTTGGATCAACCGGTGGCTTCTGCACAGTGGGACAGCTTGAGTGAAGGGCCTGAATTGAGGATGGATGCCCCCCCTCTAGAGCCAGCGTTGTATTTGAGCGGCTCTCGCGTGGACTCCAGCGGCTTTTGGCGTGGAAAACTGGAGGGGTTGGCCGACCTGATGCAGGGCCCAGATGGGAGGTTTGAATCGGAATTGGGATTGGCCTTGATGGGGCCAGATTCGGCCATTGACCTTCATCTGGAGGGGGACAGCTTGTGGGCAGAACTCACCGGTTTCACTGTTGACAGTGCATCCCATTCATGGCAGCTGGTGTACCCCGGCGGTTTGGATTCATTGAAGTTTGGCAAAGTGGAAAGGGCCATGGGCCCCATTCCGGTGGAGTCGGTCAAGCGTCAAGTCGATGCCCAGGGTGGATTTTCATTGCGCATGGCACCCTTGCCCGACTCGCTTGACCTGAGTTTTTGTTCTGGCGAGTGGGTTTTGGAGGGTGACACATCAGAACTGGACCTTTCCTTGTTGTCTTTGGACGGCGGCAGATTGAAAGGCGCCCCATTGGTGGAGGCCGCCCGGTATTCCATAGAACTCGCACCCGGGGCGTTGCGGAGGCAAGGGGTGACCCATGTTGATACGCTGTCTTTTTCTTTCTCGGTGTTGGGTGAGGATGGCCAAGGATCCATTTTGCTGAGCACAGATCGAGCACCTGAACCGGGGGTGTTGCATGTGTTGACGGATGCAGCTGGGGATCCGATGTACGACCGGCCTTTGGGGAAAGACCGCCGTTTTTCTGGGTTGCCGCCAGGTCGATACGGCGTGGTGCGCATCCTCGACAAGGATGGCAATGGCCGATGGTCAGGGGCTGAGCCTTTGTATGGGCGCCATCCGGAGCGCATCAAGGTGTTGGCTAATGACCTTGAAGTCCGCGCAGGATGGGAGGTGGAATTGACAGAATCTCCCCGTCCACGCCCGTGATTTGATGACCGGTTCCGGCGGCATGTCAAAGGAGTGGCGACATGGGTAACTTTAGGCAGATGATTGGTGCCATTCAACGCAACGCTCTGTTGCTGGGAATCTTCCTGATTGGAATGTTGGGTGCGTGGGCGCAGGACCCCTGTGTTTCCACAGGATCCGGGTTCCCATACGTCTCCACCAACCCCAACTACGTTTGCGAGGCTCAGGAGACGTTTGTCTACATCAATGTGGCGCAGGGTTATGCCAACCCATCGGATGCAGCGCCAGAAAACTTCAATTTCAGTTGGTACCCTTTTGACCTGCTTGGAGGGACAGACACGCAAAGCTTTGAAACGGTGTTTGACAGCACCGTGACCATCTGGTGCGTCGCCCAAGACTTGCAAAACAATTGCTTTTGGACAGACACCATTGTGGTTCAAGTGTCCGAAGCCATCGACATTGGTCTGGCCGATGACACGTTGGTCTGCGACCTCTATGGATTTACGCTGCAGCCCTCTGCAGAGGCCCAAGCCATGTCCGGCGTCAGCTGGGATTGGGAGCCATCCCTGTTGCTTTTGGATCCGCAAACGGCCACCCCTCAGTTGCTGGTGGATGCGGACCAATGGTATTACGTGACGGCCACGACCCCGCCACCTGGAGGCTGTACCTATGAGGACAGCATTTTTGTGACGGCCAACGTGGCCTCCATTGACCTTGGTCCGGATTTGGAGTTGTGCGAAGGCGAAACAGCCACTTTGGACTGCGGCTTGAATCCTGCCATTGAAACGATCACGTGGAACACAGGTGACAGCGCACAAAGCATCACTGCAGACACGTCAGATGTGTACTGGGTCACGGCGCTGAACCCGGCGGGGTGCGAACGCACCGATACGGTTCAAGTGTGGGTCTACAGCAACCCCGTCATCGATGTTGAATCGGGTGGTGCCGCCTGTGAAGGTGAGCCTGTTGTGCTGACGGCCAACGTGTCCTCAGACACCACGGTAGCCGGGGTGGGTTGGTCCACTGGTGAGGCGGGAAACTCGATTGTGGTCAACGGTTCAGGCACCTACGAAGCCATTGCTGTGGATGTGACCGGCTGCACGGGCACCGGCTCGGCCTCTCCTGAATATTTACCCGCGCCCGTGCCTGAGTTGGCCAGCGACACTTCGCTTTGTTTGGATGAAGACGGACCCATCTGGGTGGACGTGACTCAACCAGGGGTGTCTTATTCCTGGTCCATGGGGGGCGACCAGCCGGGGGCGCTCTTGTCTGAGGAGGGGACCTATACGGTCACTTTGACCTTGCTTTCGAACGGTTGTCAGGATTCAGCCAGCATAGAACTCGTTGATTTCTGCCCCCAAGACAGCGTGTTCTTTCCCACGGCGTTTACCCCAGATGACGATTTGATCAACGACACGTTTGGTGGCTATGGCGATGGAATTGGGCTGTTTGAAATGACCATCTACAACCGATGGGGATTTGAAGTCTTCCGGTCTGAAG
>CALSMK010000007.1 GCA_943787435.1 uncultured Flavobacteriales bacterium | reverse complement strand
CGGGACAGAACAAGCGGACCACCATGCACTCACGGTTGGGGTGTGCGGTTCGTTTTCCAATTCAGAGGCCATTGGAACGCGGATGGTGCTCCATGCCGGAGGCCACCCTCAGATGCGCACGCTTCGTGCCGGGGAGGATTTGTATGTTCAGCACAGCGCGACTCAGTTTTTTGGTCTTGGCACTGCAAGCGGCGGATTCTCTCGAGCTTTTTTGGCCCAATGGTGACCGCACTGTTGTGTATGATTTGGTTGCAGACAGTGCCTATCGGTTCGTAGAGCAACAGGAAGATTTCGATTTCTTTGGGTGAAGTTTTGTCGGGGGACTCTGTCGAGTTGTTGCTTTCTGCTCCGCCCAAATGGACCAGTCTGACTTTGAATGGACAGCCCTTGGACAGCGCTGTGGTGGTGGTGCTGGGTCAGGCGACGTCTTTTGAGTGGTCCTGGTTGAATGGGTTTTTTTCGGTGAGCGTGAGGTGGATTGGTCCCTTGGATTCAAGTGGGGTGTACCGTTTCGATTGCCGACAATTACAACCCTTTGGCGGTCACCGACGATGGGTCTTGCACTTATGATGGACTGTGTGGGGAAGGCACGGCATGGTCGGTTGCCTTCAGCAGTGTGTTTTGGAAAATGCTTCTTGTTCTGAGGACGTGACGGGCGATGGCGTTGTGGGCGTCGAAGACATCTTGGAATTGCTCGGGATGTTTGGCGAAGCTTGTGCTCCAGATTGAAATCAGGTGACCGCGGGGAGTTCTATGAGATGTCCGAACTTGGGGTCATGACCGAACTGCTCCCCGACATCCGAAGTATCCCCATTTGTTGCAGCCGCTGGAGGTGGCGGGCATGACCATGCCCAACCGCTCCATCATGGGCTCCATGCACATGGGGCTCGAGGAAGAACCGGGCGGCTTCACCAAGCTCGCGAAGTTCTATGCCGAGCGGGCCGAGGGTGGCGCTGGGCTCATCGTCACAGGCGGCATCAGCCCCAACCGCGCAGGCAAGCTCGCTCCCCATGGCGCGGCCCTCATGCGTTCCAGCCAAGCGGCCAAGCACCGCGAGGTGACCGATGCGGTGCACGCTGCCGACGGCCGCATCGCCCTGCAAATCCTGCACGGCGGGCGCTACAGCTACCATCCTTTCTGCGTCGCGCCCTCCAAGGGCAAGGCGCCCATCAGCAAGTTCAGCCCGTGGGCGCTCAGTGGAAGGGGCGTGGAGCGGACCATCCGGCCTACGTGCGCTGCGCCGTGCTGGCCCGTGAAGCCGGCTACGATGGCGTCGAAGATCATGGGCTCCGAAGGCTACCTCATCAACCAGTTCCTGGTGCGGCGCACCAACCACCGGACCGACCATGGGGCGGCGATTTCGCCAACCGCGTGCGCTTCCCGGAGGAAATCGTCTCCCGCATCCGACAGGCCTGCGGGCCCGACTTTGCCATCATGTACCGCCTGAGCATGCTCGACCTCGTAGAGGAGGGCAATGGCTGGGGCGAGGTGGTGGAACAGGCCCAAATCATTGAGGCCGCTGGTGCCGACATCATCAACACGGGCATCGGTTGGCACGAGGCGCGCATCCCCACGATCGCCGCCATGGTGCCGCGCGCGGGATTCGCTTGGGTGACCAAGAAGCTCATGGGCCAGGTGGCGTGCCGCTGGTGACCACCAACCGCATCAACATGCCGGAGGTGGCCGAGCAGGTGCTGGCCGACGGCTGTGCCGACCTCGTCTCCATGGCGCGCCCTTGGCTGGCCGACGGCGACATCATGGCCAAGGCCATCGAAGGCAGAGAGGGCGAGATCAACACCTGCATCGCATGCAACCAGGCGTGCCTCGACCGCACCTTCAAGGGCCAAGGTGGCGGGCTGCGTGGTCAACCCGCGCGCCGGCCGCGAAACCGAATTCACCAAGGCCGCCCCACAAGGCCTCGAAGGCCGCTATGCCGTGGTGGGTGGCGGCCCAGCGGGCATGTCCACCGCCCTCGAACTCGCCAAGCGCGGCGCCACCGTCGACCTCTACGAGGCCCAAGAAAAACTCGGCGGCCAATTCCTGCTGGCCCACCAAATCCCGGGCAAAGAAGAGTTCGCCGAGACCCTGCGCTACTACCAGCATGAGCTGGACCGCCACGGTGTCCGCATTCACCTCGGCACCCGCTTTGAGCCCACCGACGTGGGCGCGGCCCAAGACAAGGGCGACCCGTTCAAAGCCGTGGCATGGTGCGCTGGCATTCGGCCCCGCGTGCCCAGCATCCCCGGCAACGACCTGCCGATTGCGGTGCCTTATGACAAGGTCCTGACGGGCGAAGTGGAGGTGGGCCAGCGCGTGGCCCTCATCGGGGCTGGCGGCATTGGATTCGACGTGGCCGACTTCCTCTCGCATCCCCACGGCGAGGAGACGGTTGACGGCTTCCGCAAGAGTTGGGGCATCGACGGCACCCTCGAGCACGACGGCGGCCTGATCGAACCCCAGCGCCCCAGCAACGGCCGCACCCTGTATTTGCTCCAGCGCAAGGAAGGCAAGCCCGGCAAAGGCCTCGGCAAGACCACCGGTTGGATCCACCGCCTCACGCTCCGATTCCGTGGCGTCAAAGCCATCCCCGGCGTGACCTACAAGGCCATCGAGCCCACGGGACTCCGCATCGAAGTGGGCGACAAGGAGCAGTTCCTCGAACTCGACAACGTGGTGTTCTGCTCGGGCCAACTCTCCAACAACGAACCGGTCGCGGCCCTCGAGGCCACCGGCATCCCCGTCACCGTGATCGGCGGCGCGAAGGTGGCCTACGGCATCGACGCCGAACGCGCCATCCGCGAGGGCTTCGAATGGGCCCGCTCCCTCTGAGCTGCTAAAAATCAACCTCCCGAGCGACCAACACCAACAAAATCCAGGTCCCTCATTGCCACGGGTTGGCAGATCATTTCAGAACTTGAGGTCATGAACCGAATCTACTTGCTTGTGCTTCTTTTGGGTGCCGTTTCTCTGGCGTCCGCCCAAACCGTGATTCCGCCCTACAATCCCGACGCCAACGGCGACAGTGCCATAGGCGCGCCCGACTTGCTGGGACTGCTGCCTTTGTTTGGCACCTACTATACGCCGGCGGAGGTCATGGTCGATGGCCAAACGCTCACCGAATACATCGACGCCCTCGAGGCAGCGGCCGCTAACGCCACCTCAGACACCGTGGCCATCCCCATGGTGCCTGGCACGGCCCCCGGTCAGATGCTCTATTGGGATGGCACGGACTGGACCTTGGTTCCCGTTGGGCAACCTGGCGACGCCCTGCTGCTTGATGGCACGGTCCCCACGTGGACTTCGTCGGCGGGTCCTGTTTCCGGAGAGGTAGGCTGCACAGACGAGGCGGCGTGCAACTTCGATGCGGAGGCCACAGTCAACTACGCTGCCCTGTGTCTGTATACGGACGATTGCGGTGTCTGCGACGGCCCCGGCGCGATTTATGCCTGCGGCTGTGCTGAACTCCCCGACGGCGCTTGCGACTGCGACGGCAACCAGCTCGACGCCCTCAACGTGTGCGGCGGCACCTGCTTGGAGGATGCCGACGGCGATGGCATCTGCGACGACGACGGCAACGACGCTTGCGTCGGCACCCTCGACGCATGCGGCATCTGCAACGGCCCGGGCGCCATCTACGACTGCGGCTGCAGCGGCATACCTCCTGGCTACTGCGATTGCAACGGAACGTTGGATGCCGACGGCGATGGCATCTGCGACGATGTGGACGACTGCGTGGGGACGCCAGACGCCATAGGCACATGCAACGGGATTTGCCAAACAGATGCCGATGGCGATGGCATTTGCGATGACAATGGCGGAGACCCATGTGATGGTGACCTCGATGCTTGTGGCGTATGCAACGGTCCCGGTCCCGTGCTAGAATGCGGCTGTTTTGACATCCCGGAAGGCGCGTGCGATTGTGCTGGAAATGCGCCTGATGGCGAGGGGAACTGCCAGGATTGCTTGGTGGATACCGATGGAGACGACATCTACGACACCACCTGTGGCCCCTGTTTGGGGCAGACGTCCATCACGTATCATGGCGTGGAATACGCCTTGGTCGAGGCAGACGATCGGTGTTGGTTCAAGCAAAACTTGAACACCAGCCAATACCGAGACGGTACCGCCTTGAGCGAAGTGGTTGAGGAAGCCGCTTGGAACAGCTTGACTGAAGAGGGCGCCTATGTGACGTATGGCCCTGACAGCGTGTACGGCAAGTTGTACAATGGTTACGCCGCTGCAAGGGACCTGTGTCCGCAGTTCTGGGATGTGCCTACTGTCGGAGAATGGCAGGCCTTGTCGGATGCATTTGGGGGCAATGCTGCATCAGGTGGAAGCCTCAAAGAAGGTGGACTTGGACATTGGCAGAGCCCCAATGCGGGGGCCACAAATTCCAGCGGATTTACCGCGCTCCCTGGCGGAGAACGGGCGTTGGCTCCTGTTGACTTCCAAGACCTGACAATGAGTGCGGTCTTTTGGTCCAAGCCATCGTACGTCCCGCAGGCCAACAACACCGCCACGACTGCAGTTTCACCCCGGCTGACGGCCACAGGCACTGTTCTGGAATTTCCGTCTCATGGTGTTCGCCGTGGACACAGCGTGCGTTGTTTGCGTTCCATTCCTGTCTTGGGTTGTACCATTCCGGAATTCATGGAATATGACCCTGCGGCCAACGTGAACGATGGGAGTTGTTCTACGCCCGCTATTCTGGGCTGTACCGACGACCGTTTCTTGGAGTTTGACCCTTCGGCAAACGTGGACAATGGTTCGTGTGAGTCATTGATTGGGTGCGCCCAGGGCGATGCCTTGACCTATCAGCTCATGACATACGATGTGGTAACCGTCGGCGACCAATGTTGGTTTGTCCAAAATCTGGAGGCTGCGGATTACCGCAATGGGGACGCCATCCAAAACCTTCAGAACAGCACCGAATGGGCATCGGCTAACGTCGGGGAGGTTGGCGCTTGGTGTGATACAACAACAACGACGAATATGTGCATGCCCATGGCAAGCTTTACAATTGGTATGCGGTAAATGATTCACGTGGTTTGTGTCCAAACGGATGGCACGTTCCAACGGATGGAGAATGGACGGAATTGACCGATTTCTTGGGAGGCTCCGCGTATGCAGGAACACCGCTCAAGGCTTCTCCCGATGACTCCCCGGGATGGGATGGCACAAATCAGAGTGGGTTTTCGGCCCTTCCGGGCGGCTACCGCGACTACTAGATGGCTCCTTCGACAGTGCCGGGGTCAGCGGCACTGGTGGAGTTCTTCGCCCAGTGGCGGCCATGCTTGGAACCGGTACTTGTACGACGGCAATCCAGACGCCTACCGGAACGACTAGCAATCCACGAGGCGGCTTCTCGGTCAGGTGTCTTAGGGATGCCGATTGAGCGGAGCGAAGGAGGGTTGACACTTTGAAACTTTGGAGGCCGCAGGCCGACGGGGAGCACATGCCGGATTTCGCGCCAAGCGAAATCCGGCGGGCAAGAGTGGATGTTTGAAGTGGGCGAATTGCGGCGGGGCGCAAAGGGGGTCAGGCGATGTCGCGGTGGACGGGGTGGGGCGCGGTGTTGCGCCATTTGCCGCCGGTGAGGTCGGGGATGTTGACGCGGAAGGTGCCGCGGGAGACGGACTCCTCGCCGAGGATGCCCGTGAGGCTCCACAGGGCGCCGTCGTAGACGTTCATGTCCAGCGGGAGGCCTTGGTTGAGGCAGCGGATCAAACGGAACATCATCACGAAATCCATGCCGCCGTGCCCCTGTTTGTGGTCGGCGGCGAGGGCTTGGAGCTTGGTCCAGAGCGGGTGGGCGTAGCGGTCGCGCATCTCGGCGGTCTCGGCGTCGTCGAGCCAGCTGTGGCCCCACGAGGGGCCGTGGTCCACATAGAGGCGCGAGGGGTAGCCGTAGTGGGCGGCCTTGGAGCCGACAACCTTGTCGAGGCGGCTATAGGGGCGGCCGCTGTGGGTGTCGAACTGCAGCATGATGCTCTTGCCGCTGGCGGTGCCAATGAGGGTGGTGTTCACATCGCCGCACTTGACGCGCTGGGCCATGTCTTGGAGGGCGCCTTCGTCGGTGGCGGCCAGGGCCTCGCTGAGCGCGGCCTCCTTGGAGCTCATGCTCACCAGGTGGCTCAGGGTATCGCCGCGCAGGATGTCGAAGTACATCGACACCGGGCCGAGGCCGTGGGTGGTGTAGAGGTTGCCGTTGCGGTGCAGGTGGTGCTTCAGGCGCCAGCGGTCTTCGTAGTAGGTGGGGTCGAGCATCATCACGCGCAGGTCGTGCAGGTAGGCGCACTCGGCGTGGGTGAGGGTGCCAAAGACGCCCTCCTTGATCATCTGCATGATCCACAGCTCCTCGCCGTTGTAGCAGCAGTTCTCCAGCATGATGCAATGGCGGCGAGTCTCCTCGGCGGTTTGGACCAGGTCAATGGTTTCTTGGTAGGTCGTGGCGATGGGCACCTCGCTGGCGGCGTGCAGGCCCTGGCGCATGGCGTGGATGGCCATGGGGGCGTGCCATTCCCACGGGGTGCAGATCAAGGCCATGTCGGCGATTTCGGTGTTGCATGCCGTTTTCCATGCGCCGTCGCTTCCTGTGAAGACCTGCGGTGCGGTCTTTTGGAATTGGCCAATGCGGGCCTGGGCCTTGTCGATTTTCTCGGGGTTGATGTCGCTGATGGCGGTGATTTCGGCGTGGCCTTCGCCGATGAGCCATTCGAGCATGTCGATGAGGCTCGAACCGCGGTTGCCGAGCCCAATGAGGGCAATGCGCACCTTAGGGATGCCGTCGGTGGCCAGGTCAAATACAGAGCCTTGGAGGTCGGCTTGGGCCACGCGGTCCTGGAGGAATGGCATTGAAGTCGTCGTTGGGCGTTTGCCCCTTGAGTCCGCGGGAGGCCACGAGTCCGCCCAGGCCGAGGAGTCCACCCCTCAGAAATTTCCGTCGCTGCATGGCCTCAAATTAGGCGGTGAATGGCGAAAATGATCGTCTACAAGATGGTGGATGTAATTTCGTGTAATGCCCCGGTTTATTTAGGTGTTAGGGGTTACATTATATCTGACCAAATTTTCTACTAAGCCATGCGCACACTCCTTTTGTGCTCCTTTTGTCTGTTGTTTTTGAGTGTTCATTCGCAGGATGTCTTTATGGCGCCTTACAACCCGGATGTAAATGCCGACAGTGTAATCAGTACGCCGGATTTACTCGGGTTCTTGCCCTTGTTTGGGACGGAATTTGCCGCAGCGGAAATGACCATTGATGGTCAAACGTTGTCCGAATACATCGCTGTTTTGGAAGAAGCTGCGGCCAACGCCAATGCATCCGATACGGTGACTGTGCCCTTGATGCCGGGAACTGCGCCAGGGGAAATGCTGTACTGGGATGGGGAAGCGTGGATGTTGGTTCCCACCGGCAATCCGGGGGACGGATTGATGCTCGATGGGACCACGCCCGCATGGCGTGCTCAGCGAATAGGGTGCACCGATATGGAAGCTTGCAACTACGAGCCAGAGTCTACGGTCTTGGATCCTTCGGCTTGTCTTTATACGGATGTGTGCGGCGTTTGCGATGGGCCAGGTGAGATTTACGATTGTGGCTGCCAAAACCTGCCAGTAGGAGATTGTGATTGCAATGGAAATCAGCTGGACGCTCTCAACGTGTGCGGAGGGACATGCTTGGAAGATGTCGACGGCGATGGGATTTGCGATGACGATGGTAACGACGACTGCATTGGAGTCGTGGATGAATGCGGAATTTGCAATGGGCCTGGGGCCATTTATGATTGTGGATGTGCCGGAATTGCTCCGGATGCATGCGATTGCTTGGGAACGCCCGACGTGGACCAGGATGGCATTTGCGACAACATTGACCCATGCATCGGCGTGGACGACAGCGACGGTGATGGCATCTGCGACGATGCCGACGACTGCGATGGCACCTACGATGGTTGCGGGGTGTGCAATGGTCCGGGACCGATTTATGACTGCGGTTGCTCAGACATTCCAGAGGGCGATTGCGATTGTGCGGGAAACCAGCCCGATGCAGAAGGCAATTGCCAGGATTATGCGGCAGACACAAACGGCGATGGTCTCTACGATACCCTGCTCGAAGCCTGCTTAAACCAGTCGAGTTACACCTTTGACGATCAGACCTACGATGTGGTGGCCATTGGCGATCAATGTTGGTTTCAAGAAAACCTCCAACGCACCCAGTTTGCCAATGGCGATGACTTGGATGCGTTTCCTGCCGGAGAGGCGTGGAACAACACGTTGGAGGGGGCTTACGGGGTCTATGGCGACAATGAAGCCGAGGTGGAGACCTATGGACTGCTCTACAACTATGCTGCGGCGGCTGACCCCCGGAATGTGTGTCCGACCGGATGGCGGGTTCCCACCGAAAACGACTGGCAGAACTTGATTTACGAGACAGGAAATTATTTAGATGCTGGGGCATTGAAGGAGGCGGGGACCTTGCATTGGGCGGCGCCCAACTCTGGGGCCACCAACGAGAGCGGATTCACCGCATTGCCCGGAGGAGAGCGAGGTTTTGGTGCGATAGGGGATGTGGAACGGGGAACTGCGGGTCTCTTCTGGACATCCGATGGAGGGGGTGGTGACGGAGGTCGCTCTGTCCGTTTGGAGCACGACAACGAAGAGATTACCGTGTCCACCATTGGAGCCAGTCGTGGACAGGCCATTCGCTGTTTGAAGGTGGAGCCGAGCTTCGGGTGCACCGACGTCAACTTTTTGGAATACGACCCCACTGCGACCGTGGACGACGGCGGTTGTTTGATCCCCAGTCATCCCGGTTGCATGGACGATGGTTTTGAAGAGTTTGACCCCCAGGCCAACGTCGACGATGGCAGTTGTGCCACCTTGGTCGGGTGCTCAGAAAGCACTGCGGTCAATTACGGAGGCTACGAATACGCGGTTGTAGGGATCGGAACCCAGTGCTGGTTCAAGGAGAACCTGCGCGTAACCAGCTACCGCAATGGAGATGAAGTCCAAAACCTGCAGGATCCGGTAGAGTGGTCCAACACCAATTCAGGGGCTTATGTTGCCGTGCTCAACGACAATGCACTGGCCGCTGAATTTGGGTATTTGTACAATGGAATGGCCGTGACCGACTCGCGGCAGCCTGTGTCCGGTGGGTTGGCACGTGGCCACCGATGAGGAGTGGAAAACCATGGAGTCCTTCTTGGGGGTTCCCTTCCTCGAACTGGACATGACGGGCATTCGCGGAGAGGCCGAGGGCGTGGGAGAGGCCATGCGCATGGACTATCCCTAACGACACCTGGTATGGCACAAACACGTCTGGGTTTAGCGGCTGGCCTGGCGGCAGGTTTTCGGGAGGGCTCAGGGGTATTTCAGTGAACCTGGATTTAACGGCCGATGGTGGGCTCCGTCGGAAAACGGGAGCTGGTATTCTCTCCGTGAGCTGGATCATCGGGTACATCTGGGGTTATCCGAGCAGAATACGTGGACCCGAGGCAGGGATTGTCCGTGCGGTGCTTGCGTTCCAACTTGGGTTGCACCAACAGCAGCTGCCTGCAACTACGAGCCGCTTGGCGAATGAAGAGGATGGGAGTTGCGATTTCTTGAGCTGTGCCGTTTGCAACATTGCCTCGGCGTGCAACTATCAGAATCCGGGAACTCCTACGTCAACAATGCGGTTTGCGACTTCCCCGCGACGGGATACGATTGCGACGGGAATTGCCTGCCGGAATATCTGGATGAGAATGGCAATTGTACGGGCGTTGAGCCTTGCGAATCCGGCCGTGGTTGAAATGTCCATTGGGACTTTCTTGGGTGCGTCAGAGATCGAGGTCACGCCATTTCAAGCGTCCGGAACGTGGAGCATCGATTTCACGGTTGTTTCGAATTGGTCTGCCCAAGGGAGCTCTTACCCTGGAGACATGGCCCTGGCAATTGTCAGTCCAGATGGCACCGTCTTTGGCGTGGATGGGTACAACACCAATACAGGTGGGGTGGGGTATCCGCCCAATTACTTGGACGATTGGCCATCGGATTGGAACACGTCGAGTGCGGGCGTGTACTATGCGCAATTCACCATTCCCGAAGGGGTGACCGGAGATGGCGTTTGGTCTGTGGTGGTCATGAACGCGTGGACGACATCGCAAACTGCGGAGTACGACTTGAACGATCGAGATCAACGGCCTTTGCACCGGAGACTAGAGGCTCAGCCCGAAGTGAGTTGCTTCATCGTTTCCATCGTCAGCGATTGACTTTGGACCAGGCCCTCAATGGTGAGGCCGCCCACGGCATATCGGATGAGGCGCAAGGCTGGAAAGCCAATGGCGGCGGTCATTTTGCGCACTTGTCGGTTTTTGCCTTCGTCCAACTGGACTTCAATCCAAGTGGTGGGGATGTTGGCACGGTAGCGAATGGGTGGCGTGCGTTCCCAAGGTGGAGTGTGGTCAGCCGGCAGCAGTTTCGCTCGTGCTGGGCGGGTGTTGTAGAATTTGCCTTTGGCCTTCAACTGCATTGGGCGCTCGAAGGCGCGGAGGTCTTCCTCGGTCGGAGCACCTTCCACTTGAACATGGTAGGTCTTCCAGATTTTTCGGTGGTCGTCCCCCTCTAAAACCTGTCGCTTTAAGTGGTTGTTGTCCGTGAGCAAGAGCAGCCCTTCAGAATCTCGGTCCAATCGGCCGATGGGGTACACGTTGTTGGGGAACTCCCCCAATTCGCCCAATCCGGGGTGTCCCGCTTCTGGCGTGAATTGGCTGAGCATGCCAAACGGCTTGAGGACTGCGTAAGTTGCCATGATCAGTCAATCCAGTCGGCCACAAACACGTTGGTCGAACGGGTGCGTCCATTGTTGCGGTTGGAGCTAAAGGCGATGCGCTTTCCGTCTGGAGAGAACATGGGAAACTGTCAAACGCGTTGTCAAACGAAATCTGGACCGGCTCGGCCCCGTCGATGTCGGTCATGAAGATGTTGAACGGAAAAGCACCCGTAACGTGGTTGGAGCTGAACAAGATGTTTTTTCCATTGGGGTGGAAGTAGGGTGCCCAGTTGGCCCCGCCCAAGTCGGTGATTTGCCGTTGCTCGCTGCCGTCCACATTGGCCACGAAGAGCTCCATGGCGGTGGGCTGAACCAGCCCCTCGGAGAGCAATTTCAAATAGGCATCGGCTTCTTCGCCTTCGGCAGGGCGGCTCGCACGCCAGACCAAGTACTTCCCGTCGGGACTAAAAAAGGCGCCGCCATCGTAGCCGAGCTCGCTGGTGATTTGCTGGATGTTGCGGCCATCGATGTCGCAGGTATACAGCTCGAGGTCGCCGCTTCGAGTGCTTGTAAACACGATTTTATCGCCCTGCGGACTCACCGTGGCTTCGGCGTCATAGCCTTCGCCGCCAATGAAAAGGGCTGGGTCGCCTCCATCGGTGCCCACGGTGTAGATGTCGTAGGTGGGATAGATGGGCCATACATATTCACCCCCTGGCCCGCGCCGGGGCACTTCAGGACAGGCCGTGTCGGCAGCATGGGTAGAGGCGTATAGCACGCTGGAGTCCCCCGGCATGAAGTAGGCACATGTGGTGCGGCCAAGGCCTGTGCTCACTGGGGTGGGCGGTGCTTCCGACGGGGTGCCATCGTTCATGTCCATCACATAGATCTGATCACATTCCACGCCCCAAGCGGAATTGGAGGCTTGAAATACCAAATCCTTTCCGTCGAAGGACCAGTAGGCCTCGGCATTGTCGCCGCCGTAAGTCAATTGTCGAACATTCTTGAAATGAACTTCCTGCTCGTATCCGCGGTCCAAGCTGTCGGGAAGGTCTTGAGGAACCGATTCAGTGTCTGGAGCAGAAGCTGAATCAGAATCGGAAGGGCCTTGGCAGGACACAAAAAAGAGGCTGGCCACCAGGCCGAAAACCAAGACAAGGGGGGGAGTGTGAATCTCATGAAGAAAAAGCCACGCGAATGTAGAACTTCGCACTCTCTCAAGCGATTTTTCCATCCATGAACCGAATTGATTTTCAAACCCTTGCGTTGGCCCTCTGTTGGGGTGTACATGCGCAAGCTGCTCAACGTCCTCAGGTGACGCTTCTCAAGTGGTGGTCACAGGACCAAGGGGACAGCCGCCAGCGCAAATGCCATGAAGGCCGATGTTTTGGTGCTCACCGACAGCCGATTTGAAGGGCGAGAAACGGGCCAACTCGGTGCCTACGCAGCAGGAGAATGGTTGCAAAGCCGCATGGCGGCCTTGGGATTGAAGGCGGCTGGAGATTCCGGATTTTACCAGACGTTTCGTTACAAGCCGCACCCGCCCATGCAGGTGCACGGTGACACGCTCAAAACCATGGGAATGGCCGTGGTGGGTGAAGTGGTGGGCAAAAATGTGATCGGGGCCACCGTTCTGTTCAAGACACGTCGAAGCGCTGGGGCGTTGTGGGTTGCCATCACGATCACTTGGGTTGGGGCGACGAGAACAGCCTTTGGCGCGGGGTTGCCGAAGGCGACTCTGCCATGCACCCCGGCGCCGATGACAACGCCAGTGGTGTGGCCGTTTTGTTGGAATTGGCTTCTCGTCATGCGGCGGCTCCTCTGGTGGATCACCCCCTTCTCATGGCCAGCTTCAGTGGAGAGGAAAAGGGGCTGTGGGGCTCCAACCACTTCACCAGATGAGCCCACAGTGGGGGACTGGCGCATCATGTGGACTGGATGATCAATTTCGACATGGTCGGGCGGCCTGCGTGGGAGATACGCTGGCGGTATATGGCAACGGCACGTCGCCGGTGTGGAACGGGGTGCTGGAGTACGTGCAATGGGAAGCGGACGGGGCCGGATTTGAATTGGTGTTGAGCGAGAGTGGAGTGGGGCCGTCCGATCACACCTCTTTCTACTTGGAGGACATTCCCTGTGCTGCACTTCTTCACGGGCCAGCACGAGGACTACCACAAACCTTCACCGATACCGCAGACAAGTTGAACTACGCAGGGATGGTGCGCGATCGCTGACTTATGCGGCTTGTATCGTGCGAGCAATTGGGCATGCGAAGGATTCCATACCCTTTACCAAAACCAAAGACAGCTCCAGCGACGACGCCCCTCGGTTCAAGGTGACGCTGGGCGTGTGGTGCCGGACTACCTCTTTTCGGGTACGTTGGCATGCGGATAGACGGGGTCAGTGAGGGCACGGCCTGCGCAAGTTGGCGGGCATGCAAGAAGGGCGATGTCGTTGTGCGCATTGGCGACCATGAGGTGGCCGACATGATGGGCTACATGGAGGGGCTGGCTCAGCATGTCTGCAGAAGTGCCAGACTGACGGCAGTGGAGGTCCTGCGCAGCGGGAGAGGCGCTGGTGGTGGAGGTGACCTGGGACTGAGCGGCCTATCTTCGGCCGTTCAAGGTGTTCCGCCGCACTCCGCGTGGCCGTGACCGGTGAGGAAAGTCCGGACAGCATGCAGGGTACCGAACTCTCTGAAAGGGGAGGCGTCCTTTCGGGGTGACAGACAGTGCTGCAGAGATTTAAACCGCCGATGGCCTGCGAGGCACAGGCAAGGGTGAGAAGGTGGGGTAAGAGCCCACCAGCGTGTTGGGTGACCGCACGGCTCAGGCAAACCTTTCGGGCTGCAAGACCATGTAAACCAGTGCTTGAGGGCGACCCGTCCGATGCTGGAGGGTAGGTTGCGTAGATCAATGGTGGAAGTCCCTTTGGGGCAACAGAATCCGGCTTACGGCCTTGACGTCCCCGGGGCTTGTCCCCGGGGATTTGTTTTCTGATATGGGGCCAATGAGAATGGGTTGGAATTCTATGTTGTTACTTTCCTGCTCCTGACAAATACGAAACGCGCGTGTTACTTTATCAAAACGTTGAATAACAATGGCACGGAAAACCAGTGTCCAGTTCATCAGGAAGCGAGCGAGCTAGACCAGATTAACCGCAGCTTCTACGAGCAAGAGAACGGATTGCAGTTGCGCATCCCGGCTGACATCACATGTCGAACAGGTGCTTGCCCGGCATGGATGGCGGGACAAAGTGCTTCATCACCGATGGTATGACCCAGCAGAGGCGCTGCGCTCCGGCGCAAGCCACCAGAGCCAAGGCACCTTCAGCTCAGCGTGTGCCGCTTCGTGAAGCGAGGGCCCGGACGTCCTCGCAAGACGGAGTGTCTGAGTCGTGGAGAGCCAGAGCGAAGAAAGCAGGTCGTCCCAAAGAAGAGAGGCCCCAAGAGCGATCTGGGGCAATTTCATTCTGCGCCGGTTGCGCCAGTGTGACCGTCCGCTGAGCTACACGTGAGCTTGGTGAGGGACGCAATGGTGATGAACAACTTGCCGGCAGACCAAGAAGCCAAGAAAGCACGAAGGCGAGTGTGTTGAATGCGGCCTTCCGACTGCGGACCCATTCGCTCAACAAAGATCGACACCGTTGGGCTCGCCCGGCAAGAAGGAGCGCTTCTTGGTGTTGACAAGTCCTGGATGGCTGCCGCAGGGGGGCACATTGAAGGCGCCTTACAACAGGATGCTGTCTTCTAAGGCCGTGGCTGAAACACCCATGTTGATGACCGAGGCCGCAAGCCGCGCCGGCCATCGGAATCTTCCGAGGCAGCGCACCAAGGAGAAGTAGCGAGAACGAAGGCTGTAGTCCAAGAAGGCGGCTGCGAAGCCAGTGGCCAAGAAAGCGGCTGCAAAGAAGACGGCGTCAAAGCCAGCAGAAGGCGGCTGCAGCCAAGCCTGCCGCCAAGAAGGCGGCTGCAAAGCCTGCTGCCAAGAAGGCGGCTGGCCAAAGCCAAGCCTGCCGCCAAGAAGGCTGCTGCAAGCCTGCTGCCAAGAACGGCGGCTGCGAAGCCACAAAAAAGACGTGTCCAAAAAGAACGTCCAGGAGATGGCAGACGGCTTGATGGCCTGACGAACAGCATTCAGGCCTAAATGAAAAAGGGGCGCCCATTCGGGCGCCCCTTTTTTCTATCGGCCTTCTAGAATGCAGGTTGTTTTCAGCATTCCTGGTGGAAAGGGTAGCGGTAAGTCCGTCGGCGGAGACGAGCGTCTCCTTGATGGTGCGTGGGGCTGACCCAGCGGAGCAGGTTCAAGCAAAGGATCCTGCCTTGTCATTGGTACCAGAACCGCTGCGCGCCGCCGAAGGGCTGCTGGCCGACCACAGCGCCGGTGGGCTTGTCGTTGATGTAGAAGTTGCCCGCGGCATTTTCCAGGGCGCGCATGGCGTCATCGATGGCATAACGCTCGCGCGCAAAAACGGCTCCGGTCAAGGCGTATTCACTGGTGGAATCCACAAGTTCAAGGGCGCTGTCGAATTCATCTGCAGGGTACACATACAAGGTGACCACCGGGCCAAAAATCTCTTCTTCCAGGGTTTTAAAGTCCGGGGTTTTGGCCAAGACCACCGTGGGTTGGACGAAAGTAACCCACGCTGTCATCGCATCCGCCACCGCAAAGGATGTCGGCATCGGGGCTGTTTTTGGCGTATTCGATGTAGCCTTTGATTTTGTCAAATGAGCGTTGGCTGATGACCGCGCCCATAAAATTGGTCGGGTCAGCAGGTGATCCCACCTTGATTGTGGCCACTTCAGCAGTGAGTTTTTCTTGAATCTCTGGCCAGAGGTTGTCTGGCAAGTACACACGGCTGGCGGCGCTGCACTTTTGACCTTGGAATTCGAAAGATCCGCGAACAATTCCCGTCACCACTTCGTCCACATTCGCGGAGCGGTGGGCAATGATGAAGTCTTTGCCTCCGGTCTCTCCCACAATCCGTGGGTAGGTCTTGTATTGACCAATGTTTTGGCCAATGGTTTGCCAGAGGTGGCGGAAGACGCCTGTGCTTCCCGTAAAGTGAAGCCCAGAAAAGTCAGGGTGATTGAACACGACATCTCCGGCCACTGGGCCATCCACGGTCACCAAGTTGATCACGCCTTCAGGCAAACCAGCTTCGTGCAGCAGTTCCATGATGACATGAGCGGAGTAAATCTGTTCATCGGAAGGCTTCCAAACCACCACGTTGCCCATTAAGGCTGCTGCAATGGGGAGGTTTCCGGCGATGGCTGTGAAGTTGAATGGGGTGATTGCGAAGACGAAACCTTCGAGAGCTCGGTACTCCAGCCGATTCCAAAGGCCAGGTGCGCTCTCTGGCTGCTGGGCATAAATCTCTTGGGCAAAATGACAATTGAACCGGAGGAAATCAATGAATTCACAGGCGGCATCAATCTCGGCTTGGTGCATGTTTTTGCCTTGGGCCAACATGGTGGAGGCATTGATTCGGGTGCGCCATGGTCCGGCCAGCATTTCTGCGGCCCGGAGAAAGATGCTTGCGCGTTGTTCCCAGTCCAACGAAGCCCATGCGGAGCGCGCCTCAAGCGCAGAGTCAATGGCTTCTTTCACATGAGAGGCCTCTCCAAAATGAGCGTGGCCAATCACACGTTGGTGGTCATGTGGTGGCGTCAACGGACGTTTGTCGCCGGTCAGGACCTTGCGTCCGCCAATCACCATGGGCACTTGAACAGGATCTTGGTTGAGCATGCGCTCATACTCGGCCAGTTGAGCAGCGCGCTCTGGGCTGTCTGGACCGTAGTTGAGGACCGGTTCGTTTTCCGGATAAGGGACTTGGAAAAAGGCGTTGGGCATGGTGAATCGATTGGGTGCAAAGGTAGCGGTGGAGAAGACCACGAAAAGGGTCAGGCTCTTCCTGTTGAAAACCCCGGTCTTTCCAACGCGTAGAACACGAATGCCGCCGCAATTTGCCAACATGACGCCCTTATGGAAAGTGCGCGTGAATTTGGGGTTTCAGCTTGTGTGCCGGAAGGTGCTCATGATGGGGCTGTCGGTGCTTTGCGCGCTGAACTTGAGCGCTCAAGAAGGACGAGGCAAAGAAGAATTGCGAGAACGCGCGGAACAGGCTTATTCAGCGGGTCAGCTGATGGAAGCCCTGCCGGAATATGAAAAGCTGGTGAGTTTGTTTCCTGAAGAGGGATGCTTGCATGGCCGATTGGCGGGATGTGCTTTGGCCGAGCCGGGTCAAATGGCATTGGCGAGGCGTCACCTGCGAATCGCAAACAGGATGGGGTGCTCCGATGTGGATTTGGAGTTTCACCGAGCCCGACTGGCCCAATTGGAATATGATTTTGATCGGGCCCGAGACCTGTATGCCGCCTATTTGAATGCGGCTGGAAAAAAGGGGCTGTTCAAGGAAAAGGCAGAGCTGTGGGCCACGATGTGCGGTGCCGCTGTATGGTCCCCAGATGAAGCGGTGGGTTTGGAGGTTCTGGATCGGATTTCCGCAGATCCAGATGCGGCATTTCGATTCTATAGGCCGGAAACCCCGGGCTTAAGGCTTGTCAATGTGCCATCTGCGCTCCGATCAAAGGCCGACCTTAAAACCGCTGCAGAGCGAATGGCTTTTCACGATGGAGACACCCTTCTTGTGTTTTCTTCTTTGGGAAAGAAGGGGCAAATGGGGTGGGACCTGTTTCGAATATCACTCAGTGGGGGCGGGTATGGTGCAACAGAGAGGCTATCGGATGTTGTGAATACGGAATTCGATGAGCGGGATGCTTACCTCTCCCCGGATGGGGTGCTTTACTTCTCATCCAACCGTCCGGGTGGATTGGGGGGGCTCGACATTTATGCCGTGGGTTGGGCAGGAGGGAAGCCAGAAGGTGAGCCTTACCGGTTGCCTTTCCCCATCAATTCGGTGAACGACGATGCCTTCTTTATTCCAGAGCCAGATGGCGGGGCTTGGTTTGCCTCCAATCGGGCGGCGGCTGGTGGGAGGGTGCATGCATTTAGGGTGGCCCTGAGTGATCAACCCTTTGTGGCTGGCAGCGTGGCTTGGGTGGAGGAAGAAGTCGAATCGGAGAGCCTCACCCTGCGCGTTTATGAAAATGGAGAAGTCATTCGGGAATTGGACTTGGGACAGAGTCCTTCCAACCATGTTTCCTTGGACGAAGAGTCGAGTGGAGTGGGAGTTCGCTGGGTCTTGGAAGACGGTTCGGGTCAAATTGTGTCCGAGGCTTTTGGCTCTGTGGATACAGCTTGGGAGCTTCAAAAGCAGGGTTCAGGTTGGACCATGGTGGAGCGGGTAGAGCAAGACTGGGCCATGCTTGCCGACTTGCAGGCGGATGCAGAGGGGCGAATGAATAAAGGCCCCAAGGATTCTTCCATTTCAAACCCAGAAGGCCCAGAAGGCGAAGTGGGCGCGGAATCCGATGTGGTTTCGGAATCATCAGCATTGGGTTGGAGCGCATGGGTATCCAAACAGATTGAGTCAGAGGAGATTCCTGCTGCCCTCGGTGCTTCTGAGCAAGCCTTGGCAGAGACCAAAACAGAGACCACAGAGGAAGCTCTGGAGGAAGACCTGGCCGAGGTCAACCCTTCAACCCCTCAAGACAGTCCTGTCAGGAATGACCAAACGGTTGACTTGGTGGCTGACGACTTGGTGGATGAAAACGGGATGTCTTCAGACCCTGCACTTTCTCGGACGGAAGAATTGGACGGACGAGAAAGTTTGGATGGTGATGCTTCAGATGGACAAGTGGGCGAAAGCGACCAGGAACAGATGGACACCAATTTCGAAGCCATCGCTTCGGAGAGTGTTGATGCAGAGGGTGATGTGAGCCAATTGATGAAGGAGAGTGCTGGCCTTTCTCCAGAGGAAAGAGGAGCGTTCATTTTTGAGAATCAGCCATCTCCAAGTCAAGAGCACATTGATGCCTGGAGGGTTCAAGATGAAGAAGCTTTGGTGGCGCTGTGGGAGAGCAAGCTGCAGCGAATCCTGGAATTGGAGACGGTCTTTTTGGATGACCCTGACATGGCTACAGCTGGGGAGATTTATGACCTCATGGAGGACTTAGAGTCATGGCAACCTCAAGCTGACCTCGTTGATGCATCCCTGAAGGATGGTGCCGACTTTGAGGGGATTCGCAACATGCTGGATACATGGAGCTACGCTGTTCAAAGCGCTTCAAAAGCTTCGCTGGCCCAAGTGGCAGGGGAAGCAGCCATGGCGGGAAGAAGAGAAAAACTGGCCCTCAGGGAGTTGTTGGACGCAGGAGGCACCGACGTGGCGTCACTGATGATGCGCTGGGCAGATTGGGTGGATGCCAGGCGCGGTGTAAAAGGTGTAGAAGAAGACTTGGGGGTATTGAAGGTCCAGGAAGGCGATGCCCTCATGGAAGAATGGAGCCTCGGATTGGACGCGTCGAATGAGGCCTGGTCAAGGAAAGAACGCGCTGGTTGGAGGGGTGAATGGCTAAGCAGACAGGAGCAGCAGTGGGCCAGAAACGAAAATGTCTGGTTGGAGGCGCGGTCCGAAATGATGGCCGATTCCATGGCAATCGCCGAAGCTGCAGCTAAACTCGAAGCGGAAGAAGCTGCTGCTGCTGCCATGGCTGCAGCCGAGCTCGAAGCGGAAGAAGCCGCTGCTGCCATGGCTGCAGCTGAACTCGAAGCGGAAGAAGCCGCTGCAGCAGAATCGCTCGCTGCTGTCGAAGCGGCCGCAGTCCAGGCCGCCGCCGAAGCCAAGGTCCGGTCAGACCAGGATGCCGCTGCTGCCCAAGCGCTCGCTGCTTCGGAAGCCGCAACCGAACCCCAAGCGGAGCAAGCTGTTGCAGCCGTTGAAGCCCAGGCTTCATCAACCCATGGCGAACCCGAGGTCGCTGACGGCCAAGAGAGCATGGTGAGTGAAGAGGTTGATGTCCCCGTTGACGATCAGGGCATTTTGGAATGGGTTTCCATCTCAGCTGATCCATTTGGGGACGACGATGAGACGACGTTGATTGGATTTGTTTTCCCCAATTCAAGCGCCAAAAATTCAGGGGCTGACATCGGGGAGGCGGATTCGCAGGTGACCTCAGCTTGGGCTGGGCGCATCACGGATTCTCGCAAAGTCAGCCGCGCCTGGGATGAATTTGCGCAGGCTTCTGGAGGAGCGGGGCTGCCCATGGTCGTGACATTGGATGACTTGAATTCCATGGAGCCAGAATTGAAATCGGCTTACCTCGACCTTCGAGGAACGATGTTGGAGGAGCTGGATGAATGGGTGGAAAGTGAAGAAGCCAAAGGCGTTCAAATCGAACAGCAATTGGAGGAATTGTCAGTCCTTTCTTTTGGAACGGATGAGGAACAGCGCGTCAATGGCCTTTCAGCATTGTTGACTAAAGCTCAAGCCGCATCTGAAGCCATGCGGCTTGATGAAAGTGAATCCCCTCAGGGTAAGCTGGACGGGGAAGAGCTCTTTTTGGCCCAAGAGAAAAGAGAAGGTTTGGCCTTGAAGGCTGCGGCGGCTTGGGAAGCCTTGTTGTTGGAATGGGATGAGCAAGGGCCAATACTGTCAGCTGCTGCTTCACAGACTTCTGTGGCTGTTGCGGCTCAACCTGACGATTCAGAAGAAGAGAAGGAGGGGCAAGAGGCAGAATCCCAGACAGAAGCCGACGAAGATCTCGTTCAAGCGGTCGATGAGGCGCGTGAAGAACCGGCCGGGATGGAGACTTCGGCAGATGAAGATGGTTGGGTTGAAGCCAAAGGGCCTACTGATATAGAGGCGGTTCCGTTTTTTGACAATGCCACAAAAGAAGAAGTGACGGAATGGATGAGGTTGCTTGACCGTGCAGTTGAAGACACAAGTGCAGATGAAGGGGGGACTGTCGGGGAGAATGCCTGGCTGCCAGAGGATTTGGAGTTGATTGCAGCGTGGTCGAACTGGAGGCGGGTCAGAAGTCGGAACGAAGACAATGCATTGTCTAGATCTAAGATGAGTCGATGGGAGAAGTCGCTCTTTTTTGCTGAGCGCGATGTCCGCGAAGCTTGGGAAAGAGTCGATGCATTGGGATTCGAAAACCGCTTGATCATGTCATCCGAACCAATGGCGGATTCGGCCATGTCGCCAACGTCTCTGCCCGAAGGAGATTCAGG
Organism: uncultured Flavobacteriales bacterium; assembly: GCA_943787435.1. Lineage (GTDB taxonomy): Bacteria > Bacteroidota > Bacteroidia > Flavobacteriales_D > Sanyastnellaceae > UBA8752. The sequence goes on along the minus strand of CALSMK010000007.1, from coordinate 61,217 downwards.
CAGCTCTCTTGTTGAAGTCTCCGCAGTGGAGGCCGTTGATGATTTGGCTGATGAGGCCGTTGATGATTCGGCTGATGGGTCAGAGGGCAAATCCATGGAGGTGGTTGCAGATGAAACGAGCACTTCGGCTTCCATGGGATTGAACAATTCTCCGCTGAATGATGTGAATGAGCGCAGGGCCTCGGCTTTTGGCGTGGTGCTGCCTGCAGCGGAAGTGGTGGGGCAAGGGACGTCATCGGGCAGTGGAGTTGCCATTCGGCCGATTGATCGGGTGGCCATGGAGCGGGCCATTTTAGGGTCGGCTTCTTTGGACCTGAACGAAGGGAATTCTGCGGCCGAAACGTTCGCGGTTGAATCGGGTGCCCCGCGCAGTGATGGTGTGGAGTACAAGATTCAGATTGGCGCCTTTAGAAAAGCACTTCCTGCTGCCCTATTTGCAGCCTTCAATCCCATGTGGGCTCAATCGTTGTCCAATGGGATCACACGCTACATGGCGGGAAGCTTTGATGCCTATGATCCAGCAGTGGTGGCACGAGACGCCATCAGGTCTTTGGGCTATGACGATGCATTTGTCGTCAGGTTTGTCGACGGAGAGCGGGTGAGGGGCTCCCGGCCCCCTGTGGATGAATTGGCACAAGAAAGGGTGAATCAACAGGCCTCGTCACGAGCGACAGCTTCGAATGAACCGCAAGGAGAATTAGGAGAATCAACAGTCGACCCCGCTGGTGTAGTGGCCACGTCAAATGCGCCTTCAACCGCCCAAAACATTCCCACATGGAACAACATCAGAGGGCGGGTATACAGCGTTCAAGTGGGGGCTTTCCGTGGGGTTCCCGATGAAAATGCTGTGGCCAAACTCGGGACATTGACCCGGGAGGACGCGGGCACTGACGGTTGGTTGAGGCTGTTCTCTGGACGATTTGAAGATGAGCAAAGTGCAGCGGAGCATCGCGATGAATTGCGTTTGGATGGCAGAGAAGACGCCTTTGTTGTGGTCTACATCAACGGCAAGCGCATCCCACTTCTTGAAGCCAGCACAACGGCTGTCGGGTCCTTGGTAGGAATGGGGGAGGCCGCCCCATCAGAAACCGGCTCAGAGCAGAAGGCTTCCCAAGATGAAGGTTCGGAAGGGGTGATGGTGGGTTGGGAGGTGGAGCTGGGTGAATACTCGAGCACCATACCTGTACGTCTGGCGAATGCCATTCTGGATGCGCCTTTGGGTTGGGGAATTCGTTCTTTGCGTGAGCAAGGATTCACCCGCTACATCACGCGAAAGAGCCCCAATCAATCAGAAGCACAATCGTGGTTGAATCAGGCCAAAGAGATGGGGTTTGACCAGGCTCGGCTCATAGAAAGTGGAGGCAATTGAGAATCAAGCCTCAATCATTCGGATAATCAGCGGATTCCACCTATTTTTGCGCCCCTTTTTGGGGCACGCGCCACACGCCCCTTATTCAACAACTCGAGATGGATGGCGCATCCATTGAGATACAAAACTCCCTTCGGACATGATGACCGAAGAAAACCAAAAGCCTGAAGACCAGGCAAATGCGTCTAACGACGCTGCTGCGGATCAACCGCAGGAGGCCCAAGATGCGGCAACGCCCGAGGCCAACCCCGAACCAGAATCGAAAGCCGAAGAAGCTCCCGCTGAGGAAGCTCCTGCTGCTGAAGAAGCTCCCGCTGAGGAAGCTCCGCTGCTGAAGAAGCTCCCGCTGAGGAAGCTCGCTGCTGAAGAAGCTCCCGCTGAGGAAGCTCGCTGCTGAGGAAGCTCCCGCTGAGGAAGCTCGCTGCTGAGAGAAGCTCCGCGCTGAAGAAGCTCCTGCTGCTGAAGAAGCTCCCGGCTGAAGAAGCCCCTGCTGCTGAAGAAGCTCCCGCTGAGGAAGCTCCGCGCTGAGGAAGCTCCCGCTGAGGAAGCTCCTGCTGCTGAAGAAGCGCCAGTCGAAGAAGCCAAGCCAGCTGAGCCATACGTTCTGCGCGTGCTCGATGTGCCTTCCGAAGAATTCGATTGGGACGAATCTGATGCCGACAAGGATGAGATGGATCCCGAACAGCGCACCAAGCTCGAGGACCTCTACGAAGGCAGCTTGAACCTCATCCGTGAATCGGAGGTGGTCGAAGGCACCGTCGTGAGCATCGGTAAAAAAGAAATTGTCGTCAACATCGGCTACAAGTCAGAAGGTGTAATCGGAGCCTCTGAGTTCCGTTACAACCCTGAACTCCGTGTTGGAGACGCAGTTCCCGTGTTTGTTGAGCAGCAGGAAGACCGCAATGGTCAGCTTGTGGTGTCTCACCGCACGGCTCGCATTCACAGCGCCTGGCTCAAGGTCAATGGAGCGCTGGAGAATGATGAAATCATCATGGGCATCATCAAGTGCCGCACCAAGGGCGGCTTGATTGTTGATGTGTTTGGCATCGAGGCCTTCCTTCCAGGAAGCCAGATTGATGTCAAGCCCATTCGCGACTACGACGAATACGTCGGAAAGCAGATGGAATTCAAGGTGGTCAAGATCAACCAAGAGTACAAGAACGTTGTGGTCTCACACAAGGCACTCATCGAGGCCGAGTTGGAAGAGCAGAAGCGTCAGATCATCTCCGGATTGGAGAAGGGTCAAGTTCTCGAAGGTGTGGTCAAGAACATCACGTCATACGGTGTCTTTGTGGACCTCGGAGGCGTGGACGGACTCGTGCACATCACCGACCTCAGCTGGGGCCGCGTGAGCCATCCAGAGGAAGTGGTGGAAGTCGAGCAGCGACTCAACGTTGTGATTCTGGACTTTGACGACGACCGCAAGCGAATTGCCTCGGCATCAAGCAGCTCACAGCTCACCCTTGGGACGCCATGTCCGAAGGAGTCAATGTTGGAGACAAGATCAAAGGAAAGGTTGTTGTGGTGGCCGACTACGGAGCATTCGTCGAAGTGGCGGAGGGCGTAGAAGGTTTGTTGCACGTCAGTGAAATGAGCTGGAGTCAGCACTTGCGCAGCGCTCAGGAGTTCCTGAAAGTTGGAGACGAGATCGAGACTGTCATCTTGGGCATCGACCGCGAAGAGCGCAAGATGAGCCTTGGCATGAAGCAGCTCGTTCCAGATCCATGGGACAACATCGAGTTCAAGTTCCCTGTGCAGTCCAAGCATTCTGGTAAGGTTCGCAACTTCACCAACTTCGGTCTGTTTGTCGAAATGGAAGAAGGGATCGATGGTCTCGTTCACATTTCTGACCTCAGCTGGGAGAAGAAGATCAAGCACCCATCCGAATTCTGTAACGTTGGAGATGAGATCGACGTGGTCGTGTTGGAGTTGGACAAAACCAACCGCCGCATGAGCCTCGGTCACAAGCAACTCCAGGAGAACCCTTGGGACACTTTCGAACAGGTATTCGAAGTGGGATCAACCCACAAGGGAACGGTGTTGACCATCGACGGCAGCAATGTCGGAATCGCTCTGCCATATGGTGTTGAGGGTTTCTGTCAAGCCAAGCACCTCAAGCGCGAGGATGGCACGGACATCAAGGTCGAGGAGAGTGCAGACTTCATCGTTTTGGAGTTCAACCGCAACGCCAAGCGCATCACTGTGTCGCACCTGCGCACTTATGAGGAGCCGCCAGCGAAGAAGCGTGGTGGGTCTGACAACCGCAAGCGCCGTGATGACCGCGACAATGGCTCAAGCCCTGCAACACAGCGTGCTGTGCGTGAGGTGAATGAGCGCCAAGCCAAGACCACCTTCGGTGACCTTGACGTTCTGTCGCAGTTGAAGCAGCAAATGGAAGACGGACCTGAGACAGCCCCTGCGGCAGAAGAGGCTCCAGTCGAAAAAGCCAAGCCAGCAAAGAAGGCCAAGAAATCTGAAGAGGCACCTGCCGCTGAGGAAGCGCCTGCTGCTGAGGAAGCACCTGCTGCTGAGGAGGCACCTGCCGCTGAGGAAGCACCTGCTGCTGAGGAGGCACCTGCTGAGGAAAAGCCCAAAGCGAAGGCCAAGCCCAAGGCCAAGCCCAAAGCGAAGGCCAAGCCAAAAGCAAAAAAGGAGGCAGCCCCCAAAAAGGACGCTTCTGAAGATGCCAAGGCAGACGACGCTGAAGGCGAAAAGGAGTAATCTGAACACCTGATTTGAGGAAAAGGGAGGCCATTGTGCCTCCCTTTTTCGTACTGGACTATTTTTGCACCTCACATGGGCCCTGAGCATTCTCTCATCACCCCGCTTCAATTCCAACTGACGTTGGATAGATTGGCCCATCAACTCGTTGAGGAGCATGGGGAATTCGCCGAAAGTGCGCTGATTGGAATTCAGCCCAGAGGCGTCCACTTGGCCTCGCGTTTGAGAGACCGCATCGGACGAATTTTGGGAGGAAAACCACCTCGTTTCGGCGAATTGGACATCACATTCTTCCGGGACGACTTTAGAAGGCACGACATGCCTCTACAGGCCGCAGAGACCAACCTCGACTTCACAGTGGAAGGTTTGAGGATTGTTCTTGTCGATGACGTCTTGTTTACGGGGAGAACCATTCGCGCAGCCATGGATGCATTGTTGGCGCACGGACGACCTTCCAAAATTGAACTTGCGGTTTTGGTGGATCGCCGTTTCCGTCGCGAGTTGCCCATTGAACCTAAGTATGTCGGACGAAGTGTGGACAGCTTGGACAGCCAACGTGTTCAAGTGGTCTGGTCAGACATGGAAGGGGAGGATAGGGTCGAATTGATTAATCCCACAGAAGACCATGGCTGAATTCTCTGCTCGTCACTTGCTTGGCATTAGAGGTCTTCAAGCCTCAGATGTCGAGGCTGTCTTTCAAACGGCAAGAGAATTCAAAGCGGTCATTAACCGGCCCATCAAAAAGGTTCCCAGTTTGCGGGACCTCACCGTGGCGAATCTGTTTTTTGAAAACAGCACCAGAACCCGGCTCAGTTTCGAATTGGCCGAGAAAAGATTGTCTGCAGATGTCGTGAATTTTTCTGCAGGTTCATCGAGTGTCAAGAAAGGGGAGACTCTGGCGGACACCGTTCGCAACATTTTGGCCATGAAGGTCGACATGGTCGTCATGCGCCACCCACACCCGGGTGCGGCACACTATTTGGCACAGAAGATTCAAGTGCCCATTGTGAATGCTGGCGATGGCACCCATGAGCATCCCACACAGGCTTTGTTGGATTGCTTTACCCTCACTGAGAGGTTGGGGAGCTTGTCCGGGAAACGAGTGTGCATTTTTGGCGACATCCGGCACAGCAGGGTGGCATTGTCCAACGTGCTGTGCCTTCAATTGCTCGGCGCGGAAGTCATGGTTTGTGGACCTGCGACGCTTATTCCAAAACATTTCGGGTCCCTGGGAGTCCAAATTGAACACGATGTTGACCGGGCTTTGGCCTGGTGTGATGTGGCCAATGTCCTGCGAATTCAATTGGAGCGTCAGGGGACTGAAGTGCCTTATTTCCCCAGTTTGGAAGAGTATCATTCTGTTTATGGAATCACCACGGAAAGGCTGCACAGACTGGACAAGCGCCCCTTGATTTTGCACCCTGGCCCCATGAACAGGGGGGTTGAAATTGCCAGTGATGTGGCCGACGGACAAGACGCCGTCATCTTGGATCAGGTTGAGAATGGGGTGGCCATTCGAATGGCTGTTTTATACCTGTTGGCTGGACGATTGGGCAGCTCGCCGGATTGAGCTATTTTCGGAGCATACAGATTCGCGACATGAAATTTGAAGTCGAAAAGCGTGAGAAGGTGGTCATCCTGACTGCCAAGGTGGAGAAGTTGGATGCTTTGTGTGCCCCTGAGCTTAAAGGAGAGCTGGTTTTGGCCAGCAAAGAGGGACACAGAAACATGGTCTTAGACCTGAATGAAACCCGCTACATTGACTCCAGTGGGTTGAGTGCGGTCTTGATTGGACACCGCAGCTGCAGAGATGCGGGAGGTACTTTTGTGGTCAGTGGACTTCAGCCTGCTGTGGCCAAATTGGTTTCAATCAGTCAACTCGATAACGTCCTCAAAATTGTGCCCACCGCCCAAGAAGGGGTGGATTTGGTGTACATGGAGGAGGTAGAGCGTAACATCTGATATTCCCTTAGACATGAAATTTTTCCAATGCCTTGGCGCAGTTGCGCTGCTTGCTTTTTCGTTGACTGTTCACGCTCAATGTGACCCGGAAGCGGTCGACTTTGGTGGAGAAACATGGGGGTTGAGCCCCGATGGCGAAGAAACCTTTTTCGATACGGCCTATGTGGAACTCTCATACGTGGACGAGGTGCACCTTTTGGTGCCTTCTTTTGCCTCGGATGTTGAGCCAGATACCCCGCTGGACGCTCCCATTGACTCCGTCGTTATTGTGGCTGTTTTGTTGGTGGACACCATCAGTGGTGACACGCTGACATTCGAAGAAATTGGCATGGAGTACGTGTGCAACAACCTCGGCGATTGCACAGATCCTTGTACATTCCTTGGCGGCGGGCAGTACTGCGCTTCGTTCTCAGGAGTTCCCAACCAAACGGGGGAGTATGTCTTGAGCATGGAGGTCAATGTGTGGGCGACAGTTTTTGGTTTCCCATTGGCTACGCCGTTCAGTTTTGATGGTTTTCCATTCCCCATTTTGGGCGAAAGCACCAACGTGGGTGAAGCACTCTCCTTCGCGCCTTCCTTGTTCCCGAATCCGACTTCTGGATCTTTCACCGTCATGGGCGCTCAAGGATCGGACGCGGCTTTGCACAGCATGGACGGCCGCAGCATCCGCCAATGGCCAGTTCTTTCCAATGCAGAACAGGTCGACGTCGCCAATTTGACAGAGGGCATCTACTTTTTGACCTTGACCGATCAAGGCGCAGGAGAGGTGATTCGACTCGTGGTCCAGCGCTAAGGCGCTGAAGCAAGTGCGGTTTGATGTGACCATTTTGGGGTGTGGTGCTGCCTTGCCTCTGCCTGGTCGCAACCCCACAGCTCAAGTCGTCAATGTCCACGAAAAGCAATTCTTACTGGATTGCGGCGAGGGCACACAGATGGCCATGCGGCATCATAAAGTCCGCTTGATGCGGATAGATCACATTGCGATTTCTCACATGCATGGGGATCATTACCTGGGACTGCCTGGGTTGATTTCTACGTTCAGCTTGTTCGGAAGAGAAAAGGACCTTCACATTTATGGTCCGGCAAGGCTGAAAGAGGTTCTGGATTTGCATCAGGAAGTGGGGGAGAGTTGGCTGGACTTTAAAGTTCATTTTCATCCCACGACCACGGATGGTCCAGTGGTTCTGTTTGAAGATGCCACAGTTCAATTGGAGAGCTTCCCGGTCCGGCATCGAATTCCAACCACTGGTTTCATCCTTCGCGAAAAGCCAAAGGAGCCAGGGATTCGGAAGGATTGGGTGAAAAGGTTCAACCTGGAGCCTTCAGAGATTCTAACCCTGAAAAAGGGGAAGGATGTGGTGCGTGCGGATGGGACGGTGATTGCCTCTTCATCGGCTTGCTATCCACAACTGGCTTCCAGAAGCTATGGGTATGCTGCCGACACCAATTATTGGACCCCCATTGCCAAGTCTGTTGCTGGGGTCAACCTGTTGTATCACGAGGCCACCTTCGATGACCGATTGAAGGCCCGAGCGAAAAAGACGTTTCACAGCACGGCCACCCAAGCAGCCAAGATTGCGAGGGATGCAGAAGTTGGGCAGCTTGTGCTGGGGCATGTTTCGGCCCGATACACTTCCATGGAGGTTCATTTGAAGGAGGCCAAAGCCGTTTTTGACGCCACAGTGATGGCCAAGGACGGAATGGTGCTTTCTGTTCCTTTCATGTGAAGAATTGGGAGAAGGTTTGGGATTCATAGGCGCTTCTCTCGAAAGGGATGATTAGCTTTGCTATTAAGAATCAGTCTGAATAAGACATGTCTCAAATTCTCATCGCAGACAGCAACCAGTTGGTGGCTTGTGGCCTCCAGGCCACCTTGCGCTCGCATGGACTCAACGAAGTCGTGGGCCAAGTGCGAAATGAAGAAGAGCTGTTTGGGTTCCTTTCGAGTTTTTCGCCAGACTTGGTCATTCTGGACTTTGTGGCTGATGGCTTCTCAGTGGAAACTGTGGTGAGATTGAAGGCATCAGGCCGGATCCGGGTGTTGGCCTTGACCGACAACCAGAGGGGAAGCACTTTGGTTCATGCTCTGCGAGCAGGTGTCGATGGGTACGTCAAAAAGGACTGTGACCTTCAAGAGATTGTCGAAGCGGTGAGGGAAGTCCATTGTGGCCGAAAGTTTTTCTGCTCTCAAATTCTGGATGCCATCAAACGCGAAGGCATCAACTTGGACTCTTTGGATGTGATAGACCCCTCATGTGCAGGGGTCTCATTAAGCAAAAGAGAGTTGGAGGTGATTCGATTGATCGCGGAGGGCTTCACCAACCCTCAGATTTCCGAAAAACTATTCGTGAGTCCCCATACCGTGACCACGCACCGCCGCAACATCTTCCAGAAGTTGGGGGTCAACAACACGGCATCTGTCGTTCTCTATGCCGTGCAGGCGGGTTTGGTGAGCCCGAACAAGTTCTTGTTTGCGCCTGAGCACTGAGCTTCAGTGTGTTGTAAGGAATTCGTACCGCGTACTTTTGCAACGTGAGAGCAGTGACCTTAATGATAGGCCCATGATGACGACGACCCTTTTTGACATTCAGCGAACGGAGACCTCCAGAATTACTGAGGTCGACATCGAAAATCTGCCTTTTGGCAGTGTGTTTTCTGACCATCAGTTTACGATGGAATTCGAAGACGGAAAGTGGAATACAGGGGTCATCGAGCCATACGGAGACATGAGGTTGAGTCCAGCAGCCATGGTTCTTCATTACGGGCAAGCCATTTTTGAAGGCATGAAGGCTTTTCGCCAGCCCGATGGCGGAATCGCATTGTTTCGTCCAGAGGACAACATTCGACGGTTCAATGTCAGTGGAGAACGCATGTGCATGCCCAAGGTGGATGAGGAGACCTTTATGGAGGCCCTCAAAGAACTCTTGAAGTTGGACTCCCAGTGGGTGCCCAACGCGGAAGGGTCTTCACTGTACATCCGACCCTTCATGTTTGCCACTGAGGTTCACGTGGGCGTCAGGCCAAGTGCGCAATACCGATTTGTGATTTTCACCTGTCCTGTGGGTCCTTACTACAAAGGCAATGTGCGGGTCAAGGTGGAGACGGAATACACGCGTGCCGCGCCTGGTGGAACAGGATTTGCAAAGGCAGCGGGCAATTACGGTGCAGCCTTGAGGCCGACTGAGCTGGCCAAAGCTCAAGGCTACGACCAAATCCTGTGGACCGATGCAGTTGAGCACAAGTACATCGAAGAAAGTGGCACCATGAACGCGGTGTTTGTGATGGATGGAAAGCTGGTTTCGCCTGCTTTGGGAGACACCGTACTCAATGGGGTTACGCGTGCCAGCATCTTAGAGCTGGCGCGTCACTTCGGAATTGAAGTCGAAGAGCGTCGAATCGGGGTGTCGGAGTTGAAGGCTGCAGCTGAATCTGGGTCTTTGCAAGAGGCTTTTGGTGTAGGAACTGCGGCCACCATGACAGCCATTGAGGCCATTGGCTTTGTTGGAGGAGACGTGGAATTGCCTCCTGTTGAAGGATGGACGATCATGCCCAAATTGGCCAAAGGACTCGATGACATCCGCCGTGGAAGGGCAGAGGATCCATTCGGCTGGAGAATCGTCCTTTGATGACAAATCACTTCTTACAATCTTCTTGGGCATCAGTCTGCAAAGGTTCTGTTGCTTTCCTTTTTCTTCTCGTGTCATTTCAACCTGTTCAATCGCAGGTTGCAGGCGTGGATTTGATGGGCAGTCCCATACCGGGCATCACTGCCATTGGCCACCATGCCATTGGTGTCAATCCATCTTTGTTGGCCACAGAAAGGCCTTTTGCGTCCAAAGAGGTCTTTTCGGCGGGTTCAGATACACTCAGCCGAAAACAGCGCAAGCTCAAGAGGAAAAGTGAACGTTTTCGTTTTTTCAGTGGGTTCGAAGGAGGCCTTGTGGTCAACACGCCTCTGTTGGACGGTACGCCCCTGTTGAATTTGGTGGGTGAGGGCAAGAATTGGAGCCTCGAAAACAGAAGGGCAACAGCCGATCAGTTGAGCCAGTCCCCCACGAGCATGGAAGCCCAAATGCGCTGGGTCGGCTGGTCCAGGCACGGTCGCAGAGGCGGTTGGGGTTGGACCATTGAAGACCGTTACAGCGCGTCTCTGAGCCCCAGTCAAAACCTCGCCAGTTTCGTCATGCTGGGCCAGGCTTCAAGTTTGTTTGACCAGGTCGAATTGACCGATGGGACCATTGTGGACGTGGATGACTTGACCAATGCTCAGTTTGAACAAGTGGAGAATGGGTTGCGTGACAATGGCGCGCTTCTGGCCTTGGAACTGATGGAAGGCAGCGAGTTTGCCGTTCAGCATGTTCGTTCATATAGCGCTGGGTTTGGTGTCAAGCTGGTCAACTCAGGCCCCATGGTGGTCGCGGCGGGTTTGGCTGGACGCTACTACCGAGGAAGTGGATACTACGAAGTCAATGGAGAAACCAAAACTGCGTTTGCGGCCTTCAATCGCGGATTTGGGGCAGAGCTTGTAGCGCCAGATGCAACGTTGGGTGATGCTTTGCGTCCAGCGGGCTTTGGAGTGGCCTTGGATGCATCTGTCCGGGTCGAGTTGGCCAACCTTTGGTTCGCCTCATTGGCCATCACCGAAATGGGGAGCATGGATTGGCAAGGCGAATCATACAGCCTCAACAATCCTGTGGTGTCATTGGAAGGGTGGGTGAATCAAGAAGGAGGGGTGTTGGATGCCCTCAACGAAGGATTGGCACCAGCGTCCCTGTTTCTCAATGCCTCGCCAGAACGAAGGGTTGTGGCCCTTCCCAGTCGAGTTCGCTTGAATGGCGGCATCATGTTGGCCAGCACCACCTTGATTGGGGTGGAGTTTGCTGCGCCATTGAATCAGGCTCTGTTGAGACAGCCTACAGAAATTGGTGTGGGAGGACGAGGACGTTTGGGGCCATTCACAGCCATGGGTGGCTTTCGCTGGAGAGAAGGAGGTGACGTGAGGTGGCCGGTGGCTTTGATTTTGGCCAGAAAAGAAAGCCGCGCGCAATTTGGATTGGCCACCGATGACCTTTTGGGGTGGTTGGCTCCTGAGCGCAGATGGGGTATCGGTTGGAGCTACACGAGAACACTAAACCCGGCACGGAGTTTGAATGGTGGGAAGTGATTTTAAATCTCCTATCCATGAAAAGAACATTCTCCCACGCCTTCGCATTTGTATTGTTGACTTGGTTCGCTTCCGGTTGTGTCGCGGCAAATTCATCTTCTCAAAACCCCACAGATTCCTCTATGCTCAACACAACTCCCCCTGAAGGATTGGAATACGCTGTCCTCGCTGGCGGCTGTTTTTGGTGCACCGAAGCCATTTATGTTGAAATGACAGGGGTGGTGAAAGTGGAGAGTGGATACACTGGAGGGCAGATCAAGAATCCTGGATATCGGGAAATTTGCACAGGTCGTACCGGCCACGCCGAGGCCGTGCGCATCACTTTTGACCCGGCTGAAGTCAGTTTTGGAGAGCTCTTGGAGGTGTTCTGGAGGACACATGACCCCACCACGTTGAACCGTCAGGGCGCAGATGCAGGGACACAATACCGTTCTGCGATTTTTCCTCAGACAGAAGCCCAGTTCAAGTTGGCTCAGGCTTCTTTAGAGGCCGCTGAAGAAGCTGGGTTGTGGGACGACCCCATTGTCACAACCATCGAGGAACAAGCTCCGTTTTATGTGGCAGAGGAGTACCACCAGGATTATTTCGCTCGCAATCCGGATCAAGGCTATTGCGTGGCGGTTGTTGGCCCCAAGGTGAAGAAGTTCAAAGCGCTCTTTGCCGATAAGCTCAAAGGGAGCCACTGATTTTTTGCCTGTTTGCAAGTGATGGGCATTCTCATGAAATCCAGTCCTTGTTTCAAAGGCCCCTTGTAAATTGTAGGGCCTGATTGCCATGCGAGCATTGCTGAAAAGATGGGGGCGTTCTGCCCTCAAAAAGGAAAAATCTCCTGACAGACTCAGGCAGGGAACCCGTGTAGATGAAAGCACCTCTGTCCTCTTTTTGGTTCCAGCCTACACCCTCGCTTTAAGGTCGCAATTGAAGGATTTGGTGGATGGTCTGGACGGATATCCAGAGCTGGGCGAATGGAAGATTGTGGCCGATACCGGATTGACCCAAAAGGCCCACGCCAAAGCGCGGGCACAGCGGATTCGCAGTTTGGAGGCGGGCCAATCGCCACCATCTGATTTTCCTCAGCACGGGGCAGTTCAGCTTTTTTGGAGGGACGAAGTGGCCTCCAATGGCTTGCCCAAAGTGAATCCCAATGGATTGGACGAAGGTGATGTGTTGATTTACTTGGGGCAAAGTGGCGACAATTTGACCTTAAAGGCATTGCTCAAACGGTCCACGATTGCCTTTAAAGTGGGCCCGGCTGGGTTGGGTTTGAAGGATTTGGATTTTATGTTGACATGGCCTGAAGAATCCGATATGTCATCTTTCGTTCAATTGGCGTTGCATTACTTGAAAACACTCGACTTGAAATGAACAAGCGATTCAGTGGCCTCGGCGTGGCCCTCATTACGCCATTCAGTGAAGACGGCAGCATTGACTTCCCGGGGCTGGAACGAATGGTCCACCACGTTTCTGGAAGCAAGGCGCACTTTTTGGTGGTTTTGGGCAGCACAGGTGAGGCTCAATTGATGGATGAGTCAGAACAGCGTCGGGTATTGGACTTTGTCCAAGAGGTCAACGCAGGAAGGCTCCCCATCGTGGCGGGATTTGACGGCAGTGGAGGGACCGTGGCTGCGGTGCGCCGCATGGAAGCCATGGATACCCGCGGGTTGGATGGCCTTTTGATCAGCCCTCCGGCTTATATCAAGCCCAGCCAACCAGGACTGGTGGCCCACTATCAGGCACTGTCCGAGGTGACTTCCTTGCCCATCATCATGTACAACGTTCCTTCTCGGGCGTGTGTCAACATTGAACCAGAAACCGTCATCGAGGTGGCCAGCACCTGTCCACAAGTCGTGGCCCTAAAACAGGCCAATGATGACATGGCGGCCTTTCAGAAGATTCGGTCAGGCGTCGCAGACACCTTTGCCTTGCTCTCCGGAGACGATGTCAATGCCATTCCCATGATGGCCATGGGAGGAGATGGATTGGTGAGTGTGATTGGCAATGCCTTTCCCGATCGATGGGCAGAAGCCCTTGATTTGGCCTCATTTGGCTCGGTGAAAGAGGCAGGAAAAATGTTGGAAGACCAGCAACCCTTGCTTGACGCACTCTTTGCGGAAGGCAATCCAACAGGAATCAAGGCTGTGTGCAACTTGCTTGGCATTTGCGGGGCTACTCCGCGCTTGCCTTTGTTGCCTGCGACCAAGCTCCATCGCGATCGATTGTATCAAGCGATGGCGGCGATGGATGGAGTTCCAAGCCGCACCGAGTCATAAGATCAAGCGAAACGCCTTTGATCAGGCGGGAAGACCTTGCTTCACTGCGATGACCTCCTTGCAGGCGGACACAATCGCTGAAGGCCCCAATCCGTACTTCTCGAGGAGCTGAGCAGGTGTGCCAGATTCTCCAAAGCTGTCATTGACGGCAACAAAGCGTTGGGGTGTTGGCATATGGCTCGCCAAGCATGCCGCAGCACTTTCACCCATTCCGCCAGCCCTCTGGTGCTCTTCGGCTGTGACCAAGCAACCTGTACGCTTCACGCTTTCGATCAGCGCAGCTTCATCCATGGGCTTCACGGTGTGCATGTCCAAGAGGTCGACTGAAACCCCTTCTGCGGCCAGCTGTCGTGCAGCCAAAATGGCGTTCCAAACCAAATGACCGTTGGCCACCAAAGTGACGTCTGATCCGGTCATCACACGCCGGGCTTGACCGATGATGAAAGGAGTATCGGCTTCGGTAATGATGGGCACTTTGGGCCTTCCAAAACGGAAGTACACCGGACCATGGTGCTTGGCGATGGCGTGGGTGGCATTTCGGGTCTGCTCATAATCACATGTGTGAATCACCGTCATGTTGGGGAGCATTTTCATCATGCCCACATCTTCCAAGATTTGGTGCGTTGCTCCATCTTCACCCAACGTTAAGCCGCAGTGAGAGGCGCAAATCTTGACGTTTTTCTCACTGTAGGCCACGCTCTGACGAATCTGATCGTACACCCGTCCAGTGGAGAAGTTGGCAAAGGTTCCTGTGAATGGAATCAAGCCGCCAATGGTCATGCCTGCAGCCACCCCAATCATGTTGGCTTCGGCGATGCCGGCCTGGTGAAAACGGTCTGGAAAGGCATCTTTGAATGCGTTCATTTTGAGAGACCCAGTGAGGTCTGCGCAAAGCGCCACAGCATTTGGGTGGGCTTGTCCCACCTCAAGAAGGCCCTGTCCAAAGCCACTTCGCGTGTCTTTGCGTTCGAGGGCTTCGAGTTCGGAGTTGTCGGCAGTGATAAAGTCGAGCATGATTACAATTCAATGGTGTGCATGCCTCCTGAACGGAGGTCAAAAGTGCGGGTGACGGACAATTCTGTTGTTTGGGCGCGTTTGGCTCGGAATACCATGACGTAACGTCCAGGCTGAAGGTTGTAGGAACCAGAGGGGTCTGTGCCACTGAATGGCACCACCATTTGACGGCCTTCTTCCGTTTCAAGAAAAAGCCCTCCGTATCCCATTGAAGAGGTGTTCAGTCTCAGCAATCCAGGCTCTGAAATTCCAATGGGAACGATTCGTTTGTCACCAATTTTGACGCCTTGAACCAAGACAGGGGGCAAGGTGGGGAACTCCACATCATAGGTGCCTGTGAGATAGCGTTGGCGGCTTCCCATGTTTTGATGAAAAACCGTGGAGCAATCCTCGCCCGCCAAAGTGACCCGGGCAGACAAGTCCGACAGCACACTCCGTGGATTTGGAAGGCTCAAGTCCAGAAAGCCGGTGGGGGCTTCAATGGAAATGTGGTTGTGAATTCTCGGGGTCAATGTGATGTCTTCAGCGATAACAGGGGGCAAGGTGTGAACCACCACATCGTAAACCGGCACCGGGTTCAACACGAGCGTGTCCGGTACCGAGGCAGAATTCAATGTGTGAACCGCTTGAATGACGGGATGACCCGATTTTTTCTCAATGACCTCAAAAGGCAGGTTGCTCTCAATGGGCTCTCCTTTGGAATTGAGCAGGTTCACCTGTGCGGACGTGCGGTGTATGGCTTGGTCAATCACAATGTCCAGGACATCGGCGAATCCTTCTGGCTCTGATGCATCAAAGTACCGCCCCACACATTGGAACGTGCTTCGGTACTGCTCTTCCAATCCGATTCCAATGATGAAGGGTTTGATGACAATTCCCTGCGCTTGGAGAGCCCGCGAGACGGCGCAAGGGTCTTCATCACAAGCTTCGATGCCATCGGTGATCAGAAGAATGACATTTTTTCCCGGGCCGGTGGTGGCGGCAAAATCGTCTGCAGCTTTGAGCAATGACCGCGCGATGGGGGTGGTGCCCTGGGCCTTGAGCTTTTTCAGCTCTTGTTGAATGATGAGATTCCGTCCTGGTCCGATGGGCACAACCAATTCAGTGTCATCGCAATCCTGCTGTCCTTTGACGTGCTTGGTCCCGTGGCCATAGACCCTCAGGCCCAATTCAAGGTTTTCGATTCCGATTAAACTGTCCAAAGAGGCAGCGAGAAGTTCGCGTGCAACATCCCACTTTCGACGACGGTCCCAATAGGCGTTCATGGAGTTGGACGCGTCAAAGACAAACAAAATGCGGGTGACCTCGTCGCTGGTTTTGGGGTCACTTTGAGCATGCAGGGTGGGCCCGCTCCATCCAATCAGGATGAAGAACAACAAAGGCCAGAGGCCCAAGTGTGGCCACCTCTGGCTGCTCATCAATAGTCGGAGAGGGAAGTTTCGAGTTGCGACAATGCAGACTTCAATTGGTCGTCATTGGGGGCCACTCCATGCCATTTGTGGGTGCCTTCCATAAAGTCGACTCCGCGGCCCATGTCCGTGCGCATCAACACCATAACGGGCTTTCCATTTCCTCCCGCTGCGCGGGCTGCTTTGAAGACGCGATCTAAGTCTTCGAGGTCGTGGCCATTGCATTCCATGACCTCCCATCCGAAAGCGCTCCACTTGTCGTGAAGGCTACCCAGTGACATGACGTCTTCTACAGAACCATCGATTTGCTGTCCGTTCCAATCCACAAAACTGATCAGGTTGTCAATCTTGTGGTGGGCTGCATAAATCGCAGCTTCCCAGATTTGGCCCTCTTGCAATTCGCCGTCTCCATGAAGGGTGTAGACCCAACGGTCTTCCCCGTTGAGCTTTTTGGCTTGAGCTGCACCGCAGGCGACGCTCAATCCCTGCCCCAATGAGCCACTCGCGACCCGGATGCCAGGAAGGCCTTCTTCAGTGGCTGGGTGGCCTTGCAAACGGCTGTTCAGTTTGCGAAATGTCGCCAGTTCAGGAACATCAAAGTATCCACGGCGAGAAAGAACGCTGTACCAAACAGGCGAAATGTGCCCGTTGGACAGAAAAAACAGGTCTTCACCTTTCCCGTCCATGCTCCAGTTGCTGGGGTCAATCTGCATCTCTTCGAAATACAACTTGACCAAGAAATCGGTACAGCCGAGAGAGCCACCAGGGTGTCCAGAGCTGGCGCCATGGACCATTCGAACGATGTCGCGGCGGACCTGGGTGCAGAGGTCGCGAAGTGTGGAGGGAGAGGACATGAGGAGGGTTTCCTTTAAGCGAAACGAAAGTAAGTGCAGAGAAGTGCCCACCTCTGACGATGTTGACAAAACAAGGGAAAGTCGAGCGGTCGTGGCTCGGTTATCTTTGCCGCCCAAACCGATTCAACATGGCCCTGAAATGTGGCATCGTCGGACTCCCCAATGTGGGCAAGTCCACCCTGTTCAACTGCCTCTCCAACGCCAAGGCGCAGAGTGCAAATTTTCCGTTCTGCACCATCGAGCCCAACCTTGGGGTCATCAACGTTCCCGATGAACGGCTGGAGCGTCTGGTGGACATTGTTCAGCCGCAGAGCACCGTGCCCACCACCGTTGAGATTGTGGACATTGCCGGACTGGTCAAAGGTGCGAGCAAAGGTGAAGGCTTGGGCAACAAGTTTTTGGCCAACATCCGGGAGACCCATGCGATTCTGCATGTCTTGCGTTGTTTTGAGGACGACAACATCGTTCACGTCGATGGATCAGTGGACCCCATCCGCGACAAAGAAGTCATTGATACAGAGCTCCAGTTAAAGGACCTTGAAACGGTGGAAACCCGGTTGCAAAAGGTGGCCAAACAAGCATCCATAGGTGACAAAGATGCCCGGAAGCAATTGGACTTGTATGAACGTGTAAAAGCGGCATTGGAGCAGGGCATTTCGGCCAGGGCTGTAGAACGCGAGGACTCTGAAGAGCCTCTTTTCCAAGAAATGCAGTTGCTCACGGGCAAGCCGGTGCTTTATGTCTGCAATGTGGAGGAAACCGCTGTAGTGGATGGCAACGACCACGTGGCCCGGGTTCGTGCTATGGCTGAAGGTGAGGGGGCAGGAACGCTCATCATTGGCGCAGGAATCGAAGCAGACATTGCTGAATTGGAGGATGCCGAAGAGCGGGAAATGTTCTTGGCGGACATTGGCCTAAAAGAGGCCGGTGTGGCCAAGCTGATCCGTTCGGCCTATTCACTGTTGAATTTGCAGACCTATTTCACTGCGGGAGAGAAGGAAGTGCGCGCATGGACCGTGAAGGAGGGAAGCACCGCTCCCCAGGCGGCCGGTGTGATTCACACGGACTTTGAAAAGGGGTTCATTCGCGCAGAGGTCATGAAGTACGCCGACTTCGTTGCCTTGGGCAGCGAGCAGGCCGTCAAAGAATCTGGAAAGCTGAGTGTAGAAGGGAAGGAGTACATCGTTCAGGATGGAGACATCATGCACTTCCGCTTCAATGTCTAACGTGCTTTGCGGGGCTTTTCATTTTCGCGGACCTTTCGATTCATGAACATCCAAGGATTCTTGGCAGGGACAAGTTTGGCGTGGGTCATTCTTTCGGGTTGCAACACCAGCAGTGCCCCGATGGACCATGCAGCGGATGAAGCGCGAATCAGGGTCCGAATGGAGGCCCAAGAAAAGGCGTGGAACGAAGGCGATTTAGAAGCCTTTATGTCGGCTTATTGGGCATCCGACAGTTTGCTTTTTGTGGGGAGCAGGGGGCCTTCTTTTGGATGGCAAACGACGCTGGACAATTACAAAAAGGGATACCCCAATCCTGAGGCCATGGGCCAGTTGACTTTTGGAATCAAGAATGTCGAGTTTGTGTCCGACGATGTCGCCTTGATGGTGGGTTCGTGGAACTTAGATGGTCGAGGGGATTTAGATCCGCTCGCGGGTTGGTTCAGTCTGGTGTGGCGACGAATCCATGGTGACTGGGTCATCGTTCGTGACCACAGCAGCTAATGGCGTGTTCTGGCTAGAGCTGATCGATCAATAGTGAAAGGGTTTCTCTGCTTCTGGCTTTCGGTATGACAGCCGTTGGCGCGCAGGTCACAGAACTTCAACGGAAAACGAAGACATCTTCTTCAGGCTTGTGCATGAAGTAGTTTTCGCGGGCATGGCGCTCCTTGGCTGATGGGTCTGCTCCCATTTGTTCCAATTCAGCATTCAGGCTGGCGATGCGTGCTGCGTGCCCTTCCATTTTCGTTTCGATTTCAACCCGCGCATTGTGGGTTTTGACCATTCGAATCAGGTCGACATCTGCAAGGGTCAACATCCAAATGAGGAAGACCCCTGCAGCAACCGCGTATCGGTTGGCATCACGGATTCGGTCGAAAATCTGATGGAGGATTTCCATGCTCAGGCTGGGTCTTCCTCTTTGCCCTTGTCCTCAGTGGTTTCAGGGGCGGTTTCGTCAGAAGGAGCGTCCGATTTTGGCGCATCTCCCTTTTCAGATTTTTTCTTGCCTTTTGGGGCCTTGCCTTTGATGATTCGGATGGCCAATTCTTCTTGGCCTTCCATGGCATCACCTTCGATTTTGTCTCCCTCTTGCAATTGTGCGCTGATGATTTCTTCAGCGAGGGGATCTTCGAGGTACTTCTGAAGAGCACGGCGAAGTGGCCTTGCTCCAAACTGCTCGTCGTAGCCCTTGTCGACCAAGAAATCCTTGGCGGCATCCGTCAAAGTGATGCCGTAGCCTAAGCTTTCAATTCGCCCAAACAATTTGCTGAGTTCAAGGTCAATGATGCGGTGAATGTCGTCATGGCTCAAGCTGTTGAAGACGATGACATCATCGATTCGATTCAAGAATTCGGGGGCAAAGGCCCGCTTCAAGGCGTTCTGAATCACACCACGTCGATCGTCGCCTTCCTTGGACTGTTTGGCTCCTGTGGAGAAACCAACGCCGGTTCCAAAGTCTTGGAGCTGTCGTGCTCCAATGTTGGACGTCATGATGATGATGGTGTTGCGGAAGTCAACCCGGCGGCCCAAACTGTCTGTGAGCTGACCGTCGTCCAGGGCTTGCAGAAGCAGGTTGAAGACGTCTGGGTGCGCCTTTTCAATCTCGTCGAGCAACACAATGGAGTAGGGCTTCCGTCTCACTTTTTCGGTGAGTTGTCCGCCTTCTTCGTAGCCCACATATCCCGGAGGTGCACCAACCAAGCGGCTCACAGCAAACTTCTCCATGTATTCGCTCATGTCGATGCGAATCAAGGCTTCCTCTGAGTCGAAGAGGTTTTTGGCGAGCTCCTTGGCCAATTGGGTTTTTCCCACGCCTGTTGGTCCCAGGAAAATGAAGGAGCCAACAGGTTTGTTGGGGTCCTTAAGCCCGGCGCGATTCCGCTTGATGGCTCGGGCCACTTGGCGCACGGCTGTGGGCTGTCCAATCACGCGGTCGGCCATGTCCTCTTCCATCCTGGAGAGTTTGCCGCTTTCTTTCTCTGCGATTCTCTGAACAGGGATGCCCGTCATCATGGCGACCACCTCTTCCACGTGATCTTCCGTTACGGTCACACGGTGGGTCTTGGTGTCTTCTTCCCACTTTTTCTTGGCGGCCGTGAGTTTCTCCGAAAGTTGGCGCTCAGAATCGCGGAGCCTTGCAGCCTCCTCATATTTCTGGCTGCGGACAACCCGGTTTTTCTCCTCTTTGACCTCCTCGATTTCTTGCTCAATGTCAATGATCTCTTGGGGGACATTGATGTTGTTCAGGTGCACGCGACTGCCCACTTCATCCAAAGCGTCAATGGCTTTGTCCGGGAGGTGACGATCGGTGATGTACCTCGAGGTCAATGACACGCAACTGCGAAGGGCTTTGTCTGTGTAATTGACAGAGTGGTGCTCTTCGTACTTGTCTTTGATGTTGTTCAGAATTTGAATGGTCTCGTCCACTGTGGTGGGCTCCACCAACACCTTCTGGAAACGCCTTTCAAGGGCGCCATCTTTTTCGATGTGTTGGCGGTACTCATCCAAGGTGGTCGCTCCAATGCATTGAATCTCGCCCCGTGCCAAGGCCGGTTTGAACATGTTGGAAGCATCCAGTGACCCAGAAGCGCCTCCAGCGCCAACAATGGTGTGGATTTCGTCGATGAAGAGAATGACGTCGAGGCTTTTTTCGAGCTCGTTCATCACGGCCTTCATGCGCTCTTCAAATTGTCCTCGGTACTTCGTGCCGGCGACAAGAGACGCGACGTCGAGCGTAACAATGCGCTTTCCAAACAGGACGCGAGAGACCTTTTTCTCGACAATGCGCAAGGCCAGTCCTTCGGCAATGGCGCTTTTACCCACTCCGGGTTCTCCAATCAGGATGGGGTTGTTCTTTTTGCGACGGGCCAGCACTTGACTGACGCGTTCGATTTCTTTTTCCCGGCCTACAATGGGGTCGAGTTTGCCTTCTTCCGCCATGGCGGTGAGGTCCCGGCCAAAGTTGTCGAGCACAGGTGTCTTGCTCTTGCTGTCAGTTTTGGAGGCACTTCCTCTTCCTGGGCCACTTGGGGTGGCTCCGCGGTCATCTTCGTCGTCTGTCATTCCTGGAAATTCTGCGCGTGGTGTTTCTGATCCCCCACCATCTGTGAGGATGTTTTCGAATTCTGTTTTGGCTTCGTCATAGTCCACATTCAGTGCGAGCAGGGCCTTTGTGGCTACGTTGTTCTCGTCTTTTAATATGGAAAGCAACAGGTGCTCAGTGCCAATGACTGGGCTCTTGAAGGTCTTCGCTTCGAGGTAGGTGATTTTGAGAATCTTCTCCGCTTGTTTGACCAAAGGGATGTTACCGGGGTTTCCGGCGGTCACATTGGAAGGCGTGATGCTGCCTTCGACCATTTTCCTGAGGCGTGAGAGATCGACATTTAACCCCTCGAGAATGCGAATGGCAGTGCCTTCACCTTCTCGAATGATCCCCAGCAGGAGATGCTCTACGCCAATGTAGTTGTGGCCCAGTCTCAGGGCCTCTTCACGGCTATAGGTAATGACGTCTTTCACGCGTGGTGAGAATTTTGCGTCCATGTTCAACTGTAAAGGGGAATACACCCCATGATTCAAAATTATCGATGCCCCGCACGCCGAGGACTTTGTCTTCGTTACATTTTCCACATGCAACCGTGCGCCTTGTTCAAAATACGGGCCAGAATGCGCTTTGTAACGGCTTGTCAGGTGGTATTTTCGCTTTGCTCATAAATAGGTCCTTAAACAGGGCCTGCCGGGCAATGACAACATGGCAGAAGGAGAGAAGATTATCCCAATTTCGATTGAGGATGAGATGAAGTCGGCCTACATCGATTATTCGATGTCGGTGATTGTGTCCCGGGCTTTGCCCGATGTTCGTGACGGATTGAAGCCCGTCCATCGCCGCGTGCTGTTTGGCATGCTGGAGTTGGGGGTTTTGTCCAACCGGGCACACAAGAAATCAGCAAGAATCGTAGGAGAGGTGCTGGGTAAGTATCACCCACACGGTGACAGCTCGGTTTACGACACCATGGTTCGTTTGGCCCAGGACTGGTCCATGCGTTATCCCATGGTGGATGGTCAGGGAAACTTTGGTTCCATTGATGGCGACAATCCTGCGGCCATGCGTTACACCGAGGCCAGGCTTCGGAAAATCGCCGAGGAGATGTTGGCGGATCTCGATAAAGAGACGGTGGACTTGGCCAACAATTTCGATGACAGCCTGACCGAACCCACGGTATTGCCGGCCAAGATTCCCGGATTGCTGGTCAATGGTGCCTCTGGTATTGCCGTCGGTATGGCCACAAACATGCCGCCGCACAACTTGACGGAGGTCATTGATGGCTGCGTGGCCATGATCGAGGACCCCAACATTTCTGTGGAAGGTCTTATGGAGCACGTGAAGGCTCCGGACTTTCCAACAGGTGGTGTCATTTATGGGGTCGAGGGCGTTCGCGATGCATTCGAGACTGGAAAGGGCCGGGTGGTCATGCGGGGCAAGGCTCGTTTTGAAGAAACCCGAACTGGAAAGGAGCAGATCATCATTGAGGAGATTCCTTATCAAGTCAACAAAGCCGACATGGTTCGGAAGGCTGCGGACTTGGTCAATGAGAAAAGGATTGAGGGAATCAGTGAGATTCGAGATGAATCTGACCGCAATGGCATGCGCGTGGTCTTCGACTTGAAGAGAGACGCCATCCCGAATGTGGTACTCAACAAGCTTTATAAGTACACCCAGCTGCAAACCAGCTTCTCGGTGAACAACATTGCCCTGGTCAACGGGCGCCCTCAACTGTTGAATTTGAGGGAGATGATTTTCCATTACATCGAGCACCGCGTTGATGTGGTTGTTCGCCGCACCCAATTCGAGTTGCGGAAAGCAGAAGAGCGGGCGCACATCCTCCAAGGTTTGATCATCGCGATTGACAACTTGGATGCGGTGATTGCCTTGATTCGTGGAAGTCAGACACCAGAAGAGGCCCGGAATGGCCTGATGGAGAAGTTTGAGCTCAGCGAGCTTCAAGCCCGTGCCATTTTGGACATGCGCTTGCAAAAGCTCACGGGACTCGAGCGGGACAAGTTGCGTGCGGAATTCGACGAGTTGATGGAGATCATTGGTCGCTTGAAGGCCATTTTGGCCGACAAGCAGTTGCAAATGGACATCATCAAGGGCGAGTTGCTCGAGATGAGAGAGCGTTTCGGTGATGAGCGTCGTTCCCGCATCGAATTCAGCAGTGCTGAATTGAGCATTGAGGACATGATTCCAGACGAGCAGGTGGTCATCACCATCAGCCATGCCGGATACATCAAAAGAACACGCCTTGCTGAATACAAGGAGCAATCTCGAGGTGGGGTGGGCTCTAAAGGCGCCATCACCCGTGATGCAGACTTCATCGAGGAGATTTTCTCGGCGACCAACCACAATTGGCTCCTGATTTTCACGCAGAAGGGACGTTGCTTCTGGATGCGGATTTTCGAGGTGCCTGAAGGGTCAAGAACT
Source organism: uncultured Flavobacteriales bacterium (assembly GCA_943787435.1). GTDB lineage: Bacteria > Bacteroidota > Bacteroidia > Flavobacteriales_D > Sanyastnellaceae > UBA8752. The sequence continues at coordinate 37,752 of CALSMK010000007.1, read as the reverse complement.
TCAAAAGGACGTGCGATTCAGAACCTGATGAACATCGAGTCCGATGACAAGGTGATGGCCTACATCCCGGTGAAAAACATCAAGGACGTCGACTATGTCAACGCCCACAATGTGGTTCTGTGCACCAAGAAAGGGGTGGTGAAGAAAACCTCCCTTGAAGCATATTCACGTCCAAGGACCAATGGAATCAATGCCATCACGATTCGTGAAGGAGACGAGTTGCTCCAAGCCAAGCTGACCGACGGAAACAATGAAATCTTGATGGGCCTGCGGTCCGGCAAGGCCATTCGATTCAACGAAGGAAATGTTCGTGCTGTTGGACGCACCGCCCAGGGTGTGAAAGGGGTGACCCTTGCAGGTCCTGAGGATGAAGTGGTGGGCATGGTGATCATTGTTGACGGCTCCAAAGACATACTCGTCGTGAGCGAAGGCGGTTATGGAAAGCGATCTGCAGTTGAGGATTACCGCATCACCAACCGTGGTGGAAAAGGTGTCAAAACCTTGAGCATCACTGAAAAGACGGGCAATTTGGTCGCCATTTTGGGTGTAACCGATGAAGACGACTTGATGGTGATCAACAAGAGCGGCATCACGATTCGCACAGGTGCCGATGAACTGAGGACGATGGGACGTGCCACTCAAGGTGTGCGTTTGATCAACCTTAGGAAGAAAGATGCCATTGCCGCTGTCTGCCGCACTCCCAAATCCGATGAGGAGGAAGTGACAGGCGAAGAGGGCCAAGTCGAAGGCGCAGAGGGGGCTTCAGAAGAAGGTGGGGCAGAGGGCCCGACCGAAAATGGAGACGCCGCAGCACCAGAGTCGGAGGGAGAGGAGTGATCTGAGTACATGCATCGAAAAGTTTGGCACGGCTTGTGATAGATTTGCAACCGATTCAAGCCCATTCTATGCTCAATCCTAAGACACTTTTGGCCCTGGTGGCCATGATCCCCATGAGCCTTGCCGCGCAGAAAGACGTGGTGAGTGCGTACAACGCCAACGTGGACGGTGATTACCTAAAAGCCGCCGAGTATATTGACAAAGCCATTGAAGACCCAAAGGCCAACGTCAAGGAAAAGACGTGGAGGTACCGAGGCAACATCTACACCAATTTGGCGTCAGACAGCACCCTCTATGCTCAAGTTCCGGACGCATTGGAAAAAGCGGCGATCAGCTTAGCAAAGGCCGAAGAGTTGGATTTGAAAAACCGTTACGAATCCGAACGATTGGCTGATGTGGCGCGTGGCGCCAGCATCGCAGGTCAAGCCGGAATTGGGTACTTCAACTCAGGTGTATACGGCCGCGCAGGAGAACTGTTCATGACGGCAGCCGACATGACCATGATTCTCGGAGCAGTCGACACCATGGCCGTGTTCAACAGTGCATTGTGTTTTGAGAAAGCAGAGCAGTATGACAAGGCCGTCGCTCAATACATGACATGTGGGGCCTACGGTTACCAGGTGCCCGATGTATTTCTGTTCTCCGCCAACATTCAAAAGCTAGAAGGGGATACGGCCAAGGCCTTGCAAACCTTGAAGAACGCAAGGATGGACTTCCCGCGTGAGCAGGCGTTGATCATCGAAGAGCTCAACATTTACCTGGTGGCAGGCCAATTCGAAGAGGCCAAGGACAATTTGATGCTCGCCGCAGAGCAAGACCCCACCAATGAAATCCTGTGGTTCAGTTTGGGAAGTGTCTACGACAACTTGAACATGCAAGACGAGGCCATTGAAGCCTACACAAAAAGCTTGGAGATCAAGCCAGAGTACTTTGACGCCAATTACAACTTGGGCGCGCTTTACTTCAACATGGCTGTTCAAATGGTCAACGAGGCCAATGACATGTGGAAGCCTCGCATGAGCAGCACGGAAAGTACCAAGCAAAAGGAATTGGAAGACGGCGGAAAAGCCATGTTCTCAACGGCGCTGCCATACTTGGAATCTGCGTTGGCTGTTCAGCCTGATGACCGTGAGACACTCCGCAGTCTGCGTGACATCTATGCGCGAGTAGGCATGGATGACAAGATGCTCGAGGTCAGTGCCAAGCTGAAGACCCTTGAGTGAGACATAAGAACATTTGATCAGCATCAGAAAGAGGGGCGCTTGCCCCTTTTTCTTTTTCGGCTCTATTTTACATAATGTAAATTATCATTCACTAGGGGGTGAATTCTGAATGGAATGGCTTCATGACCATTTATGCCTGGCTTTGGCAAGAGCTCTTGGCCGTAGAATCATGTTTGTGGCAGTTCACCTTTTGAATGTGGATCTACTGGGTTGAGGAAAGTGCACTCGTCAGGTTTCTGTCAAGTCTGATGGCTGGACTCTGATGGTTGGATTCGGATTGTTGGACGGTATCCAGTCATATACGTGGAATCTCCTTCAAACTACAGGACGCTATGATGATCACGCGTTTCAATTGGCTTGGCGATTAAGAGGCCCCGAATGCGGTTGTCAGATTTTTTCGAATTCACGGGTATGGTCAAGACGCGTTCAAATTCGCAAAAAAAATGGGCCAAGGCTGCCAGCGGTGCATCAGATGGCGTTTGATCAGACGCTCGTAGACATGCTCTCTCCTTGAGCGGCTGCAGAACGGCGAATGATCCTTATGAACTCAGGTGGGTGCGCGTCTTGGGTAGGTTGCAGAGGTCCATGCTTACCCCTCTGGTCCATGGACCGTCGGTCCGATGGTCAGGCAGATTCCACCTCTTCCTTCTGTTTTAACATAATGTAGAAAGTTGGGGCAAAAGAAAAGCCGACCCAAAACGGGTCGGCTTTCTTGATTTGAGATCGTGAGAATCTTACTTCTTCACAATCAAGTTTTGTGCAGCGGAGAAGTCCTTGTGGGTCACGCTCAAGGTGTAGGCTCCAGCAGCGAGGCTGTGCTTGACCATGATGCGGTTGCCTCCGATGACGTCACCTGAAGTCATTTCCTGAGAGATGGCTGCTTTACCAGACATGTCCAGAACTTCGACGATGATGTTCTCAGAACCAAGGTTGACTTCCTTGTCGAACTGAATGCTGAAGTGTCCTTCAAAAACGGGGTTCGGGAAAACGTTCCAGTTGCTGTCTTCGAGATCGAAGAGGTCAGCAATGGCGCCGTTGTCATTTGCGAACTCGCAAGCTCCGTTGTCGTAGGTGGCTTCAACATTGAAGTTGCTGGCCTGGGTGTCAGTACATCCGAACACTTCGGCGTTCTCCGTTGTGAAGGTCATGTCGTAATCACGCCATGTTTCACCGTTTGGAGTCCATCCTTGCATGTTCAGTGTGCCAGTGGCCGTTCCGTCAGTGGTGATTTGCATCAACAAAACGAGGTTGCGGGCATCAGCTGCAGCACGAACGTCTGTAGGAACGACGAACCAAGCTCCGTCCACCACTTCGATGGCACCACCTGAGTTGAACTCGGCAAAATCAATGCCGATGTTCCAAAGGCTGTTGTTGTTGTTGTTGTCAGCGCCAACAGTTACCCAGCTGTCATAAGCCAGGGTTTCATCCATTCCGATGATGGCGTTGTTGATGTCATAGCTGGTGGCGCCACCGAGTTGGTTCTGATAGAACGTTCCTGTGGAGGTCACATTCAGCATGTGTTCACCATCGGCGAAGATGGCATGGAGGCTGTGCTGGTTTGAGGGCAGCTCAGCGTAAACGCGGTAAGTGTTGCCAGGTACGGCATCACCGTTGTCGACAGCTTGGACTACAAGCTGGACGTTGCTGGCGGCGGCGGAAAAGCCGAAAAGCACAGCGGCAGAGAGTGCGAACAAGTTCTTCATGTTCAGGGTGTTAGTGATTCAAAGACTAGAGGAGGCGATACAATTCTTCTCCAATATAGCGGAAATTCCCGCCATACGAAAGGATTCTGTCGACGAATTAAGGATTTCTTCATCAATTGAGTCCTTTTCTTTGTGATTCACATGCTGGTACTCGATAATTTCATTCAAGGGCAATGGTCTCCTGCTGGTCCCAACCCCTCTCCCCTCCTCGACGCTGTGCACGGAAGACCCGTTGCCGCAGTGGATGCGTCTAATGTTGACCTTGATGCTGCCTGTCGTTATGGAAGACAAGTCGGAGGAGCGCACCTCCGGAAGATGACCTTCCAGGAGCGGGGCATGATGCTCAAGACATTGGCCCTCCACTTGATGGCCAACAAGGAGAAGTTCTATGTATGGAGTGCGCATACGGGAGCAACCCGCTCAGATTCGTGGATTGACATTGAAGGGGGCATAGGAACGATGTTCGCTTATGCCAGCCTGCGGAAGCAATTGCCAGACCTCCCCTACTTGGTGGATGGTGATCCTGCTCTCCTTTCCAAAGGAGGGTCCTTCATTGGTCATCACATCGGCGTTCCCAAACGGGGTGTCGCTATACATATTAATGCCTACAACTTTCCCATTTGGGGGATGCTGGAAAAGGTCAGTGTGAATTTGCTGGCTGGTGTGCCTGCCATAGTGAAGCCTGCAACGCTCACTTCTTATGTCGCCCATGCGATGGTGAAGGAGATTGAAGCTTCGGGTATTCTGCCCGAAGGTGCGCTGCAGTTGGTCTGTGGAGGTGCGCGAGACCTATTGGACCATGTCGGCTTTCAAGATGTGGTCACATTTACGGGCTCTGCAGAAACGGGCAGCATGCTCAAAGCCCACCCGAAGATTCAGAGTGAGAATGTCCCCTTCAACTTGGAGGCAGACTCATTGAACAGCATGGTTCTGGGGCCAGATGCCGCCCCGGGGACGGCAGAGTTTGATCTGTTCATCAAAGAGCTTAGGCGTGAATTCACCATCAAATGCGGTCAGCGTTGCACTGCAGTGCGCCGGGCCATGGTTCCAGAGGCGCATCTGGAGGCTGTGCGAGATGCATTGAAGTCACAATTGGAGCGGGTTCAAATGGGTGATCCTGCCAATGAAGCCGTTCGAATGGGAGCCCTGGCAGGTTTGTCCCAAAGGGCTGAAGTGGAGTCTGCGGTCGCGAAACTGATGACAGAGACCGAAACGATGTTTGCTTTGGATCGGCCTGATTTGATTGGGGCCAATGCTGAGGATGGGGCGTTTTATGGTCCGAGGTTGTTGACCCACAGTTCGCCTTTGCAAGCCAAATTGGTCCACGAAGTTGAGCCGTTTGGCCCCGTTTCAAGCCTCCTTCCTTACCGCAATTTATCCGATGCTATCGAGTTGGTTCACAAGGGAAAAGGATCTCTTTGTTGTAGTATTGTTACAGCAGACAAGGCGGTGGCTCGGGAGTTTGTTGTGGAGGCGGCAACGCACCATGGTCGAATCTTGGTTTTGGATGCAGACTGTGCCAAAGAAAGCACCGGTCATGGAAGCCCCATGCCGCAGCTGGTTCACGGTGGACCGGGCCGAGCTGGCGGTGGTGAAGAAATGGGAGGCCTTCGGGGGTTGGGGCACTATTTGCAGAGAACGGCCATTCAAGGGCATCCGGATACAATCACGGCGATTACGTCTCGTCATCAGCCCGGAGCGGCGCGTCCAGAGTCTCTTGTGCACCCCTTCCGTCTTCATTTTGAGGAGTTGTCTGTGGGCATGACATACAGCACCCATCGGCACACCGTGACCGAGGCGGACATTGTGAATTTCGCCAATGTGAGTGGGGATCACTTTTATGCCCACGTAGATGAAACGTCGCTGGAAGGCACCATTTTCGAGCAGCGCGTGGCCCACGGGTATTGGGTTTTGTCAAAGGCTGCGGGAATGTTTGTGTCTCCTCACAAAGGCCCTGTTTTGCTGAATTACGGTTTGGAGTCTTGTCGATTCACCAAGCCGGTATACCCAGGAATGACCATTGGAGTGAAGCTCACAGTTGAGGAGCGAATTCAACAGGAATGGAAGGGTGAGGATGACATTTTGAAAGGGATTGTCAAGTTCAAGGTGGATGTCACCGATGAAACTGGCGAAACAGTGGCCATTGCAACCATTTTGACGATGGTGAAAAACAAGGAGCAGCCACAATCGCAAGGGCCGGACGTTTCCACGCTTTGATGCTTTTGTTTCCTTCCGCTCTTCGATGGCTGTTGATGGTCATTTCTCTTTTTTGCTTCCAAATGGGCTTTGGGCAATGGGATCCCGTGTCCTTGGAAGAGCGAAGGATGGACATTGCAGACTTGGACAGTTGGGTTGAGCCCGTGCTCGCTCAGGACGGTCAGCGTTTAGGGCGGTTGACGTCGAGGCATGCGTTAATGAACTTGGCTGTGGATACAGCGCGGGTCAGTGAAGTGGATTGGGCGCTTGCAGTGCATGCTTGGGTGAGGTCTTTGAGGGATGCCCATTTGAGGGTCAGGTTTGATCTGTTAACGCCCCTCAGGCTCCAAGCCCCCTCTCCTGCTGCAGGCGAACTCCTCACTGGTGAGGTCTGGTCTGGGTTTGGTCCCAGTGTGGCCTTGCCGGAGAGCGCCAGGTCTGAGTGGCTCAAACGGACTTGGCCTTGGGTTGGGGTCCTTGGTTCAGGCCAGTTTTTGACGGACTCGATAGCTGCTGCGTTGCGCCATGCGCCAAAGAAGGCGTCTTCGTTGTTGGGAATGCGGCTGGAGGATCACGGGGCTTTTGTTCGCTGGGTGATCCCTTCGTTTGGCGCGAATTCCGCCTCAGTTTTTGGTCGGGAATTCAGACGCATCCGCCGGAAAATCCGTCGAGCCAATGTGCCTGTGATGCTGGATTTAAGAGGCAATACTGGCGGGTACCGTTCTCGCAGGCATTCTGTGCTTGGTTTGTTTTTATCCAATGAGGAATGGCCTTTGGAGACGGAGAGGCACTGGGGGCATGAGGCGCCTTTTGAGCCAGTCGAGGATGGGTCATTGGTTCGGTCAAAGCGCACTGTCCGCGTTCCCTTGTCCGTGATGGTCGATGGGTTGAGTTTTAGTGCTTCGCTTCTTTTGGCGGATGCATTGGTGGTTTCGGGGCGCGGTAAACTGTTTGGGTGTGCCCCTCTTGGATTCCCCGGTGGCTGCTCAGGTTCGCCTGTGCCCCGAAAGCTATCCGGGTCTGGTTTGGTGGTGGAGGTGCCGACCAGGCAAGCGCGCATAGAGGGTGTGCAGGGAGAGCAGCTATGGACTGGACGTTAGTGGTCGGTGTTTGACGTCGTCGTCACCATGGAACGAGGCCGTTCATTGGATGCTTTCTGGGGACCTCAAGCCAAGGCGGTAATTTGTGCCCTGAATGACCTCGGTTTCCGCCCGTTCTTGTTTTACCCGTATGGCCTCAGGGGCCTTGCTGGTTTGTTGTCTGGCTTTTTCGATGGGCTCGGCTCTGGGGCAGGCTTCCCAGCCGGTCGTGGCAGCAGATTCATCAAGGTCTGAGCTCAATGGCGCTGAATTGAGGATGTTGAACGCGTTGGTGGACCGCTTCAAGCCTGTTTCGGCTGTGCAGCAAATCTGGACAGGGACTTTTGAAATGGCGGCCAAAAAGAGCCATGAGTTGAAGGCTCGGGTGGATTCTCTCGAGAGGTTGGAGATGGACGAGTCCGAATTGCTGGTCCAAGTGGGGGCGCTTCAAAAACAGATCAAGGGGGTCAAGCAAGAAAGGAATGCCTTCTTGTCGGACTTTCTTTCTCCGGTGCAGCAGATGTCTTTGGATAGCATTTTGTCTCCTCCTGCCCCATCCATTCAGCATTTTGGATTCCATGACCGCATGAAATGCATGGTGTGCAAAGACCCTGCTGGAGGGTTGGCTGTGCCGCCTGGATCTCCTGTGCCGACCCTCAAACAGAAATGACGACCTCCATGAATACGCGATTCACCAACCTGCTTCAATGGTCTTTGTGGCCCTTCATGTTGCTCGTGATCGGATGCGATGCGCCACCGTCACGTTTGTGCCAGCAAGTGGACCCCTTCATTGGGACGGGTGGTCATGGGCACACCTTCCCAGGGGCCACAGTCCCTTTTGGAATGGTTCAGGTGAGTCCTGACACCCGACTCGAGGGTTGGGATGGATGCGGAGGGTTTCACATCACGGATGATGTGGTATACGGGTTCAGTCATACCCACCTTCAGGGCACGGGAGTGAGTGACTATGGAGATGTCCTGCTGATGCCTACTGTTGGTCCCATGGACACTGGAGCCACTTGGCAAGAGCGTTATCGAGATCGGTTTGTTCCAGGCAGTCAGCAGGCCCATGCCGGACATTACTCATGTGAATTGGAACGAAGCGGGATTTCTGTGGAGGTCACAGCGGGGGCTCGGGTGGGCTGGCACCGATGGACATTGCAGGATCTGGACACCCTTCAGCTTGTGGTGGATTTGGCGCACCGAGATGATGTGTTGAGCTACGGAATGTACCCGGTAGATGATTCCACGTTGGTGGGCCTGAGGGTGTCCAAGAATTGGGCTGAGGAGCAGCATGTTTACTTCGCCATGCGCTTTGATGAGCCCTTTGAATGGTTGGATCAAATGGCTGAATTGAATGCGGAATATGGGGAGGATGGCCTGTTGAATCAGGAGATGGCATTTGTCCCTATATTCTCATTGATTTTTAAGGATGTAAGGTCTGTTGAGTCGCGTGTTGCTTTAAGTTTTGTTGACGTGGAAGGCGCCTTGAATAATTTGAATTCTGAGGCGCCAAGTGCAGGTGGATTTGATGGGGCAAGAGCCAAAGCTGAACAGGCTTGGGACCAGGCCTTGGGTCGAATCAGAATCCAAGAAAAGGACCCCGAGGAACGCACCATTTTCTACACCAGTTTGTACCACAGTTTGACGGTTCCAAACTTGGCTTCTGACGCAGATGGACGTTATCGAGGAACGGACTTGGCGGTGCACAATGGGCAGGTGGATGCACCACGCTACACCGTCTTTTCATTGTGGGACACATTCCGCGCCACCCATCCTCTTTTGAATGTTTTGGAGCCTGAACGAACAGAGGAATTCATTCAGAATTTCATCGCCATGCATGAAGAGGGCGGGCAATTGCCCATGTGGGAGTTGGCAGGCAACTACACCGGTTGCATGATTGGATATCATGCGGTGCCCGTCATTGCAGATGCTTGGGCCAAGGGCTTGAGGGGCTTTGATGCAGATGCGGCGCTGGAAGCCATGGTGGCTGCGGCCACAGCCAATGAATTGTCCAAACCCGTTTGGGACAGTTTGGGCTATCTGCCTCTGGAACGAGAAAGTGAGAGTGTCTCCAAGACCTTGGAATATGCCTTTGACGATGCTTGCATTGCACGCATGGCTGAAGACATGGGAAGGGTTGACGTGGCAGCTCGTTTTGGAAAGAGAGCGCAGGGATGGCAGAATCTGTTCAACCCAGAAAACGAATTCATTCAGCCTCGCTATGGCGCCGCATGGCGAGAGGCATTTGACCCCACTGAAGTCACCTTTGAGTACACCGAGGCCAATGGGTGGCAATACAACTTTTTTGTGCCGCACGACGTGTCCAAGCATATGGAGATGCTCGGCGGTCCCGAGGGATATGCATCTATGTTGAAGGAAATGTTCTCCGGCTCCAGTCGCATGTCTGGTCGTCATCAGAGCGACATTACAGGATTGATTGGTCAATATGCCCATGGCAATGAGCCTTCTCATCACATGGCCTATTTGCCGGCGTTTGCCGGTCACCCTGAACGCACTCAAATGCTCGTAGACAGCATTTGTGACGTGATGTACACGGCCGAGCCCGACGGCCTAAGCGGAAATGAGGATTGCGGGCAAATGAGCAGTTGGTACATCTGGAGTGCTTTGGGGCTGTACCCCGTCACCCCTGGTTCCGATCAATATGTGATTGGCACGCCACGCTTTGATGGGTTTGAATGGGACCTGTCCAATGGCAAGACTTTGCGGATGTCAGCGAAAAGAGAATCTCCTAACTCCATTTATGTCCATGGGTGGAGTGTGGATGGAGTGGCATTGAACCGAAGCTGGGTCAGCCACAGTGAGTTGATGGCTGGAGGTACATGGTCCTTTGAGTTGAAAGATGATCCGGCCGGCGAAGATGGTTGGGGAGGCCCACAGAAAGACTGGCCAGTTTCAGATTGGGAGCTTGGGGATGAGGAATTTGTGACTGCGCCTTTCCTCAATGCCCCTAGGAGCTATTCTGGAGACAGCTTGTCGGTGTCCATTGGTTGTGTTCATGAGGGAGCCTCTGTGGGCTATCGCATGGGAGATGACCTGCCAAGCTTGGCCAATCGGCCTTTTGAGAATGTGGATGGCCCCGTGCTGGTGCATGGAACCCAAGTGATTCAAATGGTCGCAGAGACGGCGAATGGTAAGAGTGCTGTGGTCACCGGCAGAATCGCCAGGGTGAATCCCGATTACAAGGTCGACGTGCGCTACCCATTTGCCAATCAATATGCCGCAGGAGGTGAGCGGGCGTTGATCGACGGAATTCGGGGCGAAGGTGCTGATTTCAGAACTGGGGACTGGCAGGGCTATTACGGCCAACCTGCTGAGGTGACCGTAGACTTGGGTGGGCTTTACCAAGTCAACGGCATGAGCGTTGGGGTGTTGCAAGATGTCAAGTCTTGGATTTGGGCACCGAGTCAAATCACTTGCAGTGTTTCGTTGGATGGCGAGGCTTTTGAAGCCTTCGGTCAAGCGGGCACCGGCATGGAACCAGAAGACTACACACCACAGACTGAGCGGGTTTCCTTTTCTGGCAGCCGAGAAGCGCGCTTTGTGAAGTTGGAATTGGCCCATTTCAACGGAGGAGAGATTCCAGATTGGCACTTGGGTCGGATGAATCCAACATGGGTTTTTGCGGATGAATTTGAATTTGACTTGGAGCCATTGAAATGAGCCACTCGAAGGATTTTCTCGATCGAGGATTGGCGATGACCACCCCTCACCCACTCGGCGAGAGAATCGTCCGGGCTGAAGGGTGCTGGTTGGAGACGGAGTCTGGCGAAAAATTGTTTGACCTCGTGAGTGGAATTGGGGTCAGTTCCCTGGGGCATGGCCACCCGGCCATTCGTCAGGCCATTCACGACCAAGTGGACCGACACTTGCATGTCATGGTCTATGGTGAATATGCGCAAGCGCCACAGGATCGGGCGGCGGCACTTTTGCTCAAAGGGTTAAGCGATACGCCATTGGATGCCGTCTATTTCGTGAACAGCGGAACAGAGGCCATCGAAGGGGCGATGAAATTGGCGAGAAGGTCAACAGGCCGAACAGAAATATTTGGGGTCTCGGGAGGGTATCACGGCTCTACGTTTGGGGCTTTGAGTCTGTCCACACCCTCCCATCGCCGGAATGCGTTTTTGCCTTTGTTGCCTCAGGTGCACCATTTGCCATTTGAAGACACGGAGGCCTTGTCGTTGATCACCCACCTAACGGCTGCAGTTTGCGTGGAAACTGTCCAAGGCGATGCGGGGATTCGCCCCTTGTCTTTGGCCTACCTCACTGCACTGCGTGAGCGATGCAGCCAGACTGGAGCTTTGTTGATTTTGGATGAAATCCAATGCGGATTGGGCAGAACAGGTGCATTGCACGCGTTCCAGCGCACTGGCGTTGTGCCCGATATTCTTGTTTTGGGCAAGGCCTTGGGTGGAGGAATGCCCATCGGAGCTTTTGTTTCTTCCAAAAAACGAATGATCGCCCTCCGGGAAAGCCCCAAGCTCGGCCACATCACCACATTTGGAGGGCACCCATTGGCCTGTGCAGCTTCGGCTGCGTTTCTGCAAGAATTGGGGCAGTTGGATTGGTCTGAAATCACAGCCACAGGAGAACGTTGGAAGCAGGCCTTAACCGGCCATCCTGCCGTGTGCGAAGTGCGTGGCATGGGACACTTTCTTGGTGTGGATTTGGATGGACCGGAGCGTGTATCCAAGCTGGTGGCTTCTGCCAGATCCAAAGGCTTGGTTTGTTTTTGGTTTCTCAGCCGTCCCCAAGGCTTCCGATTGGCGCCACCGCTCAATGCATCTCCTCGAGAGCTGGATCAGGCCTTGGCCTTGTTGCTGGAGGCGCTGGATTCTGTGTCTGATTAGGCCTGATTCAGCGTTTGGCCAAAAAGCGGGCCATGTGCTCGACGCTTCTTTTGGCTTCTGGAAGCAAGTCTGGGAACAAGCACCAACCATGATGCGCAGAGTCTTCGATGCGGTGTTCCACCGAAATTCCGGCACCCTGGCACCGTTCTGTGAATGCAAGGGAGTCGCTGTGAAGCAATTCGGATTTTGAAGATTCAATGTAAACCGAGTGAATTCCCTGGAGTGCCTTGTCTGAGGCAAGAACAGGGCTGCAATCCTCTTGGGTGGGCGAATGACCTTTGAGGTACAAGGAGGCGTACTCTCTAAGGTCTTCCCTGTCAAATGCGCTGTGCGCGGCGGAATTCATCTTGGCAGAATGTGCATCGACCCTCAGGTCCAGCCAAGGAGACAGCAAAAGCAAGCGGTCTTGTGCCGAGCGCCGCAGGCCCCAAGAAAGGGCCAGATTGCCCCCTGCTGAATCCCCAATGATGTCCATGGGGCCATCCTGTTGAATTTGAGTCAAGGCGTTCAGTGCCGCGGGATATGGATGCTCGGGAGCCAATGGGTATTCTGGCAGCCAAACGGGACGTTGGGTGACTTTTGAAATGGCAGAAGCTGCGGCCCGGTGGGTGCGCGGAGAACAGAAGGCGAAGCCACCACCATGGATCCAAATGATGGGCTTGGCGTCTTCCTTGGTGGAGGTCCGGCGAATGCATTCAGTGGGCATTCCTTGCCATTCAAAACGTTCAATGTGCAGGTCTTTGGGGGCGATGTACAACCTGGCAACGGTGTCTGCGGCCAACCTCCATTGACTGGGTGAAGCGTCCAAGACCTCTTTTCTCAAATTTCTTACCGCTTGGTGGTATCCGGAAATCACCTGATGAAGCAAGTCGCTCATTGGAATGGAATGGGGGTTCCTGCTGGAATGGTGAAGATGGGGTGTCGATCTGAGGTTCCTTCTGCAAGGTCAGACTTTTGGTAAATGAAATCCAGTTGTTGTCTGGCTCCCATGTTGCTTCCGCTGGAGAGTAGGCGCTGTTTCTCTTCTTCCAAAGCCCTTCCCCACTCTGGATTTTGTTCCAACAATTCAGCAGCCGTTTCCTCGAAGACATAGGCAGAGAAGTATTCTTTTTGTTGGAGTGCGCTGTCGAAGAAATTCCACGCCATGAAGGAATCTACTCCTTCTGGGCTCAAGGTTTCAATCAAATAGCGGGCGCATGGTTGGTCCAATGGGATGACGACGTCACCGGCGAACAGTTGCACCTGCTCCATGGTGCGTTCCACCTTGTTGACTGTTCTGTAGTGGTGGCCTTCATATGGCCGGGAAGAAGCATTGTGCTCCAAGATGTGAGCCACCTCTGCCATTATGCTGGTGTCTTGTGGTACCGTGGTGAATTCGACCCCATTGGCACTCAGCCGTTCCAAAACATGCCGCCATGCTTGCGGAACAATGAATGCGGCAGGAACCATCACACTTCTGGTGGGACGAAAGGTGTGTAGGTAAGGGATTTGTTGGGTCCAAGTTGAATCGTGGTCGTATCGAAGCCGCCGCTCCCCGGTGATGGCGCTCCATTCATATCGGGCAGCGTATCCAGTAAAGGCAATCGAGTCAATGGCGGTGGTGTCCAATTCCCAAGCCACTGAATGCGTGTCCCCTTCGAGGTAGGTCTCGGCTTGTTGTTTGCGAAGGGTTCGGATGTCGTCTTTGTGCTTGACGCCGCAGTCCAAAACGACTTCAAGGAACCTTTTGGTGGCCTCAACCCGTTGGTCGAAGGGCTTCAGCATGTGGGCTTCAGAGGTGAAGCCAATGGTGTGGTGCAGAGCGGCATAGCCTGTGCTGTATCGCGGTGTTTCGAGGTAGTCTTGAATCCCAGAATCCGGTGTTGATTTTAAGCTGTAGACGTAGGGCGTCATAGCGGGCCCTCGCTTTTCCATTTCGCCATACAATTCTGGAAGGAGTGTGCCCTCGAGCCATTGGCCAAGGGGGCCTCCCAACTTGTCGGGCTGGGTGCAGATGAGGGTCATTTCAGCTGGGTAATCTGCCCCATTGGAGGTGTGGGTGTCTACAAAAATATCCGGCGCGAAATCGGTGAACATCTTGTTGAATGTGAGTGCGTTGCGGCTGTCACACTTGATGAAGTCCCGGTTGAGGTCGAGGTTTCTGGCGTTGCCTCTAAATCCGTATTCCTCTGGGCCTTGTTGGTTGGCCCGTGTGCAACAGTTTCGCCTGAGGCCTCCTCCAACATTGTACATGGGCACCATTCCAATTTGAACACCTTCGGGCAGCGCTTGCGGATTCTGAAGCAATTCGTTTGCCCATTGAATGCAGGCATTGACTCCGCAGGGCTCACCCGGATGTATGGCGTTGTTGATTAGGATTTTCAATGCTGCATCACTGGGGCCAAGGGTGAACAAATGCAAGGGGCGTCCGACATCACTCATCCCCATCGCCTCGAACGTGGTTTCTTGGGGATGCGCATCGTGCAAAGCGGAATAGGCGTCAATGGCCTCTTGCCATGTGGGCGTTTGACCCAATGAAGAAGATTGGGCGGAAACCACGGAGCCAAGTTGGCCAGCAAGGACGAGAATCGCGGCCATTTTGAGTTTTAGCATGCCAATACGGGTAAGTGGTGAACTTGAAATGAAAGACAAGGGATTCATCAATGTCAAATTTGAGAAATTGCGGCATGGAAATGGTCCCCCCTTCTGATGCCGAGCCAATGGCCGGTCAGTTTCTTTTGTCAGAGCCGTTTTTGTTGGACCCTTGGTTCGGAAGGAAAGTGCTGTTCCTGTGCAATCACGACGAAGAAGGGTCCATGGGGTTCGTCCTGGACAATGGCATGCAAAGGAATTTGACCTCCCTCCTGCCTGACGCGGAATCTTGGTCTGTGGAGCAAGAGGTGCACAGGGGTGGTCCAATCCATGCAGACAGCCTCTTTTATTTGCACCGTTTTGGCGATCGTGTGGCCGAATCCATTCCCGTTTTGCCTGGACTGTGGATGGGCGGAGATTTTGATGCGTTGAAAGGGATCTTGAACGCTGAATCCGCTGGTCCAACAGACGTTCGGTTTTTTGCGGGCTATTCTGGCTGGGCGCCCGGTCAGTTGAAGGATGAGATGGAAGGGAGCAGCTGGTACGTGCACGATTTGCCTGCCCCAGAAAAGATGAACGTGGTGATGGACTCAAGTTCCAAAGGGCTTTGGGCGAAACTGTTGTCCTCCAAGGGTCCAGGGTTCGCCAAGGTGACCCAACTGCCCCAAGACCCGAGCTTGAACTGAATTCAACCCAAGGTCCATTTCACCTGATGGCCAGAGTGGCGGCGAACGTTGAAGACCCGGCCTCCATCTAGAATGAAGTATTGTCCTTTGATGGCTTCAAGGGTTCCTTCGATGTTGGGCTCCTTGGTGAGGTTGAGGGATTGCACCTTAACTGGAAAGGAAACTCCGGGGTATTCGAGCAAAGTGACGGTGTCGTCGTCGTCCAAGAAGTCTTCGTAATCCGGTGGGCAGACCTCATAGGCCTCGTCTTTGGCTTCGGTCAAGTCTGCAACCACACTTGCGGGATCCGGGTTTCCGGCAACCAGCATTTTTCTCCAGTTGGTCTTGTCCATGAAATGGGATTTCATGGCCACCTCGATCAGACCGGCAAGCTGTCTGTAAGGTGTGCGGGCCAGAACAACAGCACCACTCGCGCCTTGGTCAATCCACCGGGAAGGGACATTGGTTTCTCTGGTGACCCCGACTTTGATGCCGCTGGTGAGGGACAAATACACCACATGGGGCTGATTGTGGTGGGCCTCTTCCCATTCTGCATCCCGCAAAGCGATGCCTTCGTGAATCCGACTCAATTCAGGTCGAATGATGCTTTCTACGGCCAGTGGTGAAGACTGGAATGCATCGAAGGACATGCCATCGCCGTAGGTTTTTCGGATGCTTTTTCCGGATACCGTGCAGTGGATTTTACCTGTGGATTCGATTTGAATCGGTTTTCCTATCCATGAATCGAGTTTAACCCCATCCAATGGGGTCAAGACATCGGCTGTATTCAAGGTGTAGGTGACCTTTCCTCCATCGCTCAGTGCGACTTTCAACTTCCTGATGTTCCCTTCTCCTTTCATCATGTTTCGTTGTGTTCGAAGGTAGAATTACCTTGTGACCAAACACCAAAACATGAATAAAACGCTACTTGTTGCGGCTTTGGCTGCTCCTGCGCTGGCTTTAGGTCAGTTTACTGAAGATTTTGAAGGGTATACCTCCGGCGATTACATCTGTGAGGTCAGTGACAACTTCTACCCATGGACCGCTGGCACAGAAGGAACAGACGGCGATGCTCAAGTTTCAGATGAGAATGCCTCTGAAGGCGTGAACGCATTGAAGTTGGAACAGACAGCTGCGGCTGGAGGGCCAACCGATGTGTTGTTGGACATTTCCAAGTCAGAGGGGAATTGGAGCTTGACCTATCAGATGTTCATTGAAGAGGGATTTGCGGCCTATTTCAATGTGCAAGGGACCGATGTTCCCGGTTCAGCTCAACCGGGCAGCTGGCAGTTGAACTGCGCTGTGGATGCCAATGGCTCTGCCCTGGCTGATGGTCCTTGGGGAATGGCAGAACCTGTAACTGTGCCCATCGGCGAATGGTTTGAAGTTCGTGTGGTTGTGGACCTGGATCAAGGATTGGCCAAGTTTTGGCTGGCGGGTCAAGAGGTGGCTCAATTCGTTTATGACGGCAATTTCTCCAGCGTCAACTTGTTTGCCTTCGGCGACGGAACCACACAAGGTTTCTACAGGGTCGATGACATCTCTTTGGAGGTGAGTGATGTCGTCCTTGTGGGTCTTGAAGAAAACGCAGTGGTCGATTTTGGGTTCTCCCCAAACCCCACAAGTGGACGTCTTCAGTTGACAGGCATTCAACAGGCTCAGGATTTGATTGTATTGGACCTGATGGGACGCGAAGTCTCCAGACAAGCCGTAGATGCTGGTCAGCAGTCGGTTCGCTTTGATTTGCCTGAGGGGGTTTACCTGTTCGGGTCAGCCGATCAACAGTCTTTGCGCAAGCTGGTGGTGCGTCGATAAATCGAACTCCCCATTATTCAGCGGCCCTGCCTTCCTCTAGGAAGTGCAGGGTCGTTTGCGTCATGGCCATGAGAACGGAAGGCAATTCTGCCTTCTCCCAAGGCTCACCCGACCCAAATGTGTGACCCCCTTCGTCCATGATGAACAACGTGGGGTCTTGAGACCACTCGGCCAATCGAAGAGCGTGTTTCACGTCAACGGCGGGGTCGTCTTTGCAATGGGCCACCAATGAAGGGCCACGGAACTGCTCGACAGCTCGGCGGACATTCAACCGGACTTGATGATCCTGAAAATCAGAATAGAACCCCCATTGGTGATGAAGCCTTTGCCGGGTTCGGTGGTTGATCACTTCCAACCGATTGGACGCTTCCCATTGGGCCAAAGACTCCCCCTTGGGAAACCGAGACTGAAAGTCATCTACCGAAGCCCAAGTGACGAGGTGACTGACGGGTTCAAGGCCGGTTCGTCCGTGGACTTCATTCCACTCTGCAGCAGCCAGACATGCCACCCCTCCTCCCCGGCTGTGTCCGATGATGGCCAGAGGGCCTTGAAGCGTCTCGTGAGAATCAACGGTACCTTTGGAGCGCAGGGCTTGGATCACAGCGAGGGTTTCATCGAGTTCCCGGCGGTGGGTGTTGAGTGAGAACGCTTCCAAGTCGACGAACTCATTTGGGTGATCGAAGGAAGTGCCGTTGTGGGTGAAGTTGATCCTCAAGAATCGCCAACCTTGACGGGCAAAAATGTCGCCCACCATATTCCAAGCGCCCCAATCCTTGTAGCCTTTGTAGCCGTGTAAAAACAGCACCGTTCCTTGCGCAACTTGGTCCAAGGGGACATGCCAGTCCCCGTGCAGGGTGCGATCTCCAGCTCGCTCCAATTCAAAAGGCAAATGCTGGACGTTCATGGAGATTGGTTTTTGGCCCCCTTGTTCTTGAGGGGCATGGCGGGGTTGGGGTGTAAAAACTCAAAGCCCCTTCCCTGAAGTTTGTCCGCCAAGACCTTTCGGCCTTGAGGCTCAGAGTTGTTGTCCTTAGGGTGCTCAGTTGCACCTGCAGCATGGTAAAAAGCAGCGCGCGTGATGTGTTGTGGAGCCACCAAGTTGTGCGGCCCTTCCAATTGGTTTTCTGCTGAGAACAGAATGGCACGTAGTACATCGTCTTGGTGCACCATGTTCACGGCATCTTGAGGTCGAGCCAGTGGCTTTCCCTGAATGAACTTGCCGGGATGCCTGTTGGGGCCAAAGAGACCTCCGGCTCTGAGGATGCTGGTGCGGCTGGATTCGAAACATTGTTCGATGTCGAGCAGGCAAGCCCCGGAATGTGGACTCAATCGCCGAATGGCGTCATCTTCAATCATGCTTCGGCCCTCGTCTGGGTAAACGCTTGTACTGCTGATCAACACGGTCCACTTGGCGTGTTTCCGGGCAAAGGCAGCGGCCCTCTCGAAGGTGGGCATGCCTGCAGAAGGCGGACAGCAAATGAGCAAAGTGTCACAGGAGGGCCATTCTGATTGAATGTCAGAGGGTTGGCTCGAATCAAAAAGAACGGGTGTGGCCCCTGCATCTTCAATGGCGGGCCAAGAAGCTTCACTTCGGCTGCTTCCCCATGAGCTCTTGTTGAGGCTGCGCAATTTGGATGCGACAGCGCGGCCAAGCCATCCGCACCCCAGGATCCCGAAGGAGTAGTATTCTTTCACAGTAAAACCCATGTCGTTGAGGCTAAATTAGCCGTCCACCCATCGATGATGTTCAATTTGATCAAGCACATGATGATTCAAAGGATTGTTGCCTTCGTTGTTGTTCTCTCTTCGCTGCCATTGGTCCATGGTCAGTCCGAGGCTGAGTTGTCTTTTCAGATTGAGGGTTTGAACCCAGGGGATACCGTGTACCTCGCCAATTATTACGGAAACAAGATGTACTACGCCGATACGGCTTTGGTGGCATCGAAAGGCCGCCTTTCCTACCCTTCTCCACCCGCGGACAAGGGAGGGAAATATGGACTGGTTCTTCCCGGAAATGCATTCTTGGAGTTCATCGTCACAGGCTCACCCATCGAGTTGACTGCCGACTTGGCCAACTTGCCTGCCAGTGTTGAAGTGTCGAAAGGTCTGGATACCAAGTTGTTTTACGACTACTTGGGCTTCATCCAAGACATGCGTGAGAAAAGGGCGCCAATCGATGCTTCGGCCAGAGACACCGCCCTTTCTGAAGCCAGCCGCGCTCAACTGGTTCAAGACTTGGAGGTGTTGAATTTGCAGGTTCAAGCCGAACAGGACCGCGTGCAAAGAGAGCATGGCGAGACGCTCTTTGCGAAAATGATTCGAATGGTTCAAGAGCCCGAGGTGCCCGAGGCGCCCATGGGTGTCGAGAATCCGCAGCTTTGGCGTTATTACAAATTCAGGGATTTATACTGGGGTCGGGTGGACTTCACGGATGGGCGATTGGTTCGCGATCCGGCGTTGCACACCCTCTTGGAACAATACTGGAATTCTGTCATGCCGCAGCTTCCAGATACCGCTTTGGCCGAGGTCAACAAGTTGATTTCCAGGTCTACCAGTGACCCAGACATGTTCAAGTATTTGGTTCATTTCTTCACCTTCTCTGCTGAAAAGAGCCAGGTGATGTGCATGGACAAGGTGTTCGTGGATCTTGTGGACCGTTATTACGCCACCGGGCAGGCAGAATGGCTCAAAGGCGAGCAGTTGACCAAAATCACGGATCGAGCGGAGGACCTGCGCTACAGCCAATGTGGCAACCGCATTCCCAACATCGTTTTGCCAGATACCACCCAACAGAACTGGGTCAGCCTGTACGATGTCGATGCCAAATACACGTTGGTTTCCATTTGGGAATCCACCTGTGGGCATTGCAAAAAGGAAATGCCCAAGCTTCAAGAGCTCTATGAGAAGTGGCACGACAAGGGCCTGGAGATTTATGCCATAGGAAATGATTTTGAGCCCGAGCCTTGGTTGAAGTTTGTGCGGGAGAAAGACATCCAAGATTGGATTCATGTCTCAGACAACCCACAGATCAATGCAGCTGACAGCGCCACAGCCTTGATCATGGCAGGTGTGACCACATTGCAGAGCTTGAATTTCCGGACAACGTTCGATGTCTACGCGACGCCCAAAATGTTCCTGCTTGACGCAGACAAGAAGGTGATTGCGAAACAGGTCGGTGCTGAACAAATCGAAGAGATTTTGTCCCGTGAAGAAGCCGGGCAAATGCGCAAGTGATTTGTCGAATTCGGTTCGGTCAAACTTGGGATCGCCGTCTGCTTTTTTGGAGGCGTTAGGGTCGATTCCGTCCCGAAATGTGGTGGATGAATGGGTCCTTTTTTGGCCAGAGTTGGACTCATGTTTTGGGGCTGGCCATCGCCATCTTCTCGAGTCTGTGTTGCTCAAATCTATTTTGGAGGAAGGTCGATTGGGTTTTCGGTCAGCTTGGGTGACAGCCTTGCTGATTCAAAGTGGCCTTTTGGCGGAGCGTTCTGGCTTGGAAGAAGAGCTTATGGGGGCATTGGAGAGAACTTCTGACGCAGGCAAAAGCAGGGAGCTGATGCGCAGCTTGATGGGGTTGAATCTATCCAGAGGGTCTTTGCAGGACTTGTATGAATGGGCAGTGGAAGTGGTCCATCTTCCAGAGGAGCCCCCCTCCTCTTTCCATCGTGCGCTGCAAATTTTGGAGAGGGTTCTTAAGGACACGGAGCGGAATGACTTTGTGGAACGAGAACGTTGTCTGGAGTCCCTTCAATCGCTGATGAATCAACCAGTGTCAAAAAGTCACCACAAAAAGAAAGCCACGCTTTTGATGGCGCGGCTTTCTGGAATTTCGTGAAGAAGGGGTCACTCACATGTTGTCTCCCAATAAGAGAGGAATATGAGCAAGTCAGGGGTGTTGACTGACCCATCTCCTGAGACGTCGAACAGGCATGGACCGACTTCATCGGGGGCATCTAAGAATACACAGCTTCCATCGTCTACGTTGGCAGCAGCGCTGAAGTTCAAAGCTTCACTGTATGTGCAACCCGCGAATTGGTTGGATCCATCTATGCTGGTTCCATCGCAGTTGAATCCATACTGAGGATAAGTGCAGGATCCGTCATCAGCCGTGGCCAAGACGTCATAGTTGCAGGCCTCTGAATAGGTGCATCCAAAGACTTCCAGGTTGTCACACACACCGTTGCCATTGTAGTCCGGGCAGTCTGTTTCGTCTTCATCACAGATGCCATTGTTGTTGCTGTCATTGATGCAGGTTCCATCGCAGTTCAAGCCTTCCTCTGGATAGGTGCATGTGCCGTCTTCAATGGAAGCGGTCGCGTCGTAGTTGCATGCACTTGAGTCTGTGCAGCCTGAGCAGCTTTCAAACTCGCAAGTGCCGTTCTCATCGGTCGCTGCGTTGTCATAATTGCATGCGCCTTCGTCGGTGCAACCGGGGACTTCGTCCGCATCGCAAATGCCGTCCTCATCGGCATCGTTGTCGACGGTGGTGCCTGATCCATCGGTCTCACCAGAGCAGGTCTGGCATCCTGTTGGGAACACGCAGAGGCTGTTGTCGGTGTCGGTGGTCGGCGTTGCGTCGTAGTTGCAGGCCGCAGCATTGGTGCAACCGAGGAGTTCATCACCATCGCACACCCCATCTTGGTCGGCATCGTTGTCAACGGTGGTTCCGCTGCCGTCGGTCTCACCAGAGCAAGTCTGGCACCCTGTTGCGAACACGCAGAGGCTGTTGTCGGTGTCGGTGGTCGGCGTTGCGTCGTAGTTGCATGCAGCGGCATTGGTACAACCGAGGATCTCATCTTGGTCACACACTCCATCCTGGTCGGCATCGTTGTCGACGGTGGTGCCTGATCCATCGGTCTCACCAGAGCAGGTCTGGCATCCTGTTGGGAACACGCAAAGACTGTTGTCGGTGTCGGTGGTGGATGTAGCGTCGTAGTTACAGGCCGCAGCATTGGTACAACCGAGGATCTCGTCTTGGTCACACACGCCATCTTGGTCGGCATCGTTGTCAACGGTGGTTCCGCTGCCGTCGGTCTCACCAGAGCAGGTCTGGCACCCTGTTGCGAACACGCAGAGGCTGTTGTCGGTGTCGGTGGTCGGCGTTGCGTCGTAGTTGCATGCAGCGGCATTGGTGCACCCGAGCAGTTCGTCCTGGTCGCAAACTCCGTCAGCATCGCTGTCATTCAGGATGACAGAACCGTCGACGCAGCTTTCACAATTGTCATCAACGTAAGTGCAGAGTGAATTGTCTGTATCCGAGAATGATCCCACGTTACATGCATTGGGGTCGGTGCATCCGGCCACTTCATCTGCATCACAGGTACCATCATTGTCGGCATCATTGTCTACGACCACTCCATTGATGCAGCTGTCGCAAATGCCGTCTGTGTATGTGCAGAGGCTATTGTCGGTGTCGGTGGTCGGCGTTGCGTCGTAGTTGCAGGCCGAAGCATCAGTACAACCGAGGATCTCATCTTGGTCACACACTCCATCCTGGTCGGCATCGTTGTCAACGGTGGTGCCGCTGCCGTCGGTTCACCAGAGCAAGTCTGGCAACCTGTTGCGAACACGCAGAGGCTGTTGTCGGTGTCGGTGGTCGGCGTTGCGTCGTAGTTACAGGCCGCAGCATTTGTACAACCGAGGACCTCGTCTTGGTCACACACTCCATCTTGGTCGGCATCGTTGTCGACAGTGGTTCCGCTGCCGTCAGTCTCACCAGAGCAAGTCTGGCACCCTGTTGCGAACACGCAGAGGCTGTTGTCGGTGTCGGTGGTCGGCTGTGGCGTCGTAGTTACAGGCCGCAGCATCTGTACAACCGAGGAGTCTCATCACGGTCACACACTCCATCCTGGTCGGCATCGTTGTCGACAGTGGTTCCGCTGCCGTCAGTTGCACCAGAGCAGGTCTGGCACCCTGTTGCGAACACGCAAAGGCTGTTGTCGGTGTCGGTGGTGGGCGTGGCGTCGTAGTTGCAGGCCGAAGCATCGGTACAACCGAGCAGTTCATCACCATCGCACACGCCGTCTTGGTCGGCATCGTTGTCGACAGTAGTGCCGCTGCCGTCAGTCTCACCAGAGCAAGTCTGGCATCCTGTTGCGAAGACGCAGAGGCTGTTGTCGGTGTCGGTGGTCGGTGTTGCGTCGTAGTTGCATGCAGCGGCATTGGTACAACCGAGGATCTCGTCCTGGTCACACACGCCGTCTTGGTCGGCATCGTTGTCAACGGCGGCACCGGATCCATCGGTCTCACCAGAGCAGGTCTGGCATCCTGTTGGGAACACGCAAAGACTGTTGTCGGTGTCGGTGGTGGGCGTGGCGTCGTAGTTGCAGGCCGAAGCGTCGGTGCAGCCTTTCAGCTCGTCATCATCGCACACGCCATCTTGGTCGGCATCGTTGTCGACGGTGGTACCGCTGCCATCGGTCTCACCAGAGCAAGTCTGGCACCCTGTTGCGAATACGCAGAGGCTGTTGTCGGTGTCGGTGGTCGGCGTTGCGTCGTAGTTGCATGCAGCGGCATTGGTGCACCCGAGCAGTTCGTCCTGGTCGCAAACTCCGTCAGCATCGCTGTCATTCAGGATGACAGAACCGTCGACGCAGCTTTCACAATTGTCATCAACGTAGGTGCAGAGTGAATTGTCTGTATCCGAGAATGATCCCACGTTACATGCATTGGGGTCGGTGCATCCGGCCACTTCATCTGCATCACAGGTACCATCATTGTCGGCATCATTGTCTACGACCACTCCATTGATGCAGCTGTCGCAAATGCCGTCTGTGTATGTGCAGAGGCTATTGTCGGTGTCGGTGGTCGGCGTTGCGTCGTAGTTGCAGGCCGAAGCATCAGTACAACCGAGGATCTCATCTTGGTCACACACTCCATCCTGGTCGGCATCGTTGTCAACGGTGGTTCCGCTGCCGTCGGTATCACCAGAGCAAGTCTGGCACCCTGTTGCGAACACGCAGAGGCTGTTGTCGGTGTCGGTGGTCGGCGTTGCGTCGTAGTTACAGGCCGCAGCATTTGTACAACCGAGGACCTCGTCTTGGTCACACACTCCATCTTGGTCGGCATCGTTGTCGACAGTGGTGCCGCTGCCGTCAGTCTCACCAGAGCAAGTCTGGCACCCTGTTGCGAACACGCAGAGGCTGTTGTCGGTGTCGGTGGTGGATGTGGCGTCGTAGTTACAGGCCGCAGCATCTGTACAACCGAGGAGTTCATCACCATCACACACTCCATCCTGGTCGGCATCGTTGTCGACAGTGGTTCCGCTGCCGTCAGTTGCACCAGAGCAGGTCTGGCACCCTGTTGCGAACACGCAAAGGCTGTTGTCGGTGTCGGTGGTGGATGTGGCGTCGTAGTTACAGGCCGCAGCATCAGTACAACCGAGGATCTCATCTTGGTCACACACTCCATCCTGGTCGGCATCGTTGTCGACGGTGGTTCCGCTGCCGTCAGTTGCACCAGAGCAGGTCTGGCACCCTGTTGCGAACACGCAAAGGCTGTTGTCGGTGTCGGTGGTGGGCGTGGCGTCGTAGTTGCAGGCCGAAGCATCGGTACAACCGAGCAGTTCATCACCATCGCACACGCCGTCTTGGTCGGCATCGTTGTCGACAGTAGTGCCGCTGCCGTCAGTCTGCACCAGAGCAGGTCTGGCAACCTGTTGCGAAGACGCAGAGGCTGTTGTCGGTGTCGGTGGTCGGTGTTGCGTCATAGTTGCAGGCCGCAGCATTGGTACAGCCGAGGCTGCTCGTCCTGGTCACACACGCCGTCCTGGTCGGCATCGTTGTCGACGGTGGTTCCGCTGCCGTCAGTTGCACCAGAGCAGGTCTGGCACCCTGTTGCGAACACGCAGAGGCTGTTGTCGGTGTCGGTGGTGGGCGTGGCGTCGTAGTTGCAGGCCGAAGCATCGGTACAACCGAGCAGTTCATCACCATCGCACACGCCGTCTTGGTCGGCATCGTTGTCGACAGTAGTGCCGCTGCCGTCAGTCTCACCAGAGCAAGTCTGGCATCCTGTTGCGAAGACGCAGAGGCTGTTGTCGGTGTCGGTGGTCGGTGTTGCGTCGTAGTTGCAGGCCGCGGCATTGGTGCAGCCGAGGCTGCTCGTCCTGGTCACACACGCCGTCCTGGTCGGCATCGTTGTCGACGGCGGCACCGGCTGCCGTCGGTCTGCACCAGAGCAGGTCTGGCAACCTGTTGGGAACACGCAGAGGCTGTTGTCGGTGTCGGTGGTGGGCGTGGCGTCGTAGTTGCAGGCCGAAGCATCGGTGCAGCCGAGGAGCTCGTCACCATCGCACACGCCATCCTGGTCGGCATCGTTGTCGACGGTGGTACCTGCTGCCGTCGGTCTCACCAGAGCAGGTCTGGCACCCTGTTGCGAACACGCAGAGGCTGTTGTCGGTGTCGGTGGTCGGCGTTGCGTCGTAGTTGCAGGCCGAAGCATCGGTGCAGCCCTTCAGCTCGTCATCATCGCACACGCCATCTTGGTCGGCATCGTTGTCGACGGTGGTACCGGATCCATCGGTCTCACCAGAGCAGGTCTGGCAACCTGTTGGGAACACGCAGAGGCTGTTGTCGGTGTCGGTGGTCGGCTGTGGCGTCGTAGTTGCAGGCCGCAGCATCTGGTGCAACCGAGGAGTTCATCACCATCGCACACCCCATCCTGGTCGGCATCGTTGTCGACGGTGGTTCCGCTGCCGTCGGTCTCACCAGAGCAGGTCTGGCACCCTGTTGCGAACACGCAGAGGCTGTTGTCGGTGTCGGTGGTCGGCGTTGCGTCGTAGTTGCAGGCAGCGAAGCATCGGTGCAGCCCGTCAGGATCTCGTCATGGTCGCACACGCCATCCTGGTCGGCATCGTTGTCGACGGTGGTGCCGGATCCGTCGGTCTCACCAGAGCAGGTCTGGCAACCCGTTGGGAACACGCAGAGGCTGTTGTCGGTGTCGGTGGTCGGCTGTAGCGTCGTAGTTGCAGGCCGCAGCATTGGTGCAACCGAGGAGTTCATCGCCATGGTCACACACGCCGTCTTGGTCGGCATCGTTGTCGACGGTGGTTCCGCTGCCGTCAGTCTGCACCAGAGCAGGTCTGGCACCCTGTTGCGAACACGCAGAGGCTGTTGTCGGTGTCGGTGGTCGGCGTTGCGTCGTAGTTGCATGCAGCTGAAGCATCGGTACAACCGAGGATCTCGTCTTGGTCACACACGCCGTCCTGGTCGGCATCGTTGTCGACGGTGGTGCCTGATGCCGTCGGTCTGCACCAGAGCAGGTCTGGCAACCTGTTGGGAACACGCAAAGACTGTTGTCGGTGTCGGTGGTGGATGTAGCGTCGTAGTTACAGGCCGCAGCATTGGTACAACCGAGGATCTCGTCTTGGTCACACACGCCGTCTTGGTCGGCATCGTTGTCAACGGTGGTTCCGCTGCCGTCGGTCTGCACCGGAGCAGGTCTGGCACCCTGTTGCGAACACGCAGAGGCTGTTGTCGGTGTCGGTGGTCGGCGTTGCGTCGTAGTTGCATGCAGCTGAAGCATCGGTGCAACCGAGGAGCTCGTCCTGGTCACACACGCCGTCTTGGTCGGCATCGTTGTCAACAGTGGTTCCGCTGCCGTCAGTTGCACCAGAGCAAGTCTGGCACCCTGTTGGGAATACGCAGGAACCATCGTCGTTGGTGGCGTTGCTGTCGTAGTTACAAGCGGCGCCATTGATGCAGCCGGAGAAGATGCATGTGCCATCATCGAACTCAGCAGATGCGTCATAATTGGTGGCTTGAGGATCCAAACACCCACCTGTACCCACAGTGATTGTGCCCACCATTCCAAGCGCGGCATGAATTCCGATGGAACAATCATATTGATACACACCTGGTATGGTGAAAGTGTAGCTTCCCATGCATACCCCCTGCTCATTTCCAACTGAGTTGGGCAATGAGAACGTTTCTGGGTTGTTGAAGCTCTCGTCCGTTTGGCTGTTCACGTCACCATTGACGTTGTGCAGAGATGTGGAGTTGTTTTGCCAAATCACAACTTCACCGGTTGCAATGGTCACTTGGGCGGGGGTGTAAGCGTAATTGGTCACCTCGACCAATTGGCCCTCAATTCCACATGCATTGGCCTGACATGAGCCGTCGTCCAAGTTTGCTGTTGCATCGTAATTCCAGGCAGTAGGGTCTGTGCAACCTGGATATGTGCATGACCCATCGTCGGTGTCAGCGGTGTTGTCAAAATTGGAAGCAGTGGGGTCTGTACATCCCAGATAGAAGCAAGATCCATTGTCTTGCGTGGCTTCTGAATTGTAGTTCGAGGCCTCAAGATCTGTGCATCCTAGAACTTCGCTGTCGTCGCAGGTTCCATTGTTGTCGAGATCCTCGGTACAGGACCCTCCACAAACGCCAATGGCATCGAGTTGATTTCCGTCACAATCACAATCCCCTTCAGGAATGTCGGCGCACCCGCATTCATAAATTTCTCCCGGACCGTTACAAATGCCACAGGCATCTTCTGCACCAATGCAAGGGTCTACGTCATCGCAGATGTAGTCATTGTCGGTGTTGGTGCAAGAGCAAATTTCTGGGAAAACAGGGACGTAGTCTCCTAACCCTTGGGTGGTAAAGGTGAAGGGCAATCGATAGTCATTGGTGGAGTCACTTGGCGCCTCCTCAGGAATAATCTGAAGTCCAAGTGTCCCGCTTACGACGCCCGCTGTGGTGAATTGGGCGACCAATACGCGGAGGTCTCCATCAGGAATCACGTTGGCCGAAGAAGGGTATGCAAACCAGGTCCCTCCTACTGAACCAGAGGCGAACAATCCACCTCCACCTTCAAATTCTGCTGGCCAGCTGCCTGCCGAGCTGATGGCTTGGTAGGGCGCCCCTGAAGAAGCATGCGTGGCATTTGAGATGGGGCTGCGGTCGATGCCGATGGTCACCCAGCTGTCGTATTGTGACTCCTTGTAGGTGTCGATGCTCCAGAGAGCAGCGGAAATGCTGCTCGGTGTGGAGTTGCCCAACGTTGACTTTGATAGAAAGGTTCTGTGGAGGTGATGGACAGCGGCGCTGCTGTGCCACCGAAACCGGCATTGACAGTGGTGGTTGGGTCATCCACTTTGGCGTAGACCCTGTAGGTCTTCATGCCGGCCAGCGGATCACTGTTTCCTAAAAGGTCGGTGGTGATTCCCGTGGTGTCGTGGTTGGCGATGATTTCGCACTCCAAGGACAAACCTGGAACGCTGTCGCTTGGGAAGGACGAAGAGAGCACCTGTACTGAATCTGGACAGGCACAAAAGTCACAGGTGCCATTGTCAAAAATGGCGGTTGGATCATAGTTGCAAGCGGAGGTTTCCATGCAGCCATGGCTAGCAAACGAGAGGTATGGGCGCGCGCAGTTTTCGGTGTCAGAAACGCCGTTGCGGAAAACCTGCATTCCGAATTGGCCAGAGATTTCACCGTCGGTGGTGAGCTGTGCGATGAGTACTTTGAGGTCACCTCCTGCCAGACCATTGGTGTAGAGGTCAGAGTCTGTGATGTACCAGGTGGCTCCGGCTATGCTGTTGACGTTTACATTGTTTCCGTTGGCAAAGCCCGTTGAAAGAGGAAAGCTGTTGTCCTCTGTAAGCTGGACTTCGACTTCTCCTGCTGATGCATCTGCACTTTGCTGAATGCCAATGGTGAGCCAACTGTCATAGACGACATCGGGATAGAGATCATACAGAACAGGAGAAATGGCATTGGCCAGCACGTTGTTGCTGCCGGAGAAGAGGCTGGTTTGAAAGAAACTGGTGGTGGTTTCTATCGAAAGGGGCCTGTTGTTGTTGCCTTCGATAGCGCTGAGCTTGTCTTGGGCTGTTTCGCAATTCAAATAAACCCGGTAAGTGCTGTAACCGGATAGGTCTGTGGTTCCGCTGTTTCCTTCAATGACGCCTATGTCTTCGGCGATTCTTTCAACGGAAATAGAAAAACCTCCCGCTGTGGAATCACATTGTGCGAGAGTCAGGTTGGTCCCCAGCAGCAGACAGGAGAGAAATACCAGCCCCAGATAGGATGAGGCAATGACCTTGGTTACGGGCATAGCGGCAAGTGAATTTTTGGCACCCTTAAGATGCGACAAATTATTCGCTTAAGGAGTATAATCAACCACCTAATTTGTTTATGACGCTTATTGATTCTGGTTTTAATCGACTTACTCGACGCAGTAGTCTCCGAAATAAACGAGGAGATCGAGGAGGTCACTCACGCCAATTGAACCATCATTGTTGACGTCGTATGGACAATCATTTTCATCGCAGGGTTCTGAAAATGTGCAAGTTCCATTGTCGAACACGGATGAGCTGTCGTAATTGATGGCTTCTTCATACGTGCACCCAGATGGTTCATCGGTGTCGCAAATGCCGTTTGAATTGAGGTCTGATTCGCATTCGCCATCGCATTCCCCGAGGGCGTCGAGTTGGTTGCCATCGCAGTCGCAGTCACCCACGGGAAGGCTGGAGCATCCGCAGTCCAGGATGGCACCCGGTCCATTGCAGATTCCGCAGGCATCGAGGGACCCGACGCAAGGGTCGATGTCATCGCAAATGCCGTCTTGGTCGAGGTCGGCAGAGCAAGGGCCACCACAATTTCCGAGGGCGTCGAGTTGGTTGCCATCGCAGTCGCAGTCACCCGCGGGAAGGCTGGAGCATCCGCAGTCCAGGATGGCACCCGGTCCATTGCAGATTCCGCAGGCATCGAGGGACCCGACGCAAGGGTCGATGTCATCGCAAATGCCGTCTTGGTCGAGGTCGGCAGAGCAAGGGCCACCACAATTTCCGAGGGCGTCGAGTTGGTTGCCATCGCAGTCGCAGTCACCCGCGGGAAGGCTGGAGCATCCGCAGTCCAGGATGGCACCCGGTCCATTGCAGATTCCGCAGGCATCGAGGGACCCGACACAAGGGTCGATGTCATCGCAAATGCCGTCTTGGTCGAGGTCGGCAGAGCAAGGGCCACCACAATTTCCGAGGGCGTCGAGTTGGTTGCCATCGCAGTCGCAGTCACCCGCGGGAAGGCTGGAGCATCCGCAGTCCAGGATGGCACCCGGTCCATTGCAGATTCCGCAGGCATCGAGGGACCCGACACAAGGGTCGATGTCATCGCAAATGCCGTCTTGGTCGAGGTCGGCAGAGCAAGGGCCACCACAATTTCCGAGGGCGTCGAGTTGGTTGCCATCGCAGTCGCAGTCACCCGCGGGAAGGCTGGAGCATCCGCAGTCCAGGATGGCACCCGGTCCATTGCAGATTCCGCAGGCATCGAGGGACCCGACGCAAGGGTCGATGTCATCGCAAATGCCGTCTTGGTCGGTGTCTTCTGTGCAGGATCCGCCGCAGACTCCGACCACATCAAGTTGATTTCCATTGCAATCGCACTCTCCTTCTGGAATGTTGTTGCATCCGCATTGAAAGATGTCGCCCACTCCATTGCAAACACCGCAAGCGTCATACTGGCCGATGCAAGCATCCACATCATCGCATATGCCGTCTTGGTCGGTGTCTTCCGTGCAAGAGCCGCCACAATCGCCCACTACGTCAACCTGATTTCCTTCGCAATCACAATCCCCTGCTGGAATGCCAGAGCAGCCGCAGTCATAAATGGAACCTGGGCCATTGCACACACCACACGCGTCCAAATCTCCAACACAAGGGTCTACGTCATCACAGACGT
This sequence comes from uncultured Flavobacteriales bacterium, assembly GCA_943787435.1. Lineage (GTDB taxonomy): Bacteria > Bacteroidota > Bacteroidia > Flavobacteriales_D > Sanyastnellaceae > UBA8752. Next base: position 7,113 of record CALSMK010000007.1, on the reverse strand, counting down.
TGTCGTTGTCGATGTCGTTTTCACAATCACCTCCGCAGTCTCCTACTGCGTCCTCAACTTCACATGACCCGTCGTCATCGGTCGCATCGGAATCAAAGTTGCAGGCTTCATTGTCGGTGCATCCGGGAATTTCTGCATTGTCGCATACGCCGTCGTCGTCGATGTCGGAGGGGCAATTGCCATTGCAAACCCCAAGGGCATCATAGGCCCCCACACACGGGTCTACATCATCACAGATGTCATCGTTGTCTGAGTCTGCGGTGCAATTGCCATTGCATTCTCCCAAAGCATCAAAAGATCCCACGCAGGGGTCCTGGTTATCACAAATGCCGTCCTCATCGGAATCCGAGGTGCAGTTGCCGCCACAAATGCCAATGGCATCTGCCTGATTTCCGTTGCAATCGCAGTCTCCTGGGGGTATGGCTTCACAGCCACAATCGTAAATGGCCCCCGGTCCATTACAGACACCACAGGCATCTAAACTGCCCACACACGGATCAACATCGTCACAAATCCCATCCAGGTCAGAATCACTGGAGCAAGGTCCACCGCAGACACCAAGGGCGTCGAGTTGGTTTCCATTGCAATCGCAATCTCCTTGTGGAATGCCTGAACATCCGCACTCTTCAATTGGTCCGGGTCCGTTGCAAACGTTGCAGCCATCCAAGGTGCCTACGCAAGGGTCATTCTCATCGCAGATGCCGTCTGAGTCTTCATCTACCAGGCAATTGCCGTCACAATCTTCTTCTGAAGCGGGATAGGTACAATTGGCATTGATGTCATTTGGGCAATCGGGTCCCAGCTCTGTGATGAACTGAATGTCTGCTGTTCCATCGGCTTCACCGTTTGGCCCAGATCCATGGTTGGGGAAAAACTGACCCGAAAGTTCCACTTCAATGGTGCCTGAAGTGGTGAGCTGCGCAATGAGGACATCACCATTTTCATCGGGCAGACCTTGACCATTTCCATCGTTATAGATGTACCAAAGGCCGCCAATGATGTCGTCCATGATCAAGTCTTCACCGGATTCGAAATTGGCCACCCAGTTTTGTGTTGGACTGGCAATGGTGCTGACTGTGGCTGCAGGGGCTCCATTTTCAGGGGCGTGTCCAATGGTGACCCAACTGTCGTAGAGCAAGTCTGGAAAGAAGGACAGCAGATTGGATGAGATGCCTGTTGAGGTTGCACTTCCAAATTGATCTTGATAGAACGAGGTGGTTGTGGCAATCCGAATGCTGGTGGTTTGACCTGGATTCTCCTCAGGGTCAGCATTCTCGTCAATGATGGTGCTGATCGCTGAAAGAAAGTGGTCAGGTTCAGTCAAATGAACGTAGAGACGGTAAGTGGTCAGTCCAGCAAGGGCCCCCGTGGTGTGGACCTCATGCGTGTCCAGAATCAAACAGGCAGATCCATTGGATTCGGTTGAGCTGTTGGGGTCATAATTGCACGCTTCGGGATCAGAACACTGGGAGTGCAGAGCTCCGATGGAACACATGAAAAGGGACAGAAGCAGAAGGTTACGTACCATGACTCAGCATTTAACCCCTCTAAAATAGTCATTTGTCGACTCATAATTGACTTGTGTATATTAAATAATACTCAGCCTTGGCTCTCAAACCGAATCTTGGAGCAAGAAAAAAGCCCGGAATTCCGGGCTTTTTTGTCTTGTAGCGAGAGAGAGACTTGAACTCTCGACCTCAGGATTATGAATCCTGCGCTCTAACCAGCTGAGCTACCTCGCCGTGTTTCTCATTCGAAACGGGCGGCAAATTTAATCAAACCGAACTTGAAATGGTTATGATTTGTGAATGTTGCATGCTTTCAGACAGGTCCACCGCAGTGGGCATCGTATCTTTGCTGCAATCTGTGATTTATGGAGCGAGTTGAATTCCAAGTTGAAGTGCCCATTCAGGCGAGCAAAGGATCCATTTTCAGTCGCCTCAACAATCCAAGTGGCCTCTCTGAGTGGTTTGCGGATGACGTGAACATCAAAAAAGACGTCTTCACGTTTTTCTGGGATGGTTCCGAAGAGTCTGCGCGTTTGGTGACCCAGAAGCGAGAAGAATTCGTGAAGTACCGCTGGATTGAGCATGAAGAAGAAGGTGCAAAGACCTTCTTCGAGATGAGGATCAAAATCGACCCTCTGACCGGAGACACTGCACTCGTGGTGACCGACTATGCTGAAGAGGACGAAGTTGAAGAAGCGACCCTTCTTTGGACCAAGCAGTTGGGTGATTTGAAGCGTGTCCTTGGTGGCTGACTTTTGAGTCAGGTTCCCCTCAAGTAGGGCTGTATGAACGCCAGGTACTGATCGGTGAAATCCAATGTGGCTGACCCTTCCAAGATGAGGTTTTCTTGCACATTGGACTCAGGTGCGCATGGTTGTTTGCGCCATTCAGACAAAAATCGTTTTTCAGGAAGATGACGCATGGTCTTGATGTGCACTGTTCTGCACGCGTCAAATCCAATTCCAGACGACCAGCTCTCCCACTCTTCTAAACGGTCCGATGGCCAAATGGTGCACAATCGTCCACCTGGCTTGAGCAATCGGTGAGCCGATTGAGCCAAATCACCCATGGTCAACGTGTCGTCATGTCTGGCCAGGTTTCTGGCGTTGTCTTGGGATTTGGGCTTGTTCTTGTAGAAAGGAGGATTGGACACAATCAGGTCGGCCATTCCCACCAGTTCAGGCTTTTCTAGATGGAACCTCTGAACGGGTCCTGACCATCCTTCAGCTGTTCTTCCGGCAAACGGTTGATTGCTCAAGTTTTCGATGCATTGTTGGGCTGCATCAGGCTCAAGCTCAACGCCATAAACCTTGGTGCCTTGAGCCATTCGTTGGAGGAGCATGAGGCCCACGTATCCGTTTCCGGCACCAATGTCAATGGCCAGATCGACACCATTGACGTCGGTCCATGATCCCAACACCATGCCGTCCATGCCCACTTTCATGGCCGCACCATCTTGCTCTACTGAGAAGGACTTGAAGTGGAATGGGCCTTTTGCCATGAATCACTTCCGTTTTCTGCGTTGTTGCCAAGTTTCAAAGTCTGGGAACTCAGAAGGCCGATCTAAGGGCTCAGCGCGAAGCGGTTCGCATTCCCGAAGTGAGGAATGGAAGTCGGCTGGAAGCCCTTGATAAAGACCAGTGCCTTCCACCTTGTGTGCCAGCATGTCATCTGACACATCACCCAGGATCTTGGCAGGGTTGCCAGCGATGATGGTTCTGTCTTTCCATTGGCTTTGGGCTTTGAGAAAAGACAATGCGCCTACGATGCATCCTTCCCCCACCTCCACATCATCCATGATGACGGCGTTCATGCCAATCATGCATTGGCGTCCCAGTTTGGCCCCATGGACAATGGCTCCGTGACCTACATGGGCTCCTTCTTCGAGGCGAACGGTGGTTCCAGGAAACATGTGCACCACGCAATTTTCTTGAATGTTGCACCCATTGGACACTTCAATTTTTCCCCAGTCTCCCCTCAGAACAGCGCCTGGTCCGATGTAGCAGTTCTTTCCAATGGTGACATGACCAATGATGGTGGCCATGGGGTGAACATAAGCGGTCTCATCCACAACGGGCACCATGGACTTGAAGGACTGGATCATGCTGCACTGGGGTTGCGAATCACTGTGGCGTAGCCTTGACCCACACCGATGCAGAGGCTGACCAGGGCGTATTTGCCTTGCGTCCTTGCCAGCTGTCGAGCGGCAGTGAGCAGAATTCTGGCGCCTGTCATTCCCAAAGGGTGGCCCAGGGCAATGGCTCCTCCTTGAGGATTTACCCGAGGGTCGTCATCTGCAAGGCCCAATGCACGTGTGCAGGCCAAACTTTGGGCTGCAAAGGCTTCATTGAGCTCAATGTGGTCCATGTCATTCAAAGTCAGCCCCGCTTTGGCCAATGCCGCTTGGGAGGCTTCAACAGGACCAATGCCCATGATGCGAGGCTCCACCCCCACGACGGAGCTGGAGACGATTTGAGCCAAGGGGGTCCACCCCCATTGTTGAATCCCCTGTTCATTGGCCAGCAGCAAAGCGCATGCTCCGTCGTTGAGGCCGCTGCTGTTTCCAGCTGTCACTGAGCCTCCCTCCTTTCGGAATGCCGGCCTGAGCTTGGCCAACACCTCGGCAGTGGATTTGGGTTTGATGAATTCATCATCAGAGAAAACAAGGTCATCTTGTTTGCGACGAGGAATGTTTACGGGTGCGATTTCCTCAGAAAAATGACCGGCTTCTTGGGCTTGCGCTGCCTTGTGCTGAGATCGGGAGGCAAACAAGTCTTGATCCTCTCGCGATATGCCATACAGGTCCACCAAGTTTTCGGCGGTGGTTCCCATCCCATCTGTGCCATACAAGGCGTCTAGTTTTGGGTTGATGAACCTCCACCCAAAGCTGCTGTCATGCATTTGTGAGTCCCTTCCAAAGGCTTTGCTGGCCTTGCTCATGACCCAAGGGCCGCGGGTCATGTGTTCTACACCTCCGGAGACCATGACGTTGGCGTCCTCCATGTGAAGGGCCCGAGCAGCATGGACCGTAGCAGCCATGCCTGAAGCACAGAGGCGGTTGATGGTTTCGCCAGGAACCGAATGGGGATAACCGGCCAACAGCGAAGCCATTCGAGCCACGTTTCGGTTGTCTTCTCCAGCTTGATTGGCACACCCCATGATCACGTCGCCAATGGAACTGGGGTCGAGACTTTCGTGGCGAAGCAACAATTCGCGGAGCACATGGGCGGCCAGGTCATCGGTCCGAACTGGGGACAATGTGCCACCAAAGTTTCCAATGGGTGTGCGAATCCCGTCTATGAGGTAGGCGTTCATGAGGCTGATGCGTTGGTTTGGGTTTCCAGGTCGCGCCAAAAATCCAAGATGGGGTTAAAGACGAAGGTTTGTACCAAAGCCACCTCGCCATTGACCACCGCGTACATGCGACTTCCGTCGTGGGTCATGATGTTGCCTTGAAGGTCCAGTTCTTCCATGATGGGGGTTTTCCAATAGAGGTCCATTGGAATGTTGCGTCCATCGCGATAAGCGACTTCCAAGTGCCAGGCGGGTGCGCTTCTTTTTAGACTGTCCTGCGCGGCTGGAGTCAAGTGGCTGTCCCAGGTTTCGATGTGGACTTTACACAGCCTTAACCACTGTTCTCGAAGCAAGGGTTGAGGCAAATTCAAGGGGCCTTGTTCCCCTTCAGCTTCGATGGTTTCTTGGTTCTTGGACCAGGAAAGGCGTGCATGTTTTCCTGGGTCATCCAGGGGCCATGCGGCAATGGACTCGATTTGCGTGGCGCTGGATTCATAGACGCCAGTGTACCGCCATTCGCCTTCAGAGGTGAAGAACCGCGTTGACAGAAAGCCCGTGAACCCTTCCATGTGCGTGACGTATGGCTCTGAGGACCGGCCTTTGCCAGGCCACTCCAACAACATGTGGGTTCCTGTATGGCTTTGGGTGGGTGTGCCAATGAACCAAGTCTTGGTGGGGGCGTCTTCTCCATTCAAGTGGATGTCGACGCGCTTTCCAGATGAAGCCATCATTTTGAGCACCCCTTCCACAGCCGTGGATTGAACCGGTTGCCTGACCGAGATGCGTTTGAAGGTCTTGAGCAAGAGGTCAGTGGCGTCCTTTCTGGCCAGCAAGCGTCCATTCAGCGCCCATAAGCCGAGAGGATGATCACTGCGTTCAAGGACTGCTGACTGTCCACGGGAATCGGCAATTCGGATTTTGGTGACCAGCGAGGTGTCCGAAATGGAGAAGTGCGTGCTTGAATCGGCATCCAATCGTCCGGATTCTGGTTGAACAGCCACTGTGATGGCGATGCCGGCCAAGATGACGATGGCGAGAAGGGTCAGTAAGCTTCGGTTCATGAGGCTGAATGGGTCCATCGGCGACGGCGCCAAGCGGGTAAAAGCAAGCCAAGGGCGACCACCAAGACAATGGGGCCTCCGACAGCGATCACTGTCCATTTGTTTTCGGAGCCTTGAATGCTCTGGTCGTTCAAAGGACGGAATGCAATGCTTCTGGAACGCAGGCTGATTTGTCCCGCGTCGTCCAACAAATAGCTCATGGCATTCAAGAGCCATTCCTTGTTATCGTAGATGACACGCTGGCTGTATCTGTCATAGCCCAATGGAAGTGGGGCGAGACCTTCTTCTGTTGGACGGGTTTCGTTGCGAATGAAGTCGGCATCGGAAACCACAATCATCTTGCCTGCTTCTGTTTCGGGACGGAAGGCGAAATCAGGACTGTCGCGGAGTTCTTTGGAGAGCCTCAAGGCAAAGAAGCTGTCGAAATGGCCTTCCAGCAAAACAGCCAAGGGATAACCACCTGGGTTGTCGGTCTCGAAATGTTCTGGGGGCAGATTGACCACGGCACTGGCCACACGAACGGGGGGCATTGTAAAGGATTGATCTTGCTGAGCTGCTCAGCAACACCGTGGCTTCCCTGTTGTCGGCTGGATTCACCAGGTCCAGTGTACTGGTGAAGTCAAAGTGCAAAGGGTCGAGGTTGGCGCAGATGGGATGCGCGTCTGGTTCGGATAGCACCACTGGCGAAAAGTACCAGTTGAACATCTGCATGTTCCGATGGTCTCCCATGGGGCCGGTTCCCAGCATGATGGGCGCGCATTGGGCATCCAAAACCATGTTTCGGTTCAGTCGCACTCCGTGGTGGAAAAGCCAGTCGAAGAGGCCAGTTTCTCGGGTGGTGGCCAGCGTTTGTTGTGTTTTTCGAATGCTGTCCAAGTCGGTAACCAAGGGGTCAATCAACCACATCATGTGTCCCCCATTCATGAGGTACTGATCGATCAGCAATTTGTCTCGGTCGCTGAAGGTGGAATCTGGCCCAGCCACCACCAAGGCATCGTATTTGGGCTGTCTCCATGGGCGACCTTCTATGGTTTCGCAAAGGGCATCTACAGAGCCATCGAGTTTCACGTCGACCACATCTGCAGTCTCAGATAAAGAATTGGTGAAGTCAGCGGTCTCAACAGGCAGGAAACAACCGTGCCCTTGAAGAATGCCCACGACAGGTCTTCGGTTTCGCAATCCCATCCGGATGGCTTGTCCCAAGTTGAACTCCACCTGAGTGATGGCATTTTGGACCATCACTTCGTCGG